>JBJXEH010000225.1:0-7908 GCA_046153995.1 Micropepsaceae bacterium
AATATTCGATGATCATGGCGGCCGCCGAGCGCGGCTGGATCGACGCCGACCGCGCGATCCTCGAGAGCTTGACCGCCTTCAAACGGGCCGGGGCCGACGGCGTGCTCAGCTATTTCGCCCCCCGCGCCGCCCGGCTCCTGACGGCGCGGTCAGGTTCAAATTGAGACACTTTTCCCACGCCCGCCGCTGAATCCGCACGGCGCTACGCTTCGGGTTAAACAGCGTTGCACCTTTTTTGAGTAAAATTTCCACGGGTCTGGGAAAGCTCGGGAAATTTCTATGGCACTGTTCAAGCGCAACAAGGCGCCGGTCGATACGTTCGTCTTTCCGCCGAGCCCGGCGGTCGTGCCGGAAGGCCTGACCAAGCCCACCCCAAAATATCGCCGCCACGCAACGCTCGCGATGCTGAGCCTCATCGGCTTCATGGCAATCTACCTCGCGCTCATGGGCTGGTTCGCGTGGACCGCCTACCAGATCTTCGCGACCATTGAGCAATTCGACGGGAACGAAATTTGGGTCGCAGTTGCTGGAGCATGCTCCGCGTTCCTGGCGCTCTTCATGGCCAAGAGCCTTGTCTTCTTCCAAAAAGGCGCAGGGAACGAAGACATGGAGCTGAAGGCGAAGGACCACCCGCGCCTGTTCAAGTTCCTGCACGCGATTGCCGACGAAACCGGCGCGCCGAAACCGCACCGTGTGTTCCTGTCGCCGCGTGTCAATGCGGCGGTGTTCTACGACCTCAACTTCTTCAACCTCATTTTTCCCTCGAAGAAAAACCTCGAGATCGGTCTCGGCCTCGTTAACGTGCTCACGCTGAGCGAACTCAAAGCAGTGCTCGCACACGAGTTCGGCCACTTCGCGCAGAAGACGATGGCCGTCGGCCGTTGGGTGTACGTTGCGCAGCAGATTGCGACACAAGTCGTCAACAAGCGCGATGCCCTCGACAAGTTCCTGGTTGGCCTAGGCCGCTTCGACCTGCGCGTTGCGTGGATCGGCTGGATCTTGCAGTTCGTCGTCTGGTCGATTCGTTCGCTCACCGACACGCTGCTATCGGGCGTGATTTTGGCGCAGCGCGCGCTCTCGCGCGAGATGGAGTTCCAGGCCGACCTCGTGTCCGTGTCAGCCACGGGTAGCGAAGCGCTGATCAACGCGTTGCACAAACTTTCGGGCGCCGACGATGCGCTCGATCGCACGTTCGGCTTCGCAAACGCAGAGTACGGCAACAAGACGCCCGTCAAGGACGTCTTCGCCGTGCAGTCGCGCGTGCTCGAGCATTTGCGCTCGATCTACAACGACCCGCACTATGGCGCGACGCCCGCGCCTGCTGCGGAAGCGCCCGAACTTCACCGCGTCTTCAAGAGCGACGTCGCCGCCCCGCCGCGCATGTGGGCGACGCACCCCGCGAATGCCGACCGCGAAGACAACGCGAAAATCGTGTTCGTCCGCTGCGAGCTCGACGACCGCAGCGCTTGGGAACTGTTCCCCAACGCTGCCGAACTGCGCGAGCAAATGACGGCGCACCTCTTCGCACCCGCTGCGGCCGCGCCGGAACCGGTGCCGCCGCCGGTGCCGCTCGAAGAGTCGTTTGCGCGCCTCGATCAGAACTACTCCAGCATCACGATCGACAAGCGCTACCGCGGCGCCTATCTGGGCCGCGCGATCGCGCGCGGGTTTAAGAACCCGGGCGACATGTACAATGACGCGCCTGCGGGCAACGTTCCGGCACGGCTCGGTGCTCTCTATCCGCAAACCTTCGGCGACGCACTCGAGAAGCTGCGCGAACTCTTCGACGAGAAGAACACGTTCGAAGGACTGCAGAAGGGCTACCTGAAGGCGCCTGGCGGCGTCGTGCGCTGGCGCGGCGAGGAAGTACCGCCCCGTCAGCTGCCGAAGATCTTGAAGTCGCTCGACGATGAAATCGATCCGATCAAGTCCGATATAGCGACGCACGACCGCGAAGTCCGCAGCGCCCATCTCGCCGCCGCGAAGGCGATCGGCAACGGTTGGGACGCATACCTTACTGGCCTTGGCGGCCTGATCCACTATGCCGAGCACACGCATGCCAACCTCGTGGACGTGCACGGCGTTTTCAACAACGTGTTCGCCGTCGTCACGGCCGATCGCAAAGTCTCGGCGAAGGAAATGAAGCGGCTGATCGCAGCTGGAAACGACGTGCACGACGCGCTTGAAGCCGTCCACAAACAGGCGCTTCAACTCGGCCTCGACGAACGCACGGCCAAACGCGCAGAGATCACCAACTACAAAGAAGCGCTTGGCGAGTTCACGCTACCGCCCGCAAGCGACGAGAACGTAGGCGACTGGCTGCGCGTCATCGACGGCTGGGTGAACGGCGCGGCGGGCTTACTGATGTCCATCCGCAGCAGCGCGCTGCAAGAACTGCTGATTGCCGAGGACCAAGTCGCGAACGCACTTGCCAAGGGAACGCCGCTAACCGCAGCGCCTGCAGCCCCAGTCGTGCCGGCCGAATACCCCCGACTGATGCTGGGCGACGCGCGCCCGCGCCAGGAAAAACTCAGCTGGTGGGACCGCTTCCAAACCGCAGACGGCTGGTTCGCCGCCAGCGCACGCTTCACCGTCGCCGCGTCCGTCGTTGGCGCGGTGATCGCTGTCGGTGCGCTGCTCTCGTTTAACGGCCCCGCAGAAAGCGCGGAACCGGTGCCGGTATACTACGATCCGGCGCAACCCAACCTGGCGCCAACAGACATCGCTCCACAAATCGCGCCAAGCGAGCCCGCACCGCCACCGGCTGAACCGGAAGCTTTGCCTGAAGAACCGGCCCTCGCGCCGCCCGAGCCCGGCATTGCAACGGGTGCCGATGCAATTCCTGAGGAAACTGTTGCGCCAGCTTCACCCGAAGCCGCTACCAGCGACCTTGGGACGTCACCTGCGACGGTTGAAGAAGAAAACCAGCCATCGCCACTTCGTCGCGGCATCGAATAGAAGGAGCGCGGGGCGGCATTACGCGCCAAGCCCCGCGCCCTCCACGCCCACTAACCTGGAAGCAACAACGTCAGCGTCGCCACCACGCCGCCTTCGCAAAGGTTGGTACCGCCGAAGCAATCGGCCAGGTCCAAGTCCGTATCGACCCAGCGTACGTCGAACGTGACGTTCGCGACTTTTGCCGACAGCCCGATATCGTAAAACGCGTAGTCCGGCGCGCCGAACGTGGCGTTCTCCTCGATCCACTGGTAACCGAATTTCCCCGACGCCGAGACGCCACCGTCGAAGAACCAGAAGCTGTCGGTGATCGGTACCGACACACCGCCGGTCAGGGCGACGGACGAGCCTGATTTCAGGAAGTAATCGGGGCTCCATGCCACCTCCAGCGTGCTGGAGAAGCCGCCGAAGTCATGCGCCAAGCTGCCGATCAATTCGAAGTAGTCGTACTCGTCGCCGCCGGGCGGATAGTCGGCGGCCGGGTAGAGATAGTAGATCGCCTTGATCGTGCCCGTGGTCTTGTCGCTCAACGCGCCCGTGAACCCGGCGTAGAGATCGAGCTCCATGTACGTGTCGGCCGCGTCGTTGAAGTCGACGTTCGACGCCCAGACACCGGCGAAGAACCCCGAACTTCCCGCATAATCGACTCCGCCGGAAATCGCGGGCTCGCCCTGGCTTTGGCTTTGACCGCGAAAACGATAGTCGCTCGTCAACGCGATGTTCGCCGTGAACGGCCCCCACGCGGGCCCGTCATCCGCTTGTGAGACGGCGGGCACCGTCGCCGCAACCGCGAGAGCAAGACTGGCGAACGCTACAGATTTGGATTTCATAACTACATACCCCTTTTCTTATTTCTAAACGCTAGTGAACCTTCTCGCCGTGCTGCGACAGGTCGAGCCCTTCCATTTCTTCCTCGTGCGACACGCGCAGACCCAGCGTCGCGCTAATCACCATCAAGATGACGAACGTTGCGACTGCGCAGTAGACGCCGGCATAGGCAAGCCCCAACAGCTGCGTGACTACTTGGTCCGGATTGCCGTCGATCAGCCCCTTACCCAAGCTGTTCACGCTTGAGAGCGCGAACACGCCCGTCAGCACCGCGCCGACCGCACCGCCGATGCCGTGAATGCCGAAAGCGTCGAGCGAGTCGTCGTAACCCAAGATCCGCTTCAGCCAGACAGACCCGACGTAGCAAACCACGCCCGCGATGAGGCCGATTGCAAGCGCACCGTCCGGCGCCACGAAGCCTGCCGCCGGCGTGATCGCAACAAGCCCCGCCACCGCGCCGGAGAGCAGCCCCAGAACGCTGGGCTTCTTCGCGACCAGCCACTCGAAGAACATCCACGACACGGTCGCAGCCGCAGCGGCGATCTGCGTGTTCGCCATCGCGATGCCGGCGAGTTCGTTGGCCGCAACCGCAGACCCCGCGTTGAATCCGAACCACCCCACCCAGAGCAGCGACGCCCCGGTCAACGCATAAAGCAGATTGTGCGGCGACATTTCTTCCGAGCCGTAGCCCGTTCGCCGCCCGAGTACGATCGTGCATACCAGCCCCGCGACACCGGCGTTGAAGTGCACCACCGTGCCGCCCGCGAAATCGAGCACGCCGAGCGATCCCAAGAAGCCGCCGCCCCAGACCCAATGCGCGATCGGCGCATAGACGGCTAGCAGCCACAACGTCGAGAACGCGATCAGCGCGGAGAACTTCATTCGATCAGCGAACGCGCCGCAGATCAGCGCGGGCGTGATGACCGCAAACGTCATCTGATAGGTCATGAAGACGCTTTCGGGGATCGTGGCTGCGAGCGAATGCGCACTCCCCGATCCCATGCCGCGCAACAGGAAACGGTCCAACCCGCCGATCACGCTTTGGTTCGGCCCGCCATTCGTGAACGCGAGCGAATAGCCGATGATCGCCCACACGACCGTAATGACCGCGGTGAGCGCGAAACTCTGCGCGGCCGTCGCCAAGATATTCTTCTTGCGCACCATGCCGGCGTAGAAAAGCGCCAAGCCGGGAATGGTCATCAGCAGCACAAGCGCGGTCGACATCAGCATCCACGCCGTATCGCCGCTGTTCAGCGCCAACGCGGCCGCATGCGCGGGTAGCGCGATCGCGGGAGCAGCCACCGCTGCAGCTTCCACGGGAGCCGTCGCTGGCGCCTCCGCAGCGACAGGCGCTTCGGGCGTCGCAGCCTCTGGCGCTTCCGTGCCCTGCGCGAACGCAGCCGCAGTCGAAAATACAACGGCGAAGAGCCCAATGCTCACCCGCCGTATCGTCCGCTCCAATCTTGCTGTCATATCCATGTTCAATGCCCCCTTAATGTCCCCAAAATATTCGTCACACGCGGCGCACGCGCCAGAACGCAGGCGCACCGTTGCGCGGCAGCCCGCGTTCGCGCGGCACCTTCGCGACGACAGACTTCGCGGGCCTGTTCGTGAGCAATCGCAGCTGAATGCGGCTCGACGTGTCCATCGCCGCGATCCGCGCGGGATCGGCTGCGGCCAGTACCAGCGCCAAATCCAACCGCGAACGGCTCTCCGTAGCCGCGCGGGGCCCCCGCGGTGGCGGCGTGGCGACAATGCGGCCGCGCGCCGAACTCAAAGCGACGCCTGCGGTCGCCGCACCGAACGAGGCGGCCAGCATCGTCGATGTGTGGTCCGCGGGCATGCGTGAGGCGACCCGCGCGTAGACGGCCTTTGCGGTCGGCGCCATGAAATCGCCGTAGATCAACGATGCGCCGGTGAAGAGAGCCGCACCAACCGCCAACACGCGTGCGAACGTCTCGAACGCGCCGCTACTCGACCGCAAGAATTCGAGCGCCGCGATGAACAGGAACAGGCCGACCAGCGTCGTCCCTAAGTTCGCAAGCCCCAACACTTCCACCAGCGCAATCGGCGTCTGCCAAATCGGCGCCAAAATCTTGTCCAACATGCCCCAAGCCCATTCGCGTTTTGCATTTCTTGCTGCAAACGCTAACGCGAGAAACTCCAGGGAAAAGTCCAATTTTTGTGCAACGCGCAGGTTCGCATTTCGCCAGTGCAGCAATGTCACAAACCTGCGCCGCGATCGTGCACTGCTGCTGCCCGATTGAGCGGCGACCTGCCAAAGAGACAAGCATTCAGCAACTGCGCGAGTGGGCACTGATACAATTCAACCAGCGCGGCGGGCACACCAAATTGCGGTGACGCTATGGTTGATCCTCGACCGCGCCATCGGCACAGCAACTTCCAATATCGCTGCCCCCGCTTTGCAACGACACCCCTGCATTGAGCGCAAAGCTGCCTCACTGATACTGTCTGATCCCTAAGGAGACCCGCCATGCGCACCCGGACGGCCGCACTATTCATAGTGATTGTAATGGCGGGCGAGCCCGCGCGCGCTGCCGACTTCAAGACGCCCGAACGATCCTTTGCCGAAACGCCGGCGCCGCCTGCCCCCGACTACGCGAAGGCGGAAACCTGGGTCGTGTGGCCAGGGCGTCCCAGCCCTGCCGACGGCGTGCCGCAAGGTATCAAGGGTTCCGTCGCGCAAAACCCGAAGGCCGACGTCTTCTTTATCCACCCGACAACGTATCTCTCGAACGCGACGTGGAACGCGCGCTTTGACGAAGGCGGCTCAACCGGCGCACAACTCGAAAGCGGGGTCTTGCGCTATCAACTCGCCATCTTCAACGGCTGTTGCCGCATGTTCGCGCCGCGCTATCGCCAAACGACGATCTCGGCGTTCCTGAAACCCGAGGCCGACAGTTTCGCCGCATACGATCTCGCCTACTCCGACGTACTGCGCGCGTTCGACCGCTATATCGAGCAGGAAAACAAAGGCCGCCCGTTCATCCTGGCGAGCCACAGCCAAGGCTCGCTGCATGCGACGCGCTTGCTTCAGGAGCGCATCATCGCCCGCGCCGACCTGCGCAAGCGTTTGATCGCAGCCTACATTGTCGGAGCCTCGTTGCCCGAAGCGATGGAAGACACGGGCCTCCCGCCCTGCAACAGCGCCCGCCAAACCGGCTGCATCGTCGATTGGAACAGCGTCACCGCGTTGACGCCGCTCGCGCTCGGCCGCGGCATCATGATGACCTACGGCGAAGGCAAGTATCAAACCGTGGGCAAACGCACGTGGCTCTGCGTGAACCCTCTGACCTGGACGCGCACGGGCAAGGCGAAACCCGCGGCCAACACTGGCGCGCTTCCTGCCGTAGGTCACAGCGCACCGCTACCTATGCTAATCTCTGGCGTCACCGGAGCGAAGTGCGCACGCGGCCGCCTCGTCGTTTCGCTGCCCTTCAAGAAGCGCGAAGGCTTTATCGACCCGCTGACCAAATTGGGGAGCTATCACAACCATGACTACAATCTGTTCTACGCCAGCGTTCGCCAGAACGCGATCGACCGCACGGAAGCGTTCCTGAACCGCTGACGTTCCGGCGGGAGATTACCTGCGGGGTCATTGCCTTATGGCACGCACGGACCCCAGAGTGACGGCGCACTGACCGAGGCAC
Source organism: Micropepsaceae bacterium (assembly GCA_046153995.1). Lineage (GTDB taxonomy): Bacteria > Pseudomonadota > Alphaproteobacteria > Micropepsales > Micropepsaceae > SZUA-430. The sequence continues at coordinate 7,455 of JBJXEH010000225.1, forward strand.
TTCTATGTCCCATGCGTTTCACAAGTTGTGGCTAAAAATAGCGGCCATCGTCGTCGGCTCGTTCGGCCCGATCTTTTTCTTAGGGACGATGACGGAGACAGCCGAGCCAGCAAGGCTCACGCTTGATATCCTAAGCTGGCCGGTCGACGGCGCCACGACCTACGCCTCGCCCGACACGCGCTTCCTCTCCGCGCTGACCGGCGGTTTCCTGCTCGGCTGGGGCGTCACGATCTGGTTCCTGTCGGCGAAGGTCTACGATCTGGCGCCGGAGCCGATACGCCAAACCGTGCTGGCCGGCATCCTCGCCTGGTTCGTGCTCGACAGCATAGGCTCCATCGCTTCCGGCAACGCCTCGAACGCCGCGTTCAACGTCGTCGTGCTGCTGCTTGCCGTAGGCCCCCTCTGGCGACCGGCGAGAGCCTAACCAGCAAAGAGCGGATGCCCGCCCAGCGCC
>JBJXEH010000226.1:0-7463 GCA_046153995.1 Micropepsaceae bacterium
TAAACGCGCATCTTCAAATTCCTTCAGTTGGTTGTCGCGTGACGGCGCTCACTTGTGAAAACCGGGAGTGCCCCCGATCTTCGTGGCTATCAAGACCGCGCGGCGGAACATCGCAAGACGCGGACTGAAACGGGAGAGAACGCCAGTGAAATCGAATGTGGGCCTCGCCGCCCGCCTCACGATGGTGATCACCCGCGTCGGGCCGTAACCGGCCACGAAAAGCGGGGAGGAGAGCGGCGCGGAAGGTTCCACGACTTCCGCGCCGTATCATTTTTCCGGGCGTCACATCGCCTCCGCGCCGCGGCTGATGGCGACGACGCCGGTGCGCGACACTTCGACGAGCCCCAGCGGCTTCATCAGATCGACGAACGCGTCGATTTTCTGCTGCGTTCCGGTGAGTTCGAACACGAAGCTCGCATGTGTCGTATCTAGAATGCGCGCACGAAATACTTCCGACAGCCGCATCGCCTCCACCCGCTTCTCGCCCGCACCGGCGACCTTGATCAAGGCCATCTCGCGCTCGATCCCCGGCGTCTCCGTGCTCAAGTCCACGACCTTGTGCACCGGCACCAGCCGCTCCAGTTGATGGCGGATTTGCTCCAGAACTTCTGGCGTGCCCGAAGTCACGATCGTGATGCGCGACGTGTGATCGAGGTGATCGACCTCCGCCACCGTCAAACTTTCGATGTTGTAGCCGCGCCCGGAGAAAAGCCCGATCACGCGCGCCAGAACGCCGGCCTCGTTGTCGACCAGCACCGATAACGTCGTGCGAATTTCCTTCGCCTTCGTATCGACCAAAAAGTAGGCGGAACCCGGTTGCTTCGACATCACACCATCACCTTGCCAGCTTCGGTCACCGTGGGGTCACTCGCCGCGTCGCCCAAGATCATTTCGTTATGCGCCGCGCCGGACGGAATCATCGGGAAGCAGTTTTCGTTCTGATCGACCACGCAATCGAACAGCACCGGCTTGTTCACCGAAATCATATCCTTGATCTTGTCGTCAAGTTCGTCCGGTTTCGTCGCACGAATGCCGACCGCGCCATAAGCCTCGGCCAGCTTCACGAAATCGGGCAGCGCCTCCGAATAGGAATGCGAATACCGTCCGCCGTGCAGTAACTGCTGCCACTGGCGCACCATGCCCATGTACTTGTTGTTCAAGATGAAGATCTTGATCGGCAGATCGTACTGCACCGCAGTCGAAATCTCCTGCATCGTCATCTGCACGCTGGCCTCGCCCGCGATGTCGATGACAAGCGAACCCGGATGCGCGACCTGGATGCCGACCGCCGCCGGCAAGCCGTAGCCCATCGTGCCGAGGCCGCCCGACGTCATCCAACGCTTCGGCTCTTCGAAGCGGTAAAACTGCGCCGCCCACATTTGATGCTGCCCGACCTCGGTCGAGATGTAAGTGTCGCGGCCCTTGGTCAACTCGTAGAGCCGCTCGACCGCGTATTGCGGCTTGATCACATCGGTTGACGGCTTGTAGGCGAGGCAATTGCGCGCCCGCCAGCCGTCGATTTGCATGTTCCACGCACTGAGCGCGCTGCGATCCGGCTTCAGTTGCTTGGCCTTCCAAAGCCGGATCATGTCTTCAAGCACGAACGCACAATCGCCCACGATCCCAACATCGGCGCGCACGTTCTTGTTGATCGACGACGGATCGATATCGACGTGAATCTTCTTCGAGTTCGGCGAGAACGCGTCGAGACGCCCCGTCACCCGGTCGTCGAAGCGGGAGCCGATTGCAATCATCAGATCGCAGCCGTGCATCGCGAGATTGGCCTCGTACGTGCCGTGCATGCCCAGCATACCCAGCCACTGCTTGTCGGACGCCGGATAGGCGCCAAGCCCCATCAACGTCGACGTGATCGGATACCCTGTCGTCCGCACGAACTCGCGTAACAACTGCGTCGCCAGCGGACCCGAGTTGATCACCCCGCCGCCCGTGTAAAACACCGGCCGCTTCGCCGCCGCGATCATCTCGACCGCCTGCTCGATCTTCTTGAGATCGCCCTTCACGCGCGGCTGATACGTCTTGTGCTTGATGTTCGACGGCCCAACGTAAGGCGCGCGCTTGAATTGCACGTCCTTCGGGATATCGATCACGACCGGCCCCGGCCGGCCCGTCGTCGCAATGTAAAACGCTTCATGCATGATACGCGGCAGATCGCGCACGTCGCGCACCAGCCAGTTGTGCTTCGTGCAAGGCCGCGTGATGCCGACCGTATCGGCCTCCTGGAACGCGTCCATGCCAATCAAATGCGTCGGTACTTGGCCCGTGATGCAAACGAGCGGAATGGAATCCATCAGCGCGTCAGTCAAACCGGTGACCGCATTCGTCGCCCCCGGCCCCGACGTCACCAGCACGACGCCGGGCTTACCGGTCGAGCGCGCGTAGCCTTCCGCCGCATGCGTCGCGCCCTGTTCGTGGCGCACAAGCACGTGCTCGATCCCGTCGTCCTGAAACAACGCGTCGTAGATCGGCAGCACCGCCCCGCCCGGGTACCCGAAGATGTGCCGAACGCCGTGATCTTTGAGCGCACGGATCACGATCTCGGCGCCGGTCGGGTCTTGTGGTCCACTCATCGTCTCAACTCGCAATGCTCAATCGGCCAAAAGAAAAGGCCCCGTCGGGGCCTTCGGACACGCCGCTTCACCACGACCTCTTCAGGTCCCGGGCTCAGCGGCGCAGCGAATTACAAGCACAAAGTTCCGCATCTGGCCAGTTTCCAGCAATATTATTACGAAACCTCTAACCGATCATGCTGCACCGCGTCAAGAGGCACTTGCGATGCCATAAACACTTATGGTATCAATGCTGGCATGGAAGATGAAATCCGCAAAATTACGGTCCATGTGCCGACCGATCTGCTGGCTGACGCGCAGAAAGAGACGGGCGAAGGCGTGACTGAAACCGTCCGGCGTGGCCTGGAACTGCTGACGCGGGCACACGCCTATCGTGAGTTCGCAAAACTTCGCGGCAAAGTGAAGTTCGCCATGACCGCCGACGAATTGCGCGGCGACGAATGATTGCAGCCGACACGTCGAGCATCATTGAGTTTCTAAAGGGTTCAAAGGACATCGACGCGCTTGCCGTGCAGGCTGCGGTCGAAACCGCCACGCTGTGCCTGCCCGCCGTGGTCGTGACGGAGCTGCTGAGCGACCACAAGGCTGCGCCAACAATCGAACCATTCATTTCGAAGTTTACCCGCCTCGATCCAACCGACGGATATTGGGAGCGCGCAGGCCTAGCACGCCGCCAGTTGCTTGCACGCGGTCTCAAAGCCCGCCTCGGCGACGCGCTGGCTGCACAAGCCTGCATCGATCACGGCGTTGTCCTTATTGCACGCGACAAGGACTTTCGCCATTTCGTAACGCACCTCGGATTGAAGCTTGCCTGATCACTCCAAATCCGCACCGATCACATATGCCTGAGCGCCAAGCTCGCTCAACTCCAGAACGCGCCAATCCGGCATCTGATGCCTAAACCACGTCATCTGCCGTTTCGCGTATTGGCGCGTTTGAGTGATCGCTTGCTCGACGGCCAGTTCGAGTGTGAGACGCCCGTCCAGATGCGCCAGCAACGACGGTACGCCGAGCGCGCGGGCCGCCGGTAGATCGTTGCCAATGCCGCGGAGCGCATGAACTTCGTCGAGCGCGCCTTGTTCCACCATCAGATGAAACCGCCGGCCGATCCGTTCGATCAGCCAATCGCGGTTCGGCTTCAGCACGAAGCGCGCGAGGTCTCCCGTCAGCACCGGATCGCCTTTCAGCGCCTGCCACTCGGCGAGCGATTGTCCCGTTGCCTCGATCACCTCCCACGCGCGCACCAGACGCTGGCTGTCGCCCGCGTTCAGCCGCGCACCCATCGTGGGATCGCGCGCTGTGAGCGCCGCGTGGAACGCCTCGTTCCCAAGCTCCGTCAGCTTCTGCCGCGCCTCTACGCGGATCGACGCGTGAATCTCCGGGATCGGTGACAGCCCGTTCAGCAGCGCCGCGAAGTAAAGCCCCGTACCGCCGGTGACGATCGGGATCAAACCCTTTGCTCGCACGTCGTCGAGTGCCGTGCGTGCGCCATCCAGCCAACGCCCGACGGAGAACGGCTCGAACGCACTGACAAAGCCATAGAGATAGTGCGGCGCTTCGGCTTCTTCTGCCACATCGGGCCGCGCCGACAACACCCGCAATTCGCGATAGACCTGCATCGCGTCCGCGTTGATCACAGCGCCGCCGTATTCGCGCGCGAGCTTCAGCGCCAACGCCGACTTGCCGCTGGCGGTGGGCCCTGCAATAAGAACGGCATCCGGTCCGGCCACTCGAACCTCTCAAAACACCCATGAATCATACGCTGGTTTTGACCGCCGCGCTCGGGGCATTGCATGACGAGGCTGTGACGGCGGCGTCCAAAGTCACCGGCGGAACCCCGCATTGGCTGTCGCCCGGCACCGCCTGCGAATTCCGCGCCGCCGATCCGGCAGCTCTGGCGCCGGTTCGCGCGGCACTTGGGCAGCACAAGGTCGACGCCAATATCGTTGCCGAGGCTCACCGGAAGAAGCGCTTGCTGATCGCCGACATGGACTCCACGATCATCGGCTGCGAGTGCATCGACGAAATCGCCGATTACGCGGGCGTCAAACCGCAGATCGCAGCCATCACCGAACGCGCGATGCGCGGCGAGATACCGTTCGAAAGCGCGTTGCGGGAGCGTGTGGCGCTTCTGAAAGATCTGCCCGAGACGACGCTCGCGCGCGTCTATGCGGAGCGCGTGCGTCTCAACGACGGCGCCCGCATCCTGGTCCGCACGATGAGCGAAGCGGGCGCCAAAACGGCGCTCATCTCCGGCGGGTTCACGTTCTTCACCTCGCGCGTTGCCGATTCTGCGGGTTTCGCGACGAATAAAGCCAACGAACTCGGTATCGAAGACGGCAAACTGTCGGGCACCGTGCGCGAACCGATCTTAGGGCGTGAAGCAAAGCTGCAAGCGCTCGTCGCGCTCGCGCACGAAGGCAGCATCGACATCAAAGAAACGCTCGCCATCGGCGACGGCGCGAACGACCTGGGCATGATCACCGCAGCGGGCCTCGGCATCGCCTATCGCGCGAAGCCGATCGTCGCCGAAGCGGCGCACGCGCGTCTCGACCACAGCGATTTGAGCGCCGCGCTCTACTTACAGGGATATCGGGAAACCGAACTGGTGCTCGACTAACGCCGTAGCATCCGTATTGGCTCCTCGATTGTAGCCAAAAGAAACAGTCTGGCAAGCGTCTTTGCAAGGTACTAAGTGGATGTCCCTTTCAACCAACGGGGACATGAAAAAAAATGCGCGCAGCAGGCTTCGACTTCGGCACTTCAAATTCGGCGATTGGCATCGTCAAAGGCAACAGTACCATCCTCGCGCCAGTTGAAAATGGCGCGGCGATGATTCCGTCGGCCGTCTTCTTCGACTTCGCGGACGGCGACAAACCGCTGTACGGCCGCAACGCCGTCGATGCGTATGTGAACGGCAACGACGGCCGCCTCATGCGCGGCCTCAAGACGATCCTCTCGACATCGTTGATCGACGAGCGCACGGCACTCTCGAAGCGGTCGATCAAACTCACCGACGTGATCGCCATGTTTTCACGCCACCTGAAAGCCAAAGCCGAAGAAGCAGCGGGCGGCCCGCTCGACGCCGTCGTCCACGGCCGCCCCGTGCGCTTCGTCGAAGGCGACGATGCCGCCGACGCGCGGGCCGAAACACGCCTGACCGAACTCGCAAGGCAAGCAGGCTACAAAGAGGTCTCGTTCGTTTACGAACCGGTCGCCGCCGCCGCACAGTACGAACTGACCGCGTCGCGCGAAGAGACGATCCTCGTCGCCGACATCGGTGGCGGCACCTCGGACTTTTCGATCGTGCGCATCGGACCCGATCGCCGCCGCAGCAGCGACCGCAAAGGGGACATCTTAGCCAACACCGGCGTGCGCGTCGGCGGCACAGACTTCGACCGCAATTTGAGCATGCGAACGGTGATGCCCGAACTCGGCCTCGGCACCGACCTCATCGACAAAGAACTGCCGATGCCGCGCTCCATCTATGCCGACTTAGCGTGGTGGCCGACGATCAACCTTTGCTACACGCCGAAGATCGTCCGCGAAGCGCAAGAGGTGCATCGCCTGGCCGTCGAACCCGGCAAGACCCAGCGCCTCCTCACCGTACTAACCAAACACCTCGGCCACCGCATAGCGTTCGCGGTCGAACAAGCGAAGATCGACCTCACGGCCGCCGACCGGACCGCGATCGATTTGGCGTTCGTCGAAGGGGGCTTAACCGCACCATCCACCCGTCAAGACTTCGATGATGCAATTGCCGCCGAACTCATGCGCCTGCGCCTCGCGATCTGGAACTGCCTCGCGCTCGCCGATGTGCAAGCGATCGACACGGTCTTTATGACCGGCGGCTCAAGCCTCGTGCCCGCCGTCGAAGCGGTGCTGCGCGACGAGTTGCCGGACGCGCAGATCAAGCGCGGCGACGACTTTCTCTCCGTCGCGCTGGGCCTCACGCTGGAGGCTCAGGCGCGCTACGGCTGAGCTTAGTCGCAGACCAACTCACCCCATTCGCTGCGCTTGTCGCGCTTACGGCACTCTTCCGACGGCCCGAGCCATTGCCCGTCGGGGCTCCAGTTGTTCTTGCCGCGCTGGGACGCCTTGTAGAGATCCGTTTCGCACTTCTTCGAATTGACCGGGCCCGCAACATCCGGACGGAATCCGAAGAAGTTGCACTCGATAATCGGCCACCACATTTCGCTCGGCGAAGCCAACACGTGCCGGCGCAAATAGTCCGGCGCGCGCGCCCACCACTCGGGCAGCGTCTTGCGGAACGACGTCGGCAGCCTGTCGGCCGACAAGGCAATGAACTGCGCATCGGTGTACGGCGGCCCATTGTCCGGAACCGCAGCGGAAACGCTCGTGGCCTGAAGCGAAATCGCCACGGCAAAAACAAGCATCGAAATCAAGCGCAGCATCATTCCTCCAAACCCAGCAATCCGAACCCTAGCCGATGCGCCGCCCGCCGCCTAGACTGCCCTTCAGCAAGCCATCAAACCGGAAGACCGCCATGACCATCCACACGCCTATCTGCGACCTCCTCGGTGTCCACTACCCAATCCTCTTGGCGGGCATGGGCGGCGTCTCCTACGCCGAAGTTTGTGCCGCCGTGTCGGAAGCTGGCGGCTTCGGCACGCTCGGCATGGCGGGCCGCAGCCCCGACGAAATCCGAACCCAAATGCGCCGCGTGCGCCAACTCACAAAAAAACCGTTCGGCGTCGATCTGCTTGCCGCAGTTCCGGAATCGCTTGAACGCACCGCCGACATCATCATCGAAGAAGGCGCCGCCGCATTCATCTCCGGCCTCGGCGTCCCGCCGCGCCATTTGGTCGATCGCTTCCATGCAGCAGGCCTGAAAGTCATGAACGTTTGCGGCAC
>JBJXEH010000227.1:0-11361 GCA_046153995.1 Micropepsaceae bacterium
TCGAGCACGGCCTGCGTCAACGCAGGCGTCGTACTCGCACCGCTGACGGCGAGCACCCCGCGCGCTTTCGCGACCTCGTCCAACGAACCGAATCCGGCAACGAAATCGCGCGCATCGGCCAAGTCGATGTAGTGCACGCCGGCCTCGATGGCGGCCTGCGCAAACGTATAGGCACTGCCTTGAAACGGCCCCGCCGCATCGGCGGCGCAAAACACGTTCAGCGCTGCGATATCGGCAGCACTCACCCGCGTGCGATCCAGGAACGCGACCGACACACGATCGGGCGCGCGAAGCGTGCGCACAAACGCGACCGCGTTGTCGCGCGAGCGGCCACAAATCACGACATGGCAGTCCGTGGTCTCAAGCAACCCGCGGACGAGCGATTGACCGAACGATCCCGCGCCGCCAATGACGGCGATGCGCTTTACCGTCAGGGCTTTATCGCTCCTGAGATGGCCGAAGCGGCAGGACCGGACAGATCTTGCAACGGCCCCAGCGGCTTCTTCTCAGTCTTCACCTCAAGGATCGCGGGCGTACCCGACCACAGCTTGTAGACAACGACGCCATCTTGAATGAGCAGCAGCATCGAGGCCTTCCAACCGGTGCCCGTCGTCTCGCGTTCGAACCCAAGAACGTCGAGCGCCACGTTGCCCGTGCGGTCCTTCGATGAGATTGAGGGTTCGGCCAGCCACCCCGTGCACCGCTCGCGCGCCGTCAGGCACGACTGCACGGCAGGGTCCAAATCCTCCTGCTTCATGGATTGTTGCGGCAGGAAGCGCGGCACCATGTCGAGATAGTTCAGCACCTTGATGTTCGGCGTCGAGTACGGATCGAACCCGCGCGCCTTCAGCTCCCGCTGCGTGGTGACGTAAGGTTTCACCTGCGCGTAAGCATCCTCCGCACTCTTGTAGGTCTTGAACGGCGACTGGGTTGTCTCCACCGTCGACGGCAGAACCCCCCAGCTCGCGCACGCGCCAAGCGGCAACAGAGCGGCAACCACAAACGCATCACGCAAACGCATCGTTGACATCCGAACCATCAAGGGAAGATCGGCATACTGGCGAGAAACGGCGCCGAACGCAATTTGCCGTCCGTCACACAACCGTAATGCGGTGGCGCTCAGCCTTTCAACAAAGCCGCCAACCGGTCCGGATAGTCCGTGCACAGCCCATCGACGCCAAGGTCGGTGAGGCGGGCAAGATCGTCAGGCTTGTTCACCGTCCAAGCACCGACTTTCAAGCCCAGATCTCGCGCTTCGGTCATGGTCGCCCGATTGATGTCGGCAAAGAACGGGAACCAGCCGTCGGCGCCAGCCGCCTTCGCCGCCTTGATGACGGAGCCGCCGTGCTTTCCCCTGTCGAAACCGCCGGTCCAAGGCGCACCGGCGCGCTCCATCGCGCGCAGCCCCTCAAGCTCGGCCTTCGGCGGCGGCCCGTGTTCAGGCGGTACCGGCGCATCGGCGAAGTAGCTTTGCGGCAGCGTGGTGAACCAACACTCGACCTTCGGCGCAAGCTTCTTCGCCGCAATCAGCGCCGGCCAATCGAAGCCGACAAGCACCGTTCTGTCCAAGAATTTCTCGCGCTTCACGACGCGGATGACCGCCTCCGCCATCGTCTCCGGCGCAACGGTTCGCGCGCGGTCGATGAAGTTGCTCTTAAGCTCGATCCAAAGCTTCTCGTTGCCGCCCGATCGCTTCAGCATCCAGATGACATCGGCAAGCCGCGGAATCTTCTCGCCATCGACCGGCATCTGATCGGGATGCCTGGCGCCGTATTTCGAGCCTGGCTTCAGCCGCCCGATATCGTAGGTCGCAAGGTCCGCGTAGGGCAGGTCTTTGATCAGCTGCGGCGCGTCGTCGAGCCATCGGCCGTCCGCGTCGCGAACGATGTCGCTCTTCAGCGCATCGTCATGGAACACGACGACGGTGCCATCTTTGGCCACGTGCACGTCGAGTTCGAACCCATCGACGCCGATGTCGAGCGCATGCGCGAACGCGGCCAGCGTGTTTTCCGGGCGCAGTCCCGCGCCGCCACGGTGCGCGATATTCAGGGGTTTGCTCACGAGGGGAGTGTGATTCAATCCAACAGCCGAGGTCACATTAGCACCGATGCGGCGGCGCTTGGTGCTCAAGAATCGTGCGGGTTTGCGCGAGAGCAGCAGAACGAACCAAGCACGCGCTTGGCCTTCGTCCCGAACTCCGGCATCATGACCGGCGGGGGAGTTTGGTGATCATGGTCCGTACGTTCTTGAGCCTCGTCGCGGTCGCGCTCAGCGTGACGATCGCGCACGCCGATACCGGCAGTTGGAAAATCAAGAAAGACCACTGGGACGCGGACGACGAAGCGCGCTTCGGCGAGTTCGTGGCCGGTTTCGGCAATCACGACTGCAAAGACCCTGCCTCCTGCTTCAAGAGCACGGCCAACCCCTACCGCGACACCGACCCGCCGAACTTGCGCATGGACGGCGACTGCGCCGACTTCGTCTATCAGCTGCGCGCGTACTACGCGTGGAAGAACGGGCTGCCGTTTTCCTATCCGATCTACGTGATGTCGCGCTCCGGCCCAACGCCCGATTTCCGCTTCTCGGACGCTGGCAATCAAGTGGTCGCAAGGCTGCAACTTGAATGGCAAGCCGACACCGATCCCGCGAAGCTGCTGCTCGATCTGCGCGGCACTGTGTCGACCGCAATGTTCCGCATCGAACACACGTTCGACAACGGCTACAGCGCCAGCGACTTCTACTCGCCCAAAGTCGAACGCGGCGCGATCCGCCCCGGCTCGATCATCTACGACCCGTGGGGCCACGTCGTTTACGTGTTCAAAGTCGACGACGACGGCACAGTCCACTACGTGGACTCAAACCCCGACCGCGAAGTCACGCGCGGCACGTTCGGCCCGCAGTTCCCGCGCACCGCACCCGCCCTCGGCTCAGGCTTCTGGAACTGGCGCCCGATCAAACTCGTCGACTATACGAAAGACGCCGACGGCAACCTGATCAACGGACGCTTCGTCGTAGCCTCGAATGCCGAACTCGCCGACTACGGCATCGAACAATACTATGGCACCGAAAAAAATGAGACCGCCGACTGGAAGCTGGCCAAGTACAAACACCGCGGCAAAGAACTCGGCTTCTACGACTACGTGAAGGCGAAGTTGGCCAAATAGCGCGCTCATCCGTTGGCGCCGCCCGAAACCGTGCTAAAGAGGGCGCAACGGAGATATTGATGCAAAAGGCCGCCCCGCCGTCCGAGCGCTTGCCGCTCTCGACCAAACTCGCCTACGGCTTCGGTTCGGTCGCATACGGTGTCAAAGACGGCGGCTTCGCGTACTTTCTGCTGCTGTTCTACAGCCAGGTCATCGGCGTCGACAAATGGTACGTCACCATTGCCATCGGCGCGGCGCTCGTTGTGGACGCGATCAGTGACCCGATCGTGGGCTACTGGTCCGACAATCTGCATTCGAAGTGGGGCAGGCGCCATCCCTTTCTCTACGCGTCCGCAATTCCGGTCGCGGCGACCTACTACCTGCTTTGGAACCCGCCGGTTGGTTGGTCGAACGAAGCGCTGTTCTGGTATCTGTTCGCGCTCGCCGTCCTGATCCGCACCTTCATCACATTCAATGAAACGCCGTCTTCGGCGCTGACGCCCGAACTGACGGCCGACTATGACGAGCGTTCGACCCTGATTTCCTGGCGCCTCTTCTTCGGCTGGACCGGCGGCAACGCGATGTCGGTGATGATGTTCCTGGCCATCTTCCCGGCGTTCGCGACAGCCACGGCTACGGGTCAATTCAATCGCGAGGCTTACGCGCTCTACGGTATGATTGCCGCGGCGCTGATTGGTATCTCGATTGTTGCTTCTGCGCTCGGTACGCATTCGCGCATCCCGCACCTGAAGGCACCGCCACCGAAGCGCCGGATGACGCTGGGCCTCATCTTCAAAGAGGTGTTCGAGACACTCTCAAACCGCTCGTTCGTCGCCCTTTTCATCGCAAACGTCTTCGGCGCGATCGGCGCCGGCATGTCGGCCGCGCTCTCGTTCTACATCGCGACTTATTTCTGGAAGTTCACGCCGCTCGAAATTGGCGGCTTGACGCTCGGCGTGTTTCTTTCGGCGATCATCGGTGCCGTCATGGCTCCGATCGTCACCCGAACGATGGGCAAGAAGAAGGGCGCGATGATCATCGGCATGATCGCCTTTTTGGGCGCGCCGTTGCCGATCGTGCTGAAGCTGATGGGCCTCCTCGAAGCGGGAACGCCGACATTTGTCTACCTGTTCGTCTTGATCGCGGGCATCATCGACGTGGGCCTAATAATCTGCTTCCAGATCCTTGCCGCCGCGATGATGGCGGACTTGGTGGAGCAGTCCGAGCTGAAAACGGGCCGCAGGTCCGAGGGTACGTTTGTTGCCGCCGCTACCTTCATCCGCAAAATGGTCTCGGGTCTCGGCGTCGCGGCAGCAACCACCGTGCTCGCACTCGCGGGCTTAGAGGAGGGCGCCAAGCCCGAAGACGTCTCGCCCGACACGGTCTGGCGCCTTGGCGCATTCTACGTTCCCATCATCCTCTCGCTCTGGATGGCGATGATGGCGTCGATTGCGTTCTACCGGCTCGACCGCGCGGAGCACGAAGAAAACCTGCGCCAATTGGCCGAACGCAACGCTGGTTGAAGACTGCATTAACCCCAACGCGTGCGCGCAGGTGAACGGCGGCTGAAACCCGCATTGGCCTCGCGTTCAGCCGCCCCGTGCCAAAAAGCCGCTTGTGGAGAGATGCGTACCTGGCGTCTTCGCCGCGCAAGCGGGGTTGCCAAGGGTCGCGTGTCTGACTAATTCACCGCCCAAATCTGGGGGCGGTTCGTTGAAGGAGATTGGTATGAAGAAGTTCGCCGTTGCCGCATCTGCGATTGCCGTCGTGGCCTCCGCCGCAGTTGCCGTGGCGCAGCCCTATTACCCAGCCGCCGCGACGGTTGCACCGCCCGCGCCGCCGCCGGCCGTTATCACCGTCTTCGACCAGCCGAACTTTAAGGGCCGCAAGCTGATTTTCGATCAGATGGTGCCCAGCCTTGCCAAGATCGATTTCAACGACGTGATCGCCAGCGTGCAGATCAAAGGCCGCGACTGGGTCTTGTGCGAACACCGCAACTTCATGGGCAAGTGCGTGCGAATCCGCGCAAAGGAAAAAGACCTGAAGCGCCTGAAGATCAACGGCCAAGTGTCGTCGCTCTATCCGGTGCCGATAACGCCGCCCGCACCGCCGAAGCCAAGGTAACGGACGACGGAATACAGAAAACGGGGATCGGAAGCGCGCAGCATCTGGTCCCCGTAATCCGTTCTCCGTATTCTATTTCGGCGTCGCCGGCGCCGCCGGCACCACCGCCGGAGCAGGCACCGGATAAAGCGAGCTCACCCGCGCAAATAGCTGGATGATGCGCAAGTCGGCCGCCTTCGCCTGCACCCGCGCGCACCGGCCGCCATAGTTGCGGTTCTCGCAGAGCACCCAATCGCCCGCCCCCGCCACCTCGAAGCTCGCGACTTTGTCCTCGAACTTCATCGTGGCCAGGTTGGGCGTCGCAGCGCTGATCTTCACCGAGCGTCCCTTGAAGTTCTCCTGGTCGAACACGGTGATGGAAAGCGGCACAGGCGCCGGCGGTGCGGCGGCAACCGGAGGCGCCGCCGGCGCCGCGCTCGCAATCCCTACCGCCAAACAAGCCAAAGTCACCGTCAAACCAACACGCCGCATGTCGTCCTCCTCGAGAAAGCGGAAGCCGATTTAGCGAAAATCCGTTCACGCCGCCCGTGAATTTGTTGTGAGCCCGGCAGAGCCGCCAGGGCGGCTGAAGACCGAATACAGAAAACGAGGATCGGAAGGTGCGCCCTTCTGATCCCTGTTTTCCGTCGTCTGTTTTCTGAATTCTGGTGCTGTTGGTGGGAATTGAACCCACGACCTACGCCTTACCAAGGCGTTGCGCTACCACTACGCTACAACAGCGGCGGGCGTCGTATAGCGTGGCCCGGGCGGCGAGGGAAGCCGCCGGAAGGCGGAAAACAGAACACAGGGATCGGAAGTGGCCCGTTCTAATCCCTGTTTTCCGTATTCTGTCGTCAGGCCTTGGCCACCCCAATCGGACACGAGACCCCCATACCCCCCAGCCCGCAGTAACCGTCCGGGTTCTTCGCCAAGTACTGCTGGTGATAGACCTCGGCGTAATAGTACGCCGGTGCGTCCAAAATCTCCGTCGTGATCTTGCCGTGCCCGGCCTTCGTCAGCAGGTCCTGGAACATCGTCCGCGACGCCTCCGCGGCCTTCCGGTGCGCCTCGTTCGCGACATAGATACCGGACCGGTATTGCGTCCCCATATCGTTGCCTTGGCGCATGCCCTGCGTCGGGTCGTGGCTCTCCCAAAACACCTTCAGCAGCTGCTCGTAGGACACCTTCTTCGGGTCGAACACGACGCGCACGACCTCGTTGTGCCCCGTCATGCCCGAACACACTTCTTCATAGGTAGGGTTGGGTGTCATCCCAGCCGCATAGCCCACCGACGTCGAATAGACACCGTCCTGCTGCCAGAACTTCCGCTCCGCCCCCCAAAAGCACCCAAGCCCGAACATCGCAAGCTCAAGCCCCTCCGGAAATGGCGGCTTCAGCGGCGTGTCGAGTATGTGGTGCTTGTCCGGCACCCGCATCTCGGTGCCACGCCCCGGCAAAGCCTCACCGGCCGCGGGCATGGCGCTCTTCTTTTTCAAACCAAACAGGGCCATCGTGTTTCTCCGTGTGTGAGCGGAGAATATAGGGCTCTCTGCCGCCCAGCCAACCCGTTGGCGCCCTTGTGAACGCTTCGTGTGCACAAATATGACTAGAAAATCATATATCTTGAAAGTCATATCAAACTGGGCTACGGTTAGGAATGCCATGGGTCGTCCGCTTTCACCCGCTGTTCGACGGCGAAATTCAGGCTCTGTCCGAAGCGGTCCAGGACGCGCTCTTGAAGCGGGCGGGGTTGCTGGAACGGTTTGGGCCGGCGCTTGGCCGTCCGGCGGTGGATACGCTGGGCGGCTCGAAGCACAAGAACATGAAGGAGCTTCGCTTCGATGCCGATGATGGGGTTTGGCGCGTCGCCTTTGCGTTCGACCCGAAACGGCAAGGCGTATTGCTCGTGGCGGGCGACAAATCCGGCACGGCGCAGAAGGAGTTTTACCGCCGCCTGATCGAGCGCGCAGACACGCGCTATGACGATCATCTTGTGCGGTTGAAAGAAGAAGAGGCGAAGAGCCGAAAAGAGAAGGATCGAAAGCAATGACCGGACGCACATTGAAAGAGGTGCTCGCCACTTTACCGCCCGCGCGCCGCAAGGCGATCGAGCGCGGTACGAAAGAACTCATCCAAGACGAGCTCAGTCTGCGCGAACTGCGCAAAGCTCATAAGCTCACGCAGGTGAAACTCGCCAAGGCGCTGAACACATCGCAGGAAGTAATTTCGCGTATGGAGCACAACAGCGATCTCTTGCTCTCGACGTTGCGCAACTATGTAGAAGCGGTCGGTGGCAAGCTTCAGCTCACAGCGGAATTTCCCGGCAAGTCGCCGGTCGCGCTCACTGGCTTTGGCGAACTCGGCGACGGACGCCCGAAACGCCGGACAAAGCGAACCGCCGACGCAAAGGTTGGCGCATGAGTGACAAACCCAAACCCGCCAAAGCCGACCGCCTGGCCGGCGCCCTCCGCGCCAACTTGAAGCGGCGCAAAGCCCAAGCGCGCGCACAGGCGCAACCGGAAGGAGACGGCGCAAAGCCGCGCCCTGCCGCAAAGCGGCCCAAAACCGGCGAGAATTCGGCCTAAATCCTGGCGTTCCAGCCATTGTTTGGCCCCCATCCCCGGGCTACACGTTTCGCCCTTAAGGTCGTTGAGCGTTATGCTCGCCCCCGCGAAGTGATTTGCGGATTCACTTATCGGGATAGTTGCGTGGACAGAATTCAAATTCGCGGGGGACGCCGTCTGAACGGCGAAGTCCGCATTTCGGGTGCGAAGAACGCGGCTTTGCCGTTGATGGTTGCAAGCCTGCTCACGGACGAGCCGTTGACATTGGCGAGCGTGCCGCATCTGACCGACATCTCGCAGCTCGCCGCGATCTTGGGCGGCCTCGGCGTCGGCCTCACGATGAACGGCAACGGCCATGCGGAAGCCGAAGGCCGCGTGCTGCAGCTTCACGCAAAGAACATCGCCAGCACCGAAGCGCCGTACGAACTCGTCCGAAAGATGCGCGCAAGCTTCCTCGTCATCGGCCCGCTGCTCGCGCGCTGTCACCAGGCGAAGGTTTCGCTGCCCGGCGGTTGCGCCATCGGCACGCGCCCGGTGGACCTGCACATCAAGGGCCTCGAGGCCATGGGTGCGCATATCGAGATCGACAGCGGCTACGTCATCGCCAGTGCCAAAGGCGGCTTGCATGGCGCGACGTTCCAGTTCCCGTTCGTCTCCGTCGGCGCGACCGAGAACCTGATGATGGCCGCGTGCTTGGCGAACGGCACCACGGTCCTGGAAAACGCCGCGATGGAGCCTGAGATCACGGACCTCGGCCTCTGCCTTCAGGCGATGGGCGCGAAAATCTCGGGCCTCGACACGCGCACGATCACGATCGAAGGCGTCGATCGCCTGCGCGGCACGAACTACACCGTCATCCCCGACCGCATCGAAACCGGCACCTATGCGATGGCCGTGGCGGCCACCGGCGGGGAAGTCGAACTCGTCGGCGCCAGAGGCGACACGATCGGCGCGGTGATCCCGCTGCTCGAAGCCTCGGGCGTCAAGATCGCACCGACGAACCGCGGGCTTCGCATCTCCCGGAACGGCGCGCACTACACCGGCGTCGACGTGACGACCGAGCCGTACCCAGGCTTCCCAACCGACATGCAGGCCCAACTGATGGCGCTGATGGCGACGGCGCACGGCGTGTCGCACATCACCGAGACGATCTTCGAAAACCGCTTCATGCACGCGCCCGAACTCGCACGCATGGGTGCCGACATCACGATCGAACACCAGACCGCGATCGTGCGCGGCGTGCCGCGCCTGCGCGGCGCGGAAGTGATGGCAACCGACCTGCGTGCGTCGGTCAGCCTGATCATCGCCGGCCTCGCCGCCGAAGGCGAAACGGTGGTCAACCGCGTCTACCACCTCGACCGCGGGTTTGAGCGGATCGAAGAGAAGCTCTCTGCGTTGGGCGCGGAGATCAAGCGGGTGAAGGGCTGAGTTGGATGCAGAGTGCGGAATACGGGGATTGGAGGGGTAAATCTCCGTTTTCGATGTTGTGTTCTCGCGATTGTCCGGTCGCGCCAAACATCGTATTCTCTCGCGTATGAGCGATTTGCTGAAGCGTATCACGATCCGCCCCGAGCAGTGTCACGGTCGCCCGTGCATTCGCGGCATGCGTATTCGCGTAGTCGATATTCTGGAGATGCTCGCGAATGGCATCCCGGAAGATGAGATATTGCAGGATTTCCCGGACCTGGAGCGTGACGACATTCGCGCTTGTTTGGCTTACGCGGTCGCGCAGCTTGGCCATCCCGTCGTGATCGCAGCCGAATGAAGTTTGTCGTCGCCGCGCAACTTCCGTCGCGCCTAGCGGCTTGGTTGCGTGCTCGCGGTCACGAGGCGCTGTCGGCTCGCGATGTTGGCCTCCGCGAAGCTGCCGACCGGCTCATTTGGCAATACGCCTGCGACACAGAAAGCATCATCGTCACCAAGGATGAGGATTTTGCGTTGCTGGCGGCAGCATCGCCGGACGGCGCGTGCGTCCTCTAGGTGCGCACCGGGAACCTCGTCAATCGCTTGCTATTGGCAAGTTTCGAGAGCGCCTGGCCGGAAGTCGAGGCTCACCTCGCCTCTGGCGCACGTGTCGTTGAGCTGCGGTGAGCGGGCCGCTTGCCTTCTGATCCCTGATCCCTGATATCTGATTTCCGATGACCAGCCCTCTCCGCCTCCGCGCCATCGACACGCTCGACCTCAGCGTCATAGCTGCGCATTTGCAGGATGCGTTGGTGAAGATGGCCGACCTCGGCTTCGACAAGTCGAAGCGCCGCTTCGCACTCATCTTCAATCGCTTCATGTGGGAAGACCTGGAAGCGGAAAAGGGCAAGGGCGCAAAGGCTGACAAAAACGCCCGCTACCGCCGCGTGCGTAGCGCGCTCCACTTCGATGCGGTGCAGCGTGTGCAGACGACGGGATTGCGCCTCGCAAACGCGGAGGCTTTGGCTGCGCTGATGACTGTCGCCTTCGAAGCGAAAGCCGACCTCTCCGGCACGCTGACGCTCACGTTTGCCGGCGGCGGCGCGATCAAACTCGACGTCGAATGCCTCGACGCCTGGCTGACCGACCTCTCCGCGCCGTGGGCGACAAAGAACAAGCCGGGTCACGGTCTCGATGAGGTGGCGGGATGAGCCTGGGAGCGCCGGCTTCCCCCCTTCGCCAAGGCTCCGGGGGGCGAGTGCCATCAAGGGGCGCCGTAGCCATAGCGAAGGCGGCCAGCCGGCTCTTGTGCGGTGTTGCGACAGAAAGTGCCGGCTGGAAGCCGGCGCTCCCAGGCTTAGTGTTCCCATGCGTAGGCTGAGCTCTTCGACAAAGGACTTCGCCACCGCCTTCGCTTCGCTACTCGCCGAGAAGCGCGAAACAGCCGCCGATGTCTCTGCCGCCGTCGCCGCGATCATTTCCGAAGTTCAAGCGCGCGGCGATGCGGCTTTGTTCGAGCTCACCAAGCGCTTCGATCGCTTCGAACTGAACGCAACAAATCTTCGCGTCACGGCTGCCGACATCGCGGCCGCCAAGGCCGCGGTGCCATCCGCAACACTCGACGCGTTGAAACACGCAGCCGCGCGCATCGAATCGTTCCACGCCCGACACAAACCGACCGACGACCGTTACACCGATGCGCAAGGCGTGACGCTCGGCGCGCGCTGGACGCCCGTCGATGCGGCAGGCCTCTACATCCCCGGCGGGCTCGCAGCCTATCCGTCGAGCGTCCTGATGAACGCGATCCCCGCGCGCATTGCAGGCGTGAAGCGCCTCGTTGCGGCAACACCGGCGCCGGACGGGAAACTGAACCCGCTCGTTCTGGCAGCGCTCGACCTTGTGGGTGTCACCGAAATCTACCGCATCGGCGGCGCGCAAGCCGTGGCCGCGCTCGCCTACGGCACCAAGACCATCGCACCGGTCGATAAGATCGTGGGCCCGGGCAACGCTTACGTCGCGGCGGCAAAGCGCCAGGTGTTCGGTCAAGTCGGCATCGACTCGATCGCAGGCCCATCCGAAGTGTTGATCATCGCGGACAAAGCGAACGATCCCGCTTGGCTCGCAGCCGATCTGCTCGCACAAGCCGA
>JBJXEH010000228.1:0-40644 GCA_046153995.1 Micropepsaceae bacterium
ATTGCATCGTGGACCCAGTTACGCCATAACCCTCGGCCTTGAATCTAAGAGCGCGGGCGTAGCTCAGGGGTAGAGCATAACCTTGCCAAGGTTAGGGTCGGGCGTTCGAATCGCCTCGCCCGCTCCAAGATTCTCTCAGCAGCAGCCGTTGATGGCTGCGTTCAATCCAATTTTGTCGATAGCCCAACTCTGAAAGTGGTGGCCGTATAGCGGCCGCCGGCGGCATCGTACGAGGTCAGTCCCGCTGCGGCGACCAAGGCGACATTGTCCCACAGTGGCTGGGTTCGTTGCAGCATGACTGCATAGTCGCTTCCGCTGAAGCTGTCGTCGAATTGCGACGGCGAAGCCCCGGCGCTCAGCCACAATTGCGTATTTCCCTCACCCTCGCCGTCGTCGAACCTTAGGTTTATCAGATGCGCGAGGAACTCATCGCGTTCGACCTGCGTGCCGGTGAGCCGGTATGCGATCGAACCACCATCGAAATAGCGGCGCACGCCTAGAGAAAAGAAGGCCGCTTCGCGGTCTTCGAAGTATTCGGCCCAGCGTATGCCGGCGGTCACGGTCGTGCGGTCTGCCACGCGCACGGTGACGTCTTGCGCGACATCGACGTGTGCGAAGACGGGCGTTCTTTCAGCCAGGAAAACTGTTGTTCGCGTTGAAATGGCTGGCGACCAGTCGTGGTAGACTGTTCCCCTCATTCCCACCGCATCGTGGGTCGCGCTTGGCGTGTCGCGTTCGCCGATGGTTGGGGCGAGAATGATCGTCGTGTCGCCGCGGCGAATTTCTTCTTCGACCGTGATCGAACTTAAGGTTCCGCGATGGTCCGAGAATGAACGGATTTCCGCCACCACGCCCAGTGTTTGCCTTAGTCCGGCTGACGCGGCGGTCTCGCCAGCTGCGGAAGGGGCCGCGGAAACGTATCCAAGCAGCAATGTGCTTGCGCCGATGAGAGCTCTTTTTTTCAATGTTCTTGCTTCCGACTAGACGCGTTCGACGATTTGTTTGATGCGGTAGTGACCGGCCGGATGGTTGCGTGCGATTGTGACCCGCGGTTCGAAGAGCGAGTCTGCTGCGATCACGCGGCCCGGCAGGATGATGACCTGGACGCCGAGTGCTGCCCGTGCGCCGATCCAGCAACCCAGCTTTTCGAGACCCGTCGGGATTTCCTCAGTGCCGTCGCGTACGACGATTTCCTTTTGGTCGAGGCGGTGGTTCGACGTTCGCACTTGTGCGCCGAGGTATGCGTCTTCATCGACTTTCGAGTCGGCGATGAAGCACATTGGTCCGATACAAACCCGATCGGCGATCAAGGCTTGTTTGATCTCGGTCGCAAAGCCGATGCGAACCCGGTCGCCGATGCTGATGGGGCCGCGGAGCATGGCGTTGTTTCCGACAACGCAACCCTTCCCGATCGTGATCGGCCCGCGGAGTACTGCACCGCGGCAGATGCGCGATCCGGCGCCGATGACTACCGGACCCAGCCCGTCGTCGATCAACGCACCTTCTTCGATGACCGCAGAGGCGTCGATCCGGCTCGATGCGTTACCGGTCGTGTCCGTCAGGCGCGTAGCCAGCGAGCGAACGTCAACCCACCACATGGGCGTACCTCGCGGGCTTGTCGCGTTCCGGTTCGCGGCCGGTGAACAGTCCGCGCAGGCCGTGCACCAACCAAATCGCGTACGAAAAGAAGACGTAGAATACGGCGGCCGGTGCCAGTGCGACGAGCCATACGCAGCGATGGTGAAAGGCGCTTATGCTGCCGATCACGCAAACGACGGCGAGCCAAAGAAGCGGGAATAGATGCAACGCGGCGCGGAGTGCGTCCCCGTCCAGAAGCGACGGCATCAGCCCGGTGAGTAGCGAGGCAATTCCAACGACGACAACGAGGAACATCGGCAGGATGCTGAAGAGGCCGAAGCGGCTTAACAGTAGCCCCCGATGCAACCGCATGCACACGGCGTAGCCGATGATCCATCTTCGCCAGCGAAGCCATTCGGAGCGCAACGAGTTGCACTCTTGCGCATAGACGATGCACCTGGGCGTCTGGCGAACCCGATAGCCCTTGCTTACGAGCGACCACGTGAGGTCGAGGTCTTCCACTTTCGTGCGATCGGAAAACGGCACCCGGCGCAGAACTTCGGTTCGAAACATTCCGCAGGCGCCCGAAATGAGGAACGGCGCGCCGCCGGCGATCTGCTGAAACATGCGCTTCAGCACAATCATGGGCAATTTCACGGTTGCGCGAATGTGGGGCAACAAACCGGCGCCGGAGAGGTTCGAGGATGGCACGCCGCCGACGGCGTCGGCGCCGCGTTGCATCTCGGCGATCATGTAGCCGAGCCCCTCGTCGTCTGGGGGCAGATAGGTGTCGGCGTCGGTCAGAAACACGTAGCGTGCCCGCGCCCGCGACAGACCGTTCATTAGCGCGCCGCCCTTGCCAGTGTTGCGCTGGTGTACGACGACAAGGCGTTTGTGCTTCAAGGCGAGCCGATTGAGGATGGCCGCGGTGTTGTCGGTCGAGCCATCGTTCACGACGATGACTTGATCCAAATAGCGGTTCTCGAGCAGCACTTCGACGGACGCCGCGATGCAAAGCTCTTCGTTGTAGGCCGGCATGATCGCATCGACGGCCCGGTAGAGATGGCTCGGTGGCCTGTGCCAACGCCTTATCAACCATGCGATAGCGGCCGCGGCGACAATGAAGAAAAGAACCGTTTTCATCGGCGGCCGCTAGAGAATCATCTTGTAGGGTATGAAACCTTCGCAGGGACCCAGCATGACCTGGACGCCGCGAAAGCTTGCAGCGCTGCGGACCTTTTCTTCTTGCATGTAAAGGCGTTCACCCTGGCTCGTGTGGCAGTTGAGTGCGCGAACCTTTGTTTTTAGCTGATCGCCGATCTGCTCGAAGACGGTCGGCGTGAAGGTCGGGTAAGAACTGGGCGTCTCGTAGCCAAGCAGCTGAAACACGTCGCGGCAACTGACCGCCGAAGCCTCGTAGACCGCGCGGTGGTCTTGATGGCGGTCATGCTGAAACATTGTGTAAACGCGATGGGGATTGAACGACCGCACGTGCTCGTCGAGCGAGCCGATCATTTCGTTCAAGCTGTATGTCAGCTTGGTGTCTTCGAAGTCGTAGATCGCTACATCGCGAACGCCGAGAGTCGCCAGAGCGGTGCGGGATTCGCGTTCGCGGTCGGCTTGGGAGAGCGTGCCGCGCCTGCCTTTCGAGAAGATCACGGCTTGAATGCGCGCACCGGCAGCTGCCAACTTCGCCAAGCTCCCGCCGCAACCGAGCTCGATGTCGTCGGGGTGCGCGCCGATCGCCAAGATGGAAAGTCCCCTATGGGTTTCTAAGTCGACACTGTCCCTCAAATCGACCTCCCGGCGTCACGGTCACGGCAATACTCCGGTATTTTGCGGGGAATTCGTTCAGGACTCATAAACGGAATCGCTGCCCGGGCGCCGACTGACAGGTGGAAAGGTAAACCAAAGGTTGCGAGTCTGTGGCCAGGCGCAGGCGGGGAAGCGGGCTATTCTCGACAGCCGCCTACCGGTTCGTGGTTGCCGTCAATACAGCCGGTGAGGCGTGGCTCGGGCGTGCGCGCGTTCATATCTTGTTAGTCGGCTCCTGCGAGTTCTGGAGGTCGAGGCTGATTCGAGCGGTTTTGCGGAGGATTTGACATGGCTATGGCTGGTACGCGCGAGAATTTCGATATCGGGCGGGTGATCCAACGGACGATGGCGTTGGTCGGACGGAACTTTGTTCCGTTCTTCGTCTTGGCGTTGGTGCTGACCGGTATTCCGTCATTGCTGCTTCAGGTCGCGATGCCGACCGACCCAGCAGCGCTCCAGCAGGCGCCTGGCGTCTACTTCACATCGCTTATCATCGGCGTGCTGGTTTCAGTTGCGACCGGCGTTATTCTGCAGGGCACGCTGACGCGGGCGTCGGTCGATGACTTGTCGGGTAAGGGTGTGCAGTTGGGCGCCGCGGTAAGCAACGCGGTCGCGCTGATTCTGCCGCTGGTCGGCCTTGGTCTGTTGGTTGGTCTCGGCGTCGGGGTCGGGTTCCTCGCGCTCGTTATTCCCGGCATCTTTCTTTTGCTTTGCTGGATGGTGGCGTCGCCCGTGATGGTGGTCGAACGTCTTGGCGTGACGGCGTCCATGCAACGCAGCATGCAACTCACGCAGGGTCACCGGTGGGCGATCCTGGGGCTGATCGTGCTCTTCTTTATCGCGTATATGATCGTGGCCGCCGTCGTCGGCGCGCTCGTCGGCGGTGTGATGCTGTCGGACTTGGCGAGTGCCGATGGGCCGCCGCTAACCTTCTTGATCGTCATGACCTTGGTTGGCGTTGTGCTCAGCGTGGTCGGTACGGTCGGTGCGGCTGCGATCTACTTCGAGCTTCGCCAGATCAAAGAAGGCGTTGGCGTCACCGAGCTTGCGCAGGTGTTCTCTTAATCGAAGATCGGATTGCATCTTTGGCGGCCCCGGTTTTAACCCGGGGCCGTTTTCGTTTCAGATGTTGTCGTGCTTGTCTTTCTTGCGGACGCCGAGAAGCAGACGCTGTTCCAAGCGGCGGCGGAGCGCGGCGTAGTAGGCGCTCAAAAACTCCTTGTCGGTCTCGTGCGCGCGGGCGGTCCAGCCGATCTTGGTGCGGATTTGGGTGGCGACCGCTTCCATTGCGGTGGGCTCGCTCATGCGCAGGACGGACTCCAGAACCTGCAGCTCCTTAACGCCGTACGCGTCGAGTTGGGCGGTCGTGAAGGCGAACGCCGCCTCGGCTGGTTTTTCGACAGTGAGGTCGGGCAGCATCTTCTGCTTCGGTGCCTTTAAAACCCACGTGCCTGCGATCAGGTCGCCTGCGCGCAAGCGGTCGCGGTTGAACAGCGGGAAGAACACAAAGATGCCGCACCAGACGACGCCTGCGAGCAATATCCAAGCCTCGATCCCCTCGCCGCGCGAGAAGAGCACGATCAGTGGTATGTAAAGCTCAAGCTCCCGCATCGCGTTGCGGGCGATGACGGCGTCGGCGCTCAACGCGGCGCCATCGCGGGCGACGACGCGTAAGCCCATCATGCGTTTGCCGGGTGTCGCCGACCGGCGGCTGCATTCGAACAGCGTGAAGTAGAAATTGCGCAGCACGAAGAAGCCCAGCATCCAGATGATCTGGGCGATCGGCAAGTTCTCGAGGTTGAGCGTCGCCAACAGCGAACCTGCCGCAAGCGTTAGCAGCAAGAGCGAGCCCATGATGATCGTGAGGTCGATCACAAGGGCGATGCCGCGTTCGCTGACGGCTGCGAGGCGCACGCGTAGGTCTACGCCTTCTGGCGTTACCAGCGCCCGGATGGCGCTGTCGTTTTGATCAAACGCGATCGAGGCCACGGCGGTTCCCCCGGTAGAAATAGGTGGCCCAGATAAAGGCGGTGGCGGCGGCAATGGTGTAACGGGCGGCATCGGAGTTGATGAGCTGACGACCGAAGCCTTCGAGGAGACCTGCGATGAAGAGCATGATCACGACGCCTAAGATGATGACCGCACCTTCGCGGCCACTTCGTTCGGCGGCGGCGATGCGGCTCAGGTCGCCGGGAAACGCGATCGACCAGCCGATGCGCAGGCCTGCGCCGCCCGCGATGATGATGGCGAGCAGCTCCGTCACACCGTGGATCAGGATCCAGCCTGCGAATTCGAAGCCAAGATTCTTCGATGCGAAGACGGCGAACATCGCGCCGAGGACGCAGCCGTTGTAGGCGAGTAGGAGCGATGTCGGCAGGCAGAAGGCAAAGCCTAGCGCGAACGCAAACAGCGCCACTTGCGCGTTGTTCGTGAACAGCGAGGTCGCGAAGACGCCTAGGGCTTCCGACGCATCGCTGTCGCCGTAGATCGTGCTCTTCAAGTATTCCGCCGATGCCGAAGGGTTGCGGCCGCTCGCCATTTCGCCGCTGACGAAGGCGTCGTACCAGTCAGGATCGGCCGTCACGAGCACGTAAGCGGCGATCGCGCCTGCAAATGTGATCAGCGCGGCGATGAGGGTTTCGCGCCAGATGTTCTTCACGGCGGCCGGCCAGTCTTGTGCGAAGAAGCGCTGCATGCGTTCTTTGAACGACGTGCGCGAGCCGTAGACGAAGAAGTAGGCGCGGGCGCAGAGTGCTTCGAGATACTCGACGAGTGCTTGATCGAGCGACGTCGAGCGGGCGACGGAGAGCGACGATAGAGCCGCGCGGTAGAGGGCCGGGATCGCCAGCAGTTCGTCGTCGCTGAGGCGCGAGACGGCGCTGCGCTCGGCGCGGTCGAGCAAGCCTTCGAGTTCGTGCCAGGAGGCCTCGCGTTCGCGGCGGAAGCGGAGCGAGCGGAGCGTCATATCCATCAGATGCGCTCCTTCCGGCGGAGCTCGTCATACACGCGCACGAGTTCGGGGCCTAGATCGTCCGCCGGGGCATCGACGATCGTGACGCCCAAGCGGCGCAGTCTGGCCAACACGATACGGCGTTCTTTCAGCAGTTGGTCGGCGATGACGGCGCGCGAGACGTCGTCCGAGCTTTCTGGCAGGCCTGAGCGGAGCGACTCTAACTCCTCGTCGTGGAAGGCCACGAACACGATCATGTGGCGGCGGGCAAGGCGGGCGATGTTTTCGACCATAAGCTCGGCGGAGATCGTGTCGGCGAAATCGGTGAAGACGACGATCATCGAGCGGCGCTGAAGCTTTTCGGCCAGTGTCATCAAGCCCAGAGTGTGGTTCGTTTCCTCGGTCGAATAGTCGAGATCGGCGGTCAGGCCTTTGAGCAGCGTGAACGCTCGTGCGCCGGCGACGAAGCCGGTTTGGAGATTGGGTTTGGCGTCGAAGCCGAAGAAGCTGATGCGGTCGCCGAGCTTTAGGCCCACATAGGCCAGCATCAAGGCTGCGTTCAGTGCGCGGTCGATGCGGGGTGCGCCGGCGACGGGCTCGCACATCAGGCGGCCGGTGTCGATTGCGAAGGCGATTTGGTGGTTGCGTTCGGCGCGGACTTCTTTGGCCAGCAGGTTCAGGTGGCGGGCGCTTTGCTTCCAGTCGACGAGGCGGCGGTCCATGCCGGTCTCGAACTTGGCGAGCGAGTCGAACTCCGAGCCGTCGCCGCGGTCTTTCATCGGCTTGAGGCCGTAGACGAAAGTGCGCGAGAACAAGCGCGTTGCGGTGCGTTCGACGGCTTCGAGGTCCGGCGTGATTGCGATCTTCTCGTTCAAGGGTTCGGTGCGTTGACACCAGGCGAGGCCCAGCGGTCCTTGCCAACGTATGAACGCGTACTCGATGCGGCCTTGGCCGCGGCGTTGGGGGCTGAGCTTGAACGCGGTTTGTCCTTGGCCCTGGATCACGTTTGCGTCGCGGCGGACCGGCGTCACGGTGAAGAACTGGTTCGTTTCGAGCGCGATCTCGGCCGTACGCGGGTTCGCGGCAGAGAACGCGAAGCGCAGCAGGGCGGTGATCGAACCGGCGCCGATCGCCGAGAGGCGGGGTACGATCGTCTCGACGCGCAGTCCGCCGTTCGGGCGGCCGAGCTGCGCGTCGGCGATCGTGAGCGCGAGCACGCCCAACGCCCATGCGGGGCCTAGCGGCCAGGCGGCGGGAATGGTCGCTGCGAGCACGAGCGAAATCGGCGCGCCGGCGGCGGCCAAAAGAATCGCGCGGCTCGTGGGAGCGATCATCGCGGGGCTTCGGTTTGGTCGATGATGGTTTTGAGAGCCGCGTCCGTCGTGCGGCCTTCGATCTCGGCGGTCGGCGATAAGATCACGCGGTGGCGCAGCGCCGGTGCCGCGAGCGCCTTCACGTCGTCCGGGATCACATAGTCGCGGCCGTCGAGGGCGGCGCGGGCGCGGGCGGCGGAGGCCAGCATCGCGGCGGCGCGGGGGCTGGCGCCTAGTTCGAAAATGTTGCCCTCGCGCGTCGCGCGAACGATGCGCACGACGTAGTTCACGACTTCGTCCGGCAGCCGCGTTTGGGCGGCGAGGTCGACGGCCGCGGTCAATGCATCTTGCGTGAACGCCTTGTCGATGGCGGGCGTTGCGCGGTTCGACGGCCGTGTGCCGTGTTCGGCGACGATACGGGTTTCCTCCGCGACGTTTGGGTAGGAGAGGACGTGCTTGAACAGGAAGCGGTCGAGTTGGGCCTCCGGCAGCGGATAGGCGCCTTGCTGTTCGATCGGGTTTTGTGTCGCGATGACGGTGAAGCGCGGGCTCAACGCGTGGCGTTTGCCGTCGAGCGTCACGCCGCGTTCCTGCATTGCTTCTAGCAGTGCCGCTTGCGTCTTCGGCGGCGTGCGGTTGATTTCGTCAGCGAGCAGGACGTCGCAGAAGATCGGGCCCTTTGTCAGCGCGAAGGCGCTGGTTTGGAAGTTGAACAGGTTCGAGCCCAGGATGTCGCCCGGCATTAAGTCCGGCGTGAACTGGACGCGGCCGAACTGCAGGTCGAGCGTGCGCGCGAAGCATTGGGCGAGCAGTGTCTTTGCTGTCCCCGGCGGCCCTTCGAGCAGTATGTGGCCGCCTGCGAACAATGCAGTGAGCAGCAGATCAACGGTGTCGTTCTGGCCGACAACTTGCGTCGCGATGGCGGCGCGGATGCGGTCGGCGGTACTGCGTAGGTCAGCGAGTTGCACGGATCATGTCTCCGGTCCACGCATGCAAGCGGCGCGCGGCGGTTAGGGTTTCGGCTGCGGTGTTGGCGGCGGCCGCTTCGGCGGCGAGTTCGGAATAGGTTGCGCGGACGCCGCGGCTTTGGGCGATGCGGTCGAGTTCGACGGTCGTGGTTTCATTGGCGTCGCGCGACACCTTGATTTCTTCGGCGACGACGGTGCGGACCATCCGCGCATAGCGCGGCGCCATCGTCGCGTCGCGTCCGGCGAGACGGATGAGCGCGGCGGAGTTGTCGGCGAGCGTGCGTTTGCCGAGCGCGATGGCGCGCTTGCCGCGCGCCGTGGGGCCTGAGCGCGTGGCGGCGCGCCAAGCGATCATGCCGGCGACGATGACGAAGCTCAGCGTTGCGGCGAGTAGCGGGGGTTCCAGAGCGAGGCGCAAGAGGCTGCGCGAACGCTCGAAACCGTTCAGCGAAACATCGAACGCGATCGAGGCCTCCGGCGAGCGGAGCGTGTCGAGGATGGCGAGGCCCGCGCGTGCGGTTTTTAGGTCTGCGATGCCGTGGTTGTTCAAGAGGTCCGGGTCGGCGAGGACGTAGATCGCGGGTTCTTCCGAGTTCTTGAGGTAGCCGAGAACGGTTTTCCCTGCGGCCGTCGTGATCATCGGAATGATTTCGGGCGCGGCGATCGTTTGGAGCATCTCAATCTTGCCGGGGCTGAATGCGCCGGCCTTGCCGCCGAATGGGGCTGCATTGGGGTCGAAGAGGAGCCTTGGTTCGCTGGCGCCTTCGATTTCGCTGATTTGCGCTTTCGGTGCGAAGTCTTCGACGATGTCGGCGGTGTCGCCCATCGTGGTGGATTCGCGTACCCAGCCGCGGCGATTGTTGCTGGGCCGCGGCAACCATTTCGGCAGCACGATCAGTGCGCTCGAATGGGCCAGCTTTTCGATTTCCGCGAGCGTGACTTTGTCTTCGGGCGTCAGCACGACGAGGTCGGCGCTTTGGCCCTTGGGTTCCGCGCGGCTGACGGTGACGGACGTGCCTTGCGCGCGGGCGAGTTTCACTAACCCGGCGTAGCCGATCGCGGACTTCGACAGCGCGTGCGCTTTGCCGTCGTCGCCGTCGACGAAATCGGGTGCGAAGGTCGAGAGCGTGAGGAACGCCGAGAACGCGAAGACGCCGACCACGAACATGATGATCGCGACGGAGGCTGAGAAAACTTCGGGTGGGCGGCCTTGTGCTTCGACGCTCATGCGGCGGGCGCCTCCAGCGCGAAGCTTTCGTAGGCCCTACGGCAGTCTGTGTAGTGGTCTTGGGTCAACGGACGACCTGCGAACAGGCTACGCTCCACCGCTTGGGCGATTTTCACGAACGTCACGCGGCCTTGCGCGGAGAGGTATTCGATCGCCGAAATTTCACGGCTCGTCATGCTGGGGACGATGGCGGCTGGGTAGACCTTTTCCATATCCTCAATGCTGCGATGGAGCAGCACGCGCACGGCTTCGCCATAGTTGCCTTCGGCGGCCAGGCGATCGGCTTCTTCGAGAAGCGCGCGGGCGCGGGCGGTGGCCGGGCGATACGCGGGGACGGGGACATCCTCTTCGGCGTTCGCTTCGTTCGAGGTTTGCGGTAAGCGGCGGCCGATTTCGCGTACGATCGCATAGATGATAAGCGCCGCCAAAATCGCGATGCCACCCCAAAAGATGTAGCTGAAGAATGGGGCGATGTTGGCGAGGAGCTCTGCCAACGCTTTAAGCCAATCCGGCGGCGGTTGTGGCGCCTCGGGGCGTTCGAATTGGAACTGCAACGTGGGGTCGGTCAGGAGATCCCGGTGCAACCGTTCCAGCTTTTCGGCGTCAGCGGCAGTGCCGGCGGCCATCGCGGTTACTTTGCTCCGAACACTTGTCCGGACGATTCTTGCCAGAAGCGCCTAAGTGCGCGCAACCCGCGCTTCGATTTCGGGTAGCACGCGTTCGGTGGCTGCTGCGCCGATGGCGATGGCCTCGTCCGCGCGATCGAATTCCAGAATCGCGATCTTGCCGATGTCGGAGTTGATCGTGACGTCGGGCGGGTCGCTTGCCAGACGCACACGCGTCATGCGGTCGAGCAAAATGTTCAGTGCCGCCACCGAAACGGTTGCGGTCGTGAGTTCGCCGGGTTCGTCGCCGAACAGTTGGCGGGCGACGAAGCGTTCGGGTTCGCGGAAGACGGCAAGCGCTTTTTGCCATGCGCTGCCTTCTGCTTCCGGCACGGGTTCGCGCGCGAAGCGCTGGTTCGGGCTTTGGCTCGCCGGGACGGGGACCGCGATCACGAACTGGGCACCCATCGCGCGGCAAGCGGAGACGGGGACTGGGTTTGTGATTCCGCCGTCGATGAGGTAGCGGCCGTCAAGTTCGACCGGCACCAAGATGCCCGGCAGTGCGTAGGAGGCGCGCATTGCGGTGCTTAGGTTTCCTTCCTCCAGCCAAACCTCGTGCCCGGTTAGGAGTTCGGTCGCAACCGCGGTGAACTTCTTCTTGAGGTCAGAGATGGCGACGTCGCCGATGATGTCGAGTAGCGCTTGCGCCACCTTGTCGCCGACGACGAGGCCGCCACCTTTGCCGAGGTTCAGGTCGGCGAGTTTCCAGGCCGTGCGGCGGTCGAGGCCGAGCGCGAATTTTTCGAGTTCGTCGAGTTTACCGGCCGCGTAGGCGCCGCCGACGATGGCGCCGATTGACGTGCCTGCGATGATTGTGGGCTCGAAGCCAGCGCGTTCCAGCGTGCGTAGGACGCCGATATGGGCCCATCCGCGCGCGCCGCCGCCGCCAAGTGCTATGCCGATCCGCATGACGCCCAGATTGCCGCGAGGAGGGCGGTGACGGCAATGGCTTTAGGTGCTTAAGTCCGGCCGACACCATTGGAGATACGCCCTTGTTGAAGCCCCTTGCCGACCAAATTCTCGAGACCTATGCGCCAGAGCCGAAGTACGGCCGCACGTTTGCGTTCGATCCGCCGATCGATCTCGCGCACTTTTCGGCGTTCACCGGCGGGCAGCCGTTCGATGCGTTTAAGACGATGCGCGAGAACGCGCCGGCGTGCTGGTGCAAGGAGCCGCCGGAACTGGGTGGCGGGTTCTGGGCCTTGACGCGCTATGACGACGTGCGGGCGGTGTCGCTGAACCCGCAAGTTTTTTCGTCGCAGAAGGGCGGGATTTTGATGGCGTACGGCAATCCTGCCCAACGCCATCCTTTGCTGCATCGCGCTTCGCTCGATCAGCTGATCAATATGGATCAGCCTATACACTTCGAGCTCCGGCGGGAGCATCTGCCGTTCTTCACGGCGAAATACGTCGCCGATCTGAAGCTCAAAGTTGAGGCGAAGGTGACGGCGCTGCTCGACGGCATCGCGCCAATGGGAAAGTGCGATCTGGTCGAGCAGTTGTCGGCGGAATTGCCACTGTTCACGCTGTCGGAGATTCTGGGGATACCTGAGAGCGACCGGCCGAAGCTTGTGCGCTGGATGCACTATCTGGAAATCGCGGGCTACGTGATGGCCGAGAAGAATTTTGGGGCGGTCGATCCGAACTTCTTGGGCGAGTTCATGTCGAACGTCGCGGAGATGTTCGAGTATGGGCGGGACGTGCTGCTGAAGCGGCGGGCGGAGCCGAAGGCGGATTTGCTGACGGCGCTTGCGCACGCGAAGGTCGGTGGCGACTTGATGCCCGACAACTATCTCGACGGATCGTGGCTGCTCATCGTGTTTGCGGGCAACGATACGACGCGCAATTCGATCTCGGGGACGATGAAGCTCTTGACCGACTTTGCGGCGGAGAAGGCGCGTGTGCAGGCTGACCTCTCGCTGCTGCCTACGATGGTCGATGAGGCGATCCGGATGGTGTCGCCCGTGATGTACATGCGGCGCACGGCGACGAAGGATACCGAGATCCGCGGGCAGAAGATCGCCGAGGGCGAGAAGGTGATCATGTACTACGGTGCAGCGAACCGCGACCCCGAGGTGTTTCCCGATCCCGACCGGTTCGATCCGGCGCGCGCGAATGCGAAGGATCATGTGGCGTTCGGCATCGGGCCGCATGTGTGTCTGGGGCAGCGGGTTGCGAATATGCAGCTTGAGGCCGTCTACCGGCAGATCCTGACGCGCTTTCCCGATATGCGCTGGACCGGCGAGATCGACATCGCGCCGAACAATTTCGTGCACGCTATCCGCAAGCTCGGCGTGGAGTTCACGCCGGAGAAGAAGCGCGCGGCATGAGTTGGGAGAATGACGTCGAGGAACTGCGCCGGCGGCAGCG
Organism: Micropepsaceae bacterium; assembly: GCA_046153995.1. GTDB lineage: Bacteria > Pseudomonadota > Alphaproteobacteria > Micropepsales > Micropepsaceae > SZUA-430. The sequence continues at coordinate 12,888 of JBJXEH010000228.1, forward strand.
CTTGGCTCAGGAGATGGGCGGCGAAGAGCGGGTCGCTAAGCATCGGTCTCTCGGCAAGCTCACCGTGCGGGAGCGGGTGGACGCACTGCTCGATCCGGGATCATTTCATGAGGTGGGGTCGACCACCGGAGCGGCCGTCTATGGGCCCGACGGCGAGATGGTTTCGTTCACGCCGGTGCCGTTCATCTTCGGGCGCGGCTTGATCGACGGGCGGCCGGTCGTGGTTGCGGGCGACGATTTCACCGTGCGGGGCGGGTCGGCTGACTTTGCCGGCAAGCGTAAGCAAGAAGTCGCCGAGCAGATGGCGCGCGAGTTGCGTCTGCCGATCATCCGCTTGATCGACGGATCTGGCGGCGGCGGATCGGTGAAGACCTACGAGCAGTCGGGCTTCACCTATGTGCCTGCCAATCCTGCTTGGGACGATGTCGTCGCAAACTTGGCGACGGTTCCGGTGGTGTCGCTGGTGCTGGGAAGTGTGGCCGGGTTGGGCGCGGCGCGCGCGGTGACGAGCCACTATTCGATGATCGTCAAGGGCACCGCACAGATGTTCATCGCGGGGCCACCTGTCGTAAAGCAGATCGGCCAGGATTTGACGAAGGAAGAACTCGGCGGCTCGGCCATTCACACGAAGAACGGCGCGATCGACGATGAAGTCGAGAGCGAGGCCGAAGGGTTTGCGCGGGCGCGGCGGTTTCTGTCCTATCTGCCGTCGTCGGTGTTCGACGTGCCGCCGCGCGGGCCGCAGACCGACGATCCGGCGCGGCGGGAGGAAATGCTCATCAGAGTCGTGCCGCGTTCGCGCCGGCAGGTCTATAAGATGCGCACGATCGTCGAGGCGGTGTTCGACCGGGACTCATTCTTCGAGATCGGGCGCGGGCATGGGCGGTCGTCGATCACTGGGTTGGCGCGGCTCGACGGGTGGCCGGTTGCGGTGCTGGCCAGCGATCCCTTCGTTTATGGCGGCGCGTGGACGGCAGAGTCGAGTTTGAAGGTCACGCGCTTCGTCGATTTCGCGGAGACGTTTCATTTGCCGGTCGTGCATCTGGTCGATATTCCAGGCTTCCGCATCGGGCTTGAGTCCGAGCAGGCAGCGACGATCCGGCATGGCGCCAGGGCAATGACCGCGATCTACCAGGCGAGTGGGCCGTGGTGCACGATTTTGATCCGCAAGGCGTTCGGCGTTGCGGGGGCGGCGATGAGCAATGCGACGCGCCTGCCGTTCCGCTATGCGTGGCCGTCTGGCGATTGGGGTTCGTTGCCGCTGGAAGGCGGGATCGAGGCCGCCTACCGGCGTGATCTCGAGGCGGCGGAAGACCCTGCGAAACTGCGGGCGGAGATCGACGAGCGGCTTAATCGCGTGCGCTCGCCGTTCCGGACGGCCGAAAAGTTCGGGATCGAGGAAATCATCGATCCGCGCGATACGCGCAAGGTCTTGTGCGCGTTCGCCAATCTGGCCGCGCCGCTGCGGGCGCCGGGGATGCGGGCGACGGCTTACCGCCCTTAGGTAATTGATCCTAGGAAATATTTCCCGGTTGATTCGTTGCCAAAACCTTTCGCCGGCTTGCCGGCGGGGTGTTTTCGCTGTGCGTGAATCCCGAACGACACGCGTCCGGGCGTTTTACCTGTCGCAAGAGTCTGATCTTTCCCTTTGATGGGCAACGGCAATTCCGGGGACAGTAAATAGTTCCGCAACACATAGCCTTCAATGTCCGGTTCATGAGTAAGCAATTCTAAACCACACACCGGCACCGGCGTGTGGAGGTAGGGCTCACGTGAACCGCAAAGAGACATCCGGCGCAGTGCCGGGTGCGCCAGGGCCGAGCGAAACGCCGTCCGTGCTTGACGCGGCCGCGCTTGCGCGCACGCGGAGCGCGGGTTTCACGCGGGTCCGCAATGCGGCGTTGATTGCAGGCGTGTCGGCCTATGCGTTGATGCTCGGGCCGGTCGCAAGCGATCCGGCGCCGAACGCCGCGAGCTTCAGTCAGACGACTGCAGGTGCGATCGCGGCGACTGTGCCAGATGGCAGCTGCGCCATGGCAGTATCCGCGACCGGCGGTAGCGGCGGGTCGTCGGGTACCACTGCCTTGGTTGGTGGGCGAGGGGCCGGCGGCGCGATCATCGGTGCGACGTTCAGGGTACTACCAGGACAGAGCGTGACCGGCGCGGTCGGAGGCGGCGGCGTTAGCGGCGGCGCTGGGGGAACCGGTGCGGCAGCCGGCGGAGCCGGCGGCACGATTGTGAGCAATCATCGCGGCGGCGGCGGCGGCGGCAGCAGTTCGATCAGCGTTGCCGGACAAAAGCTCATCGAGGCGGGTGGCGGCGGCGGCGGTGGTGGTGCGCACCAGGCGGCGCCGGCCGGCGATGCGGGCGCTGGTGGGTTTTCTCCGTTTGCAGCGGTTGCTGGTGGATTCGTTGCCATCGGAGCGACCGGTTCTGATGGGAGCCCGGCAAGCGGCGTGGGAAGGCCGGTTGGAGGGCAGGGCGGACAGACCGGGTTGGGCGGAATAGGTGGAACAGGCACTGCCGCCGGTTCGGCGGGCGGCGGCGTGGGAGTGGGCATCGGCGGCAACGGTGGACCCGACGTAGATTTTGACTCCGGTGGTGGCGGTGGCGGTGGCTACACGGGCGGCGGTGGCGGCGGATCGACGCCCGGAAGCTCGCAGACGGGCGCAGGTGGCGGCGGCGGCTCCAGCTATTATCGGTCAACGTCACCGACCGTTGCGGCGACCGCGCCGACCGTCATCAGCGGATCGGGCGCGGCGGCGACAGCCGGTGGTGCGGTCAACGGCGCTGCCGGTTCGGCCGCGATCGATTGGATTCCTTGCGTCTATCAACTCAGTGTTTCGAAGTCTGCGTCGCCGGCTCCGGTGAACGCGGGCGCGCGGACCATTTGGACGGTCGCGGTTGCCAACAGCGGTCCCGATCCGATGACGCGCGGCGACACGATCTCGCTTGCCGACACGTTACCGGCGGGTCCGATCGGTTCGCCTACGCCGACATTTCGCGTTTTGACCATCGCGACCAGCGGTACTGGTACGGATACGAACCTCGACAGCGGTGCGATGACGTGTACCGGCGTCACTGTCGGTGCTTCGATGCCGTCATCGACAGTTTGCTCGCGGCCGTACAGCGCACTGTTGGCACCCGGTGCCCCTATCGGCGGCGTTCGCGGGTTGAACTCCGGCGAGACGCTGACGATCACGTACGAGCAAATTTTTGCGAACACGGCGACTGCCACCAGCATCACGAACGTGGCGTCGACCGTGGACCGCTCTTCGACGACGGGTACGACGGACATCATCGGTGTCAATGCGAACCGTTCGGGAAGCGGTTCGGTTTCGATCCTGCCGTACGATTTGCAAGTTACCAAATCGGCCTCGGCCGCGACCATTGGTGCCGGACAGGCGTTCACCTGGACAATCAACGTCACGAACAACGGCCCCGGCGACATGCAGGGGCCGAACGAGACGGCGGCCAATCCGTTGGTTGTAAGCGACGCTGCGCCGACCACGAACGTGTCGACGCCTGCGTCGTTCACGTCGTCGGGACCGGCGACTGGATGTACCTACGTTACGCCGTTCAACACCATCAACTGTACGTCGGGCCTCGCGTCCGGACAGACGCAGACGTTCACGTTCCAGCAAACGGTCAACGCCGGTGCGCCCGGGAACGCCGTTATCTCGAACACGGCTAGCGTCACGGACTATACGACAGCGGGCGGCGAAGGCAGCGACTCGTCGGCGGCTTCGATCACCGTGTCGGCAGCCGATCTTGCGGTCACGAAGACGGACGGCGTCACCAGCGTCGATGCGAACGGTACGACCAGCTACACCGTCGTGGTGACGAACAACGGTCCGTCGTCCGTAACCGGCGCGATACTTACCGACGCGGCGGCTTCGGGCTTGAGCAAGACCTCTGTCGCTTGTGCGGCGGCGCCGGGACAGTGCACCGCCGGTACGACGCCTTCTGTTGCTCAGCTGGAGGCGGGCTATGCGCTGCCCGCGCTTGCGAGCGGGCAGACTTACCGGCTGACCGTCAACGTCAACGTGACGGCGTTGAGCGGCACTGTTTCGAACATCGCGACAATCGCGGCACCGTCGGGCACGAGCGATCCAACGCCTGCAAACAACAGTGCGACGGATACGAACTCCGTCACGCCAGTCGCCGATCTTGCGGTGACGAAGACGAACGGCGTTACGAGCGTCAACGCGGGCGGCACCACGAGCTACACCATCACGGTCACCAACGGCGGACCTTCGTCCGTCACTGGCGCGACATTGACGGATGCAGCGGCGACGGGTTTGAGCAAAACCTCGATTGCATGTTCGGCGACGCCCGGACAGTGCACGGCCGGTACGACGCCCACGATTGCGCAGCTGGAGGCAGGCTATGCACTGCCAGCCCTTGCGAGCGGTCAGACCTATCAGCTAACGGTTGTCGCCAGTGTGACGGCGACGTCTGGTAGCGTTTCGAATATCGCGACTATCGCCGCACCTGGCGGTACGACCGATCCGGGCGCCGGCAACAACAGTGCGACCGATACCGACACGGTGACGCCAGTCGCCGATCTTTCGGTGACCAAGACGGACGGCGTTGCAAGTGTCAATGCTGGCGGCACAACGACCTATACTGTGACCGTCACGAATGGCGGGCCGTCGTCCGTGACCGGCGCAACGCTGACCGATGCGGTCGCGGCGGGGCTCACGAAGACGTCGGTCGTTTGTTCGGCGACACCGGGGCAGTGCGTTAGTGCGCCTTCGGTTGCAAGTCTCGAGGCGGGCTTTGCGTTGCCTGCGCTTGCGAGCGGGCAGACGTATCAGTTGACGATCGTCGCGAATGTGACGGCGACGAGCGGTAGCGTGGCGAATACTGCGACGATTGCCGTGCCTTCGGGTACCACCGATCCGGGTGCGGGCAACAACAGCGCGACGGATACCGATACCGTCAATCCGGTTGCCGATCTTGCGGTGACCAAGACGAACGGCGTGACAAGCGTGAACGCGGGCGGCACGACGAGCTACACGATCACCGTCACGAACGGCGGACCTTCGCCCGTGACCGGCGCAACATTGACCGATGCCGCCGTTGCGGGCCTCACGAAGACGTCCGTTGTTTGCTCGGCGACGCCCGGACAATGCGTGAGTGCGCCCTCAGTCGCGAGTCTTGAGGCGGGGTTTGCGCTGCCTGCGCTCGCAAGCGGGCAGACATATCAGATCACCGTCGCCGCAAGCGTGACGGCGACGTCCGGCAGCGTCGCGAACACGGCGACGATTGCGGTTCCTTCCGGCACGAGCGATCCGGGTGCGGGCAACAACAGTGCGACCGATACCGATGCGGTAACGCCTAGCGCCGATCTTTCGATCACGAAAACGAACGGCGCCACGAGCGTCAACGCTGGTGGTACGACGAGCTACACGATCACCGTCACGAACGGTGGGCCGTCGTCCGTGACTGGGGCGACGCTTGCCGATCCGGCGGTGGCCGGGCTCACGAAGACATCGGTGGTCTGCTCCGCTACGCCGGGCCAATGCGTCAGTGCGCCTTCAGTTGCCAGTTTGGAGAGCGGCTTTGGGCTGCCGGCGTTGGCGAGCGGGCAGACGTATCAGATCACCGTCGCTGCAAACGTGACAGCGACCTCCGGCAGCGTTGCGAATGCGGCGACGGTTGCCGTGCCTTCGGGCACGACCGATCCGGGCGCAGGCAACAACAGCGCGACCGACACCGATACGGTGACGCCGGTTGCCGATCTCTCGATCACCAAGACCGACGGCGTTGCAAGCGTCAATGCCGGCGGCACGACGACCTACACCGTGACCGTCACCAACGGCGGACCTTCGTCCGTGACCGGCGGGACGCTCACCGATGCGGTGGCGACGGGCCTCACGAAAACTTCTGTTGTTTGCTCGGCGACGCCGGGGCAGTGCGTTAGTGCGCCTTCGATCGCGAGTTTGGAAGCGGGCTTTACGCTGCCAGCGCTCGCCAGCGGGCAGACGTATCAGTTGACGATCGCTGCGAACGTGACGGCGACAAGCGGAAGTGTGGCCAACACCGCGACGATTGCCGTGCCTTCGGGCACGAACGATCCGGGTGCTGGCAACAACAGCGCCACGGACACAGACACCGTCAACCCTGTCGCCGATCTTTCGATTACGAAGACCAACGGCGCGACCAGCGTCAACGCGGGTGGGACGACGAGCTACACGATCACCGTTACGAATGGCGGACCTTCATCGGTCACAGGCGCGACGCTTGCCGATCCGGCTGTTGCGGGTCTGACGAAGACGTCGGTGGTTTGCTCGGCGACGCCCGGACAGTGCGTTAGCGCGCCCTCTGTTGCGAGTTTGGAAAGCGGCTTTGCCCTGCCGGCGTTGGCCAGTGGACAGACGTATCAGATAACTGTCGCCGCGAGTGTCACTGTGCTCTCCGGTAGCGTGGCGAACACAGCGACGGTTGCCGTGCCTTCGGGCACGACCGATCCGGGTGCGGGCAACAACAGCGCTACGGACACCGACACCGTCACACCGGTTGCCGATCTCTCGATCACCAAGACCGACGGTGTTTCAAGCGTCGATGCGGGCGGTACGACAAGCTACACAGTGACTGTCACGAACGGCGGACCTTCATCGGTCACCGGCGCGACGCTTGCCGATCCGGCGGTGGCGGGTCTTACGAAGACGTCGGTTGTGTGTTCGGGCACGCCTGGGCAATGCGTTACCGCACCTTCGGTTGCGAGTCTCGAGGCAGGCTTTGCGTTGCCAGCGCTTGCAAGCGGGCAGACTTATCAGATCACCGTTGCTGCGAACGTGACGGCGACGTCGGGCAACGTCGCGAACACGGCGACGATCGAGGTTCCTTCGGGCACGACCGATCCGGGGGCGGGAAACAACAGCGCGACGGACACGAACACCGTCACGCCTGTCGCCGACTTGGCGGTTACGAAAACCAACGGGGTCAGCAGCGTAACCGCGCTTGGCACGACGAGCTACACGGTGACCGTCATCAACAATGGGCCGTCTGCGGTGACAGGCGCTACGCTCACCGATCCTGTTGCTTCCGGTTTGACAGTGACCTCGGTTGCTTGTTCGGCGACGCCGGGTCAGTGCGCGTTGCTATCGACACCAACGATCATTCAGTTGCAGGCGGGCTATGCGCTTCCGACGCTTGCTAGCGGGCAGACCTATCAACTTACCGTCAACGCGACTGTGACCGCGACGAGTGGGAGCGTCGCGAATACGGCGACGATCGCGGTGCCTTCGGGGACGACCGATCCGACGGGTGGCAACAACAGCGCGACGGACACCGACACGGTTGCCGGCGTTGCCGATCTTGCCGTGACGAAGACCGATGGCGTTACCAGCGTCAACGCGGGCGGGACAACGAGCTACACGGTGACGGTCACGAATATCGGACCTTCCTCCGTCACCGGCGCGACGCTGACCGATCCGGTTGCGACGGGTTTGACGGTGACGTCGGTTGCCTGTGCTGCGGTGCCGGGACAGTGCACGGCCGGAACGACGCCAACGATCGCGCAGCTGCAGGCGGGTTATGCGTTGCCGGCACTTGCTCTCGGCCAGACTTATGTTTTGACCGTCAACGCGAGCGTCACCGCGACCAGCGGTAGTGTCGCGAACACGGCGACGATTGCGGTGCCGTCGGGTGTCAGCGATCCCGTTTCGGGCAACGACAGTGCGACGGATACGAATACCGTCACGCCGGTTTCGGAACTTGCGATCACGAAGACGAACGGTGTCAGCGTCCTCGATGCAGGCGGCACGACGACTTACACGATTACGGTCACGAACAACGGACCTTCGACGGCGACCGGCGCTACGTTGACCGATCCGGCGGTTTCGGGCCTGACAATCAGCTCCATCGCCTGTTCGGGTACACCGGGGCAATGCACTGCAGGAACGACGCCGACGACTGCTGAACTTCAGACTGGCTATGCATTGCCTGCGCTTGCGAGCGGTCAGACTTACCAGTTGCTCGTCACGTTCAACGTTGCCGCCACCGGCGGGTCGGTGTCGAACGTGGCGACGGTTGCGCCGCCGGCCGGTACGCTCGACCTGGATCTCACCAACAATATCGCGACCGATGCGGACACGGTGACGCCTGTTGCCGACCTTTCGGTCACGAAGACGAATGGCGTCAGCAGCGTCGATGCGGGCGGTACGACAAGCTATACGATTACGATTACGAACGGCGGCCCTTCGCCGGTGACGGGCGCCACGCTGACCGACGCGCCGGTGGCGGGTCTCACGAAGACCTCGGTCGTGTGTTCGGCGACGCCCGGGCAATGTAGCAGCGCGCCTTCAGTTGCCAGTTTGGAGGCGGGGTTTGCGCTTCCTGCGCTCGCGAGCGGTCAGACGTATCAGTTGACTGTCTCTGCAAACGTGACGGCAACTTCCGGCAGCGTTGCGAATACGGCGACTGTTGCCGCGCCTTCGGGGACGACCGACCCGATCGCGGGGAACAACAGCGCGACCGACACGGATACGGTGACGCCCGTCGCCGACCTCGCGGTCACGAAGACGAACGGTGCGGCGAGCGTCAATGCAGGCGGAACGACGAGCTACACCGTGACGGTCACGAACAACGGGCCGTCGCCGGTCACCGGCGCGATCCTGACCGATGCCGCGGCTGCGGGCCTTACGAAGACCTCTGTTGTTTGCTCCGCGACGCCGGGGCAATGCAGCAGCGCGCCTTCGGTTGCGAGCTTGGAGGCAGGTTTTGCACTCCCTGCGCTTGCGAGCGGGCAGACCTATCAGTTGACCGTCGCCGCAAGTGTAACGGCGACGTCGGGCAGCGTCGCCAACACGGCGAGTGTCGCGCCGCCTTCGGGGACGATCGATCCGACGCCAGCAAACGACAGCGCGACGGACACGGACACCGTCACGCCTGTCGCCGACCTCTCGATCACGAAGACGAACGGTGCTAGCAGCGTCAACGCGGGCGGCACGACGAGCTACACCGTGACCGTTACAAATGGCGGGCCGTCGTCAGTAACCGGCGCGACGCTTGCAGATCCGGCGGTTGCGGGTCTCTCAAAGACTTCGGTCGTTTGCTCTGCGACGCCGGGGCAGTGCAGCAGCGCGCCTTCGGTTGCGAGCTTGGAGGCCGGCTTTGCACTTCCTGCGCTTGCGAGCGGGGCGACGTATCAGTTGACCGTCATGGTCAGCGTGACGGCGACCTCCGGCAGCGTGGCGAACACGGCGACGATTGCGGTGCCGTCTGGAACGATCGATCCGGCTGCGGCGAACGACAGTGCCACGGACACCGATACCGTCACGCCGGTTGCCGATCTGGCGGTCACGAAAACCAATGGTGCCACGAGCGTCAATGCGGGCGGTACGACGACCTACACTGTGACGGTCACGAACAACGGCCCGTCTTCGGTGACCGGCGCGACACTCGCCGATCCGGCGGTCGCGGGTCTTGCGAAGACCTCCGTTGGCTGCTCGGCGACGCCGGGGCAATGCAGCAGCGCACCTTCGGTGGCGAGCCTGGAGGCCGGCTACGCCCTTCCCGCCTTGGCGAGCGGGCAGACTTACCAATTGACCATCGTTGCGAACGTGACGGCTACTTCGGGCAACGTCGCCAATGCGGCGAGCGTTGCGCCGCCTTCGGGAACGATCGATCCGACGCCTGCGAACGACAGTGCGACAGATACCGACACGGTCACGCCGATCGCAGACCTTGCGATCACCAAGACAAACGGTGCAGCCAACGTTAGCGCCGGCGGCACGACCATTTACACGGTCACGGTCACGAACAACGGTCCGTCGGCGGCAACGGGCGCGACGCTGACCGATCCGGCGGTGTCTGGGCTGACTGTTACGGCCGTCAGCTGCTCGGCGACGCCTGGGCAATGCACGGCAGGAACGACGCCAACGGTTGCGGCGTTGCAGGGTGGTTACGCGCTGCCTGCGCTGGCTACCGGGCAGACTTATCAGATTGAAGTTGTAGCGACTGTGACGGCGATTTCGGGCAGCGTCGCGAATACCGCGAGCGTCGCGCCGCCGTCGGGGACGATCGATCCGACGCCTGCGAACGATAGCGCAACAGACACCGATGCGATTACGCCGGTGGCTGACCTGTCGATCACGAAGACGAACGGGGCGAGCAGCGTCAATGCGGGCGGTGCGACCACCTATACGATCACGGTCACGAACAACGGTCCTTCTTCGGTGACAGGCGCTACACTCAACGATCCGACTGTCGCGGGCCTGACTGTGACGTCCATTGCCTGCTCGGCTACGCCCGGGCAGTGCGCGGCGGCGCCGACGATTGCGCAGCTGCAGGGCGGCTTCGCGCTGCCTGCGCTTGCGAGTGGGCAGGCGTATCAGATTGATGTTTCTGCGACCGTGACGGCGACGTCAGGTAGCGTTGCGAACACCGTGTCGATTGCGCCCCCGTCCGGGACGATTGATCCGACGCCCGCCAACGACAATGCGACCGATACCGATACAGTTACGCCGGTCGCCGATCTTGCCGTGACGAAGACCGACGGCGTGGCCAGCGTGAACGCAGGCGGCACCACGACCTATACGGTGACGGTCACTAACGGCGGGCCTTCGTCAGTCGTCGGCGCGACCTTGACCGATGCGGCGGCGACGGGGCTCACGAAGACGTCAGTCGCGTGTTCGGCGACGCCCGGACAATGCGTCAGTGCGCCTTCGGTCGCGAGCCTTGAGGCTGGGGTTGCGCTACCTGCGCTCGCGAGCGGGCAGATGTATCAGATCACGGTCTCGGCGAACGTTACGGCGACCTCCGGCAGTGTCGCGAACACGGCGACCGTCGCCGTCCCTTCGGGCACGACCGACCCGGGGGCGGGGAATAACTCGGCGACCGATACCAATACGGTCAACCCGATCGCAAACTTGGTGACAGTGAAGACGCGCACGTCGGCGAGCGCGACGCCTTCCGTTGGCGACACGGTGACGTTCCAGATCGCCGTCACGAACAACGGTCCGTCGGCGGCTACAAACGTGAGCTTGACGGACATGCTACCCGCAGGGCTGACGGCGACCGGCGCGAACGGAACGGTGAGCCAGGGCGCCTACGTCGCGGGTACGGGTGTGTGGACGGTCGGGTCGCTGGCGAACGGGGTCACCGCGACGCTGACACTTTCGGGCACTGTGAACACCGGTCAGGGCGGGCTGGCGATTACGAACACAACGACGGCCGCCACGACTGCCGATCAGCCCGATCCGACGACGACGGGCGACGACCTGAACGAGACCGTCAACGTGTTTCTGCCCGCGATTGTTGCGGCCAACGACAGCGTGGGCGGGGTCAACGGGGCCAGCGGGGCCGCAAACGTGCTGAACGCGTTCACCGGCGACACGTTGAATGGTGCGCCGGCGACGGCAGTGAACACGACGTTGACGGTCGCTTCGGGCTTCAGCGTCCCGGCAGGGCTCATGTTGGACACTGCGACGGGCAATGTGTCCGTCACGGCGGGAACAGCGGCGGGCACGTACACGTTCGACTACACGATTTGCGAGATCGCCAATCCTGCGAACTGCGATAACGGCACTATCTCGGTGACGGTTGTGGCTGCGCCGATCGTAGCGGCGAACGACAGCGTTGGCGGGGTCAATGGCGCGAACGGCGGTACGAACGTCCTGAATGCGTTCACCGGCGATACGGTGAACGGTGCGCCAGCGACGGCGGCGAACACGACGTTGACGGTCGCCTCGGGCTTCAGCGTTCCCGCCGGGCTCACGTTCGATACGGCAACCGGAAATGTGTCTGTGACGGCGGGAACCGCGGCCGGCACGTACACGTTCGACTACACGATTTGCGAGACGCTCAATCCCGCGAACTGCGACAACGGGACGATCAGCGTCACTGTCGTCGCGGCGCCGATCGTGGCAGCCGATGATAGTGTTGGCGGCGTCAACGGTGCGAGCGGTGCGGCCAACGTGCTGAACGCGTACACCGGCGACACGTTGAACGGTGTCGCGGCCACTGCTGCGAACACGACGTTGACGGTGGCTAGTGGCTTCAGCGTTCCCGCGGGGGTCACGTTCGATACGGCAACCGGCAATGTGTCGGTCGTGGCCGGGACGGCCGCGGGTACGTACGCGTTCGACTACACGATTTGCGAAATCCTCAATCCCACGAACTGCGACAACGGCACAATCTCGGTGACCGTCGTGGCTGCCGCCATCGTGGCGGCGGACGACAGCGTTGTCGGCGTCAACGGCGCGTCCGGCGCGGCGAACGTTCTGAACGCATTTGCCGGCGATATGCTAAACGGTGTCGCGGCGACGGCGGCGAACACGACGCTGACGGTCGCTTCGGGCTTTAGCGTTCCGGCGGGGCTTACATTCGATACGGCCACCGGCAACGTGTCGGTTGTCGCTGGTACTGCAGCGGGCACCTACACGTTCGACTATACGATCTGCGAGAACTTGAACCCGGCGAATTGCGACAACGGCACGATCAGCGTGACGGTCGTTGCCGCGCCGATTGTGGCGAACAACGATACGCCGCCGGCCGTTGTCAGCGGCATCGGCAACGCGAACCTGATCAACGCGTTCGCGAACGACACGCTGAACGGCGCGGCGGTCAATGTGGCGGCAATCACCGCGACGGTGACGGTGCCTGCGTCGAACCCAGGGGTTTCGCTCGACACCGCGATCGGCGTGGTGTCGGTGGCGGCTGGTGTTCCGGCCGGCGACTACACGATCCAGTACCAGATTTGCGAAACGCTCAATCCCACGAATTGCTCGAGCGGAACGATCTTCGTGCATGTCGATGCGGCGGTGAGTGCGGTAACGGGCACGGTCTACACCGACTCGAATGGCAACCAGACGCTGGATACGGGCGAGCCCCGGCAGCCGAACTGGATCGTCGAGATTTTCCGCAACGGTACGCTGGTCGGTACCACCACGACGAACAGCACGGGTGACTATACGTTCACGGGGTTGACGAGCGGTCCGGGCTATTCGATCCAATTCCGCAATCCTGAGAACAGCGTCGTGTTCGACGTTATTACTGGCCTGACGCTGGCCGACAACGTCACGGTCGTCGATCAGAACTTGCCGATCGATCCGTCCGGTGTCGTCTATGACTCGCTGACGCGCAATCCGGTCGCGGGTGCCGTGTTGACGATGGTCGACGGTGGCGGTGCGCCGTTGCCCGCCGCGTGCTTCCTTTCGGCCACGCAGCAGGGTCAGCAGACCGGCGCATCGGGTCAGTATCAGTTCGACATTATTCCGGGCGCGGCTGCGCAATGTCCGGTGGGCGAGACCGTCTATCGAATTGTGGTGACGCCGCCTGCCGGTTACTCCAGCCCTTCGACGGTGCTCGTGCCGCAAGCCGGTCCGTTCGATCCGACGGGCTTGCCGAGTCCGGCGCTTGTCGGGTCAAGCGCTAGCGCGCCGGCTGTGGGCGATCCCACGGTTTACTATCTGACGTTCCGTCTGGCGTCGGGCGATCCGGACGTGATCTTCAACCACATTCCGATCGATCCGTTCTTGGGGCGTCCGCCGCTGACGGTTTCGAAAACGAGCATCAAACGCACGGCGAGCGTCGGCGATCTGGTGCCTTACACGATCACCGTGCGCAATGCGGAAGCCGTGCAGCGCGCGGGTGTGACAGTCGTCGATATCCTGCCGCCGGGCTTCAAGTATGTACCGGGCAGCGCGACTGTGAACGGCGTTCCGGGTGAACCCACGGTCGCCGACCGCGAACTGACGTGGACGAACCAGATCATCCCGGCGAACGGCTCCGTCGTCTACAAGATCGTTCTTGTCATCGGTGCGGGTGTCACGGGCGGCGACCGGGTCAACACTGCGCTTGCGCGCAACGGTGCCGACAACAGCGAGATCTCGAACCGCGGTCAGGCCGTGGTCGCGATCGTCGCCAGCACGGTGTTCGATTGCTCCGAGATTATCGGCAAGGTTTTCGACGACCGCAACGGCAACGGCTATCAGGACGAGGGTGAGCCCGGGATTCCGGCAGCGCGGCTTGCGACCGTCAACGGTCTCTTGGTCACGACCGACGAATTCGGCCGTTATCACATCACTTGCGTGGCGGTTCCGGATGCGCGGATCGGTTCGAACTTCGTGTTGAAGCTGGATCCGCGGTCGGTGCCCGCCGGCTATGCGCCCACGATCGACAATCCGCAATCGATCCGCCTCACGCGCGGCAAGATGAGCGAACTGAACTTCGGCGTGAAGAAGGCCGACGTGCGCGAGGTCAATCTCGATGCGCGCGCGTTCGTCGCGAGCGGCACGGCGCTGAAGCCGGAGTTGGCGGCGAAGTTGAAGCTGCTCGCCGCAGGCAATCCGCAACCGTTGGTCGTGCGGGTCAACTACCGGCTTGGCGCGAACGAAGATGCGGGTGTCGCCGACGTGCGCTTGGCGCAGCTGAAAGCAGAGATCGAGGCTTGCTTCGGCCCTGCTTGGGACGAGGCGCGTCCGGTCGTTGAAATGGACATGAACCGTGCAGACGGGGAGCAGACGCCATGATTAGGTTGCGCGCTCTCTTGATTGCCAGCTTTGCGGTTTCTTGCGCCGGTGCGCTTCAGGCCGAGGAAAACGGCGTCATTGCGACGGCAGGCGACGGCTCCTTCGAAATTCGTACCGCCACCGATTCTGCGGCCCCATCCGACTCGGGCAGCGAGCGCCAGATCGAGATTCGCACCGATGCCTTGTCGGTTGAGCCGGTGCTTTCGGTCGAGCTTGACGGCGCGCATCGCACTGTTGAGCGCGGCAAGGCCGCCAAGTTCGCCGCGCACACGAATTATCCGTCGTATGTGGACAAGGCCGAGGTTCGCATCCTCGCATGGGGTAGCGCGCCGGATGCAGCGCCGATCGCGACTGTTGCGGTCGGGCCGGATGGTGCTGCGGCGTGGATGCCAACTGGTGATGCGCCGGATAATCTCTATTACGTCTACCGCGTCTATGACCGCGAAGGGCGGTTCGACGAGACGGCGCCGAAAGAGCTGACGCTTGTCGATGAGGTTGTCACCGTGGACGGTGCGCCGGTTGCGCGGCCGAAATTCGGTGCGATCGACGAAGCGCATGTGCGCAACATTCCGCTCAAAGGCGCTGCGACGGTTACGGTCACCGGCCAAGCGGACGCGAAGAGCGAAGCGGTGCAGGTCGCCGGACAGCCGGTGAAGGTCGAGGACGGCAAGTTCGTTGCGCAGCAACTGGTCGATAAGGGATCGAACAAGGTTCGCGTGACGGTCGAGCGCGACGGCAAAACGAAGTACGCGGCAACACGTGACGTCAAGGTGCCGAAGTCCGATTGGTTTTATGTGGTGCAGGGTGACCTGACGTTCATCTCGTCGAAGGGCAAGGGCCCAGCCGTTGTCGTGAGCGGCGATCCGCTTGCCGACGGCGATCATGTGACGGCGCGCGGTGCGTTCTATACGAAGGGTACGTTCGGCGACGATTGGAAGTTGACGGCGTCGCTCGACACGGGCGAGACGTTGATCGAGGATTTGTTCTCTAATCTCGACCGAAAGGATGCGCGGCAGCTGCTGCGCCGGTTGGACTCCAATGAGTACTATTCGACCTACGGCGACGACAGCGCGGTCGTGGAGGATGCGCCGACGCAAGGCAGCTTCTATCTCAAAGTCGCGAACAGCGAGAGCAGCTTGTTGTTCGGCAACTTTGTCACGAACATCCATCAGGCCGAGCTTGCGCAACTCGATCGCGGCCTGTTCGGCGGCATTGTCGAGCACAAGAGCAGCGAGACGACAAGCTTCGGCGAGCGCAAGCTGCAACTCACGGCGTTTGCGTCCGATCCCGGTACGATCCCCGGGCGCGACGAGTTCCGCGGCACGGGCGGTTCGCTCTACTTCTTGAAGCGGCAGGACATTTCGATCGGATCGGAGCGCGTGCGAATCGAAGTGCGCGATCGTGACACGGGACTGGTGCTGCAGACGCGCGAGCTTCGGGCGCAAGAAGACTATGACATCGACTATATCCAGGGCCGCGTCATTCTGTTGAAGCCGTTGGCTTCGGCGGTGGCGGATAGCGGGACGGTGCGCGAGTCGAGTTCGGCGGGTAACGTGCCGGTGCTTGTCGTGCGCTATGAGTTTACGCCGGCGGTCGGCGATCTCGACGGATATACAATCGGCGGGCGCGGCCAGGCTTGGCTTGGCGAGCATGTGCGCGTCGGCGCGACCGCGCAACGCGAGACGACGGAGGCTGCCGATCAGACGTTGCTTGGCGCCGATGCACTGTTCCGCTTGCACGCGGGGACATACCTCAAAGCCGAATTTGCGCGCACTGACGGTCCGTCGTTCGGGCAGGCGAATTCCGTCGATGGCGGCTTGACGTTCAACGATATTGCGTCGCCCGTTGGCCGGAATGCGAACGCCTATCGCGTTGAAGCGGCGGCCGACTTCGGCGAGTTGTTTGAGAGACAAGGCGATCACGGCAAAGCGGCGATGTTCTATGAGACGTTCGATGCGGGCTTTGCGTCGAACGGGCATTTGACGCAAAGCGACACGCGGCGCTGGGGGGCTTCTGCGTCGATCACCGCGTTCAAGGACACCGGGCTTGCGGCGAAGTACGAGGAGCTGCATTCGGATGCGGCCGGCGCGCATCGCGTGGCAAGCGCGGACGTGAAGCAGCCGCTGGGCGGCGGGTTCGAAGCGAAGCTCGGCGTGCGTCACGATGCGCAGGTTCCGGGCTTGCTCTACAACAGCACGGAACGCGGCAAACGCACGGATACCGGGATCGAGATTCTCTACAAACCCGCCGGTGAGAACTGGTCGGTGTACGGGTTCGGCCAGGTGACGCTGGCGCATGATGCGGCGCGGCGCAGCAACAATCGCGCGGGGCTTGGTGCGAAGGCGGAGTTGACCGATCGCTTGTCACTTGCGGCCGAGCTGTCGGAAGGCGACGGCGGGCTTGGGGCCGATGTGCAACTCAATCACCGCTATGGCGACGGGTCGGAGGCTTATGTCGGCTATTCGTTGCTCGCCGAGCGCACGCAGACGGGTCTTGAGCCCGCGAACATCTTCACACGAGGCAACCGCGGTACGCTGACCGCCGGTTCGCGACATCGCTTCTCTTCGGCGTTCAGCGTTTACGGCGAGAACGGGATGGGCTTTGGCGCATCGCCCAGCACGATGTGGCGGTTCGGTGCGAAGTACGATCCGAACGAGCGTTTGTCGTTCACCGGTTCGTTCGAGAACGGGCAAATCGACGATGCGACGACGGGCTTGTTCAAGCGCACGGCGGTGACCGTCGGCGCCGGATACACGACGAAGGGATTGCAGGCCGGTTCGTCGGTCGAGGCGCGGTTCGAAGACGGCACTGGGCGCAAGCAAGAGATGTTCCTCGTGCGCAACACGGCATCGGTACAGGTCAATCCGGATTGGCGCGCGCTGGCGCGGTTCAACTTTGCGATCGCGAACGACGATTTTGCGAGCGTGCGCGCGGCCGACTACATCGAAGGTGTCGCGGGCTTTGCCTACCGGCCGGTGTTGAACGACCGGCTGAATGTGCTTGCGCGGTACAGCTATTTCCGCGACCTCGGTCCTATCGGTCAGGTGACTGCAGGCGGCGAGACCGGCAGCCCAAAGCAGGTGAGCCAGATCGTGTCGATCGATGCGAACTACGATCTTACGCAAGCCTTTACGATCGGCGCGAAGTATGGCTATCGCCAAGGCCAGGTTTCGATCACGCGGGCGAGCGACACGTTCGTCTCCAGCAACACGCACCTGGGCGTGTTGCGTGCCGATTGGCGTCCGGTGCGCGAGTGGGACGTGGTGGCCGAGGGCCGTTATTTGACCAACGATATCGCGGGCGATAGCCGGACCGGCGCGCTCGTCGCCGTCTACCGGCATGTGAATGACAACGTGAAGGTCGGTGTCGGGTATAGTTTCTCCGATTTCTCCGACGATTTAACCGACCAGAGCTACTCCAGCCGTGGCGTGTTTGTGAACTTGATCAGCAAGTTCTGAGGCCGGGTTTGACGTCAGGAAGCGGGGTGTTGGGGCACGCCCATTGAGCCATCTTGCGTTCACAATCGAGGACGCATCAGATGTTGCACATGAACGGAACGAAGACTTATGCCAGCGACGCGGCGCGCGTGCGTGCTTTCGAAGCGCGCGACGCCGGCGCGGAGGGGCATTTTGTCATCGCCGTGAAGACGACGGGCATCTATTGCCGGCCCGGCTGTCCGGCGCGGCCGCCGAAGCGGGAGAATGTTGAGTTCTTTGATACGATCGTGGAGGCGCAGCGAGCTGGCTATCGTGCGTGTCTGCGCTGCAAACCGGACGAGCCGGCGCAAGGCGCGCGGGTGGCGAAGATGATCACGGAGGCTTGCCGCAAGCTTGAGCGCGACGAGAATATTCCGAGTGTGGCGACGCTTGCGAGAGCTTCGGGCTTTAGCGAAGGGCGGTTTCACAAGCTGTTCAAACAGGCGACGGGTTTGTCGCCGAAGCAGTACGCGTTGGCGAAGCGGGTCGAGAAGTTTCGCGATCGTTTGAAGGGTGGCGAGACGGTGACGGCGGCGCTCTATGATGCCGGGTTCAATGCGTCGAGCCGCGCTTATGAGGCCGGGCGGCGCTTGGGTGCAAAACCGCGTGATGTGAAGTCGGGCGGCTTGGCGCTCACGCTCAAGGCCGCCGTCGCGCGGTGTTCGCTCGGGTTTGTGGGCATTGCGATGAGCGAGCGGGGCTTGTGTGCGCTCGCGTTCGGCGACAGCGCGAAGGCTGCGCGCGAGGCGGTGCAGGCGCGGTTTCCGAAGGCGTTATTGGTCGATGCGGACGGCGCGTTGTCGGGGGCGATTGCCCGTGTGGTCGCGCTGGTCGAAGAGCCTACGGGCGCGTTCGATTTGCCGCTCGACATTCGCGGCACTGCGTTTCAAGAGCGCGTTTGGCAGGCGTTGCAAAAAATTCCGGCTGGAGAAACACGAAGCTATAGCGCCGTCGCACGGGCTATCGGCAAACCAACGGCGCAACGGGCGGTGGCGCAAGCGTGCGGTGCGAACAAGATCGCGGTCGCCATTCCCTGTCATCGCGTGGTTGCGAGCGATGGCGGCACGGGCGGGTACGCATTCGGGGTGAAACGCAAAAAGGTGCTGCTCGCCAAGGAAGCGGCGGAATGACGGCGCTTCGAAATGTCGTTGCACCGGCGGGTGGGTCGCTGGGGCGTCTGCAGGATGTCGATTGGGCAGCTGTTACAGATGCACTGCATGCGCAGGGCTATGCGACCCTTCGTGGCGTGCTTGACCCGTGTGAGTGCGCAGCTGTTCGCGAACTTTACCATCGCCCGGCGTTGTTTCGAAGCCGCGTTGTGATGGCGCGGCACGGCTTTGGGCAAGGCGAGTATCAATATTTTTCCTATCCGCTGCCGGCGATGATCGAGGCGCAGCGCCACCATCTCTATCGCCACCTCGCGCCGGTTGCGACAGTGTGGGCCGAACGGCTGGGATCCGGTGCGCTCTATCCGGCGACGCTGGACGAATATCTTGAGCGCTGCCATGCGCAGGGTCAAACGCGGCCGACGCCGTTGTTGCTGAAATATAGCGCTGGCGACTACAACCGGCTGCACCAGGATCTCTATGGCGGCGAGCATTTTCCGCTGCAGGCGGCTGTGTTGCTCAGTGCGCCGGGTTCCGATTTTGCGGGCGGCGAGTTCGTGCTCACCGAGACAGCGCCGCGGCGGCAAACGCGGGCCGAGGTGGTTCCCCTTTCCCAAGGGGACATGGTGATCTTCGCTGTGAATCACCGGCCTGAAGCGTCGGCGAAGGGATTTTCGCGGGTCGCAATGCGGCATGGCGTGAGCACCGTGCGGTCCGGATCGCGCATGACGCTTGGCATCATTTTTCACGACGCGGCTTGAGACGCGTTATTGCAGGCTGGCGTCGGTGACCACGCGCTGCAGCGTGGCGCAGTAGGCGCGCAGGTCTTGGCGTTCGGCCCAGGTGCGTAAGCCGTCGCTCATCGTGTTGTTGAAGGCGACATATTCGTCCTGGCTGATCGTGCCCGCTTTGCGTGCTTCGGCGAGCTTGCGGGTGATGTCTTGCGCCTTCATGCCTGCTTCGTCGGGCGTGCGGCAGGCCATGCGCACCGGTTTCGATGCGCCCGCGGATTGTTTGGGGGTGCTGTCGCCGCATGAGGCGAGGGCGAGCGCGGACACGATGATGATGACGGTACGGTACATCAGCGCATGATTTCAGGGCGACCGGTTCGGCGTCAATGGGGCGGCGTTGTGGTTGCCCGGTGATTGGGTATTGTGCGCGCAAGTTGGCACCTTGGAGAGGATTTGATGCGCGCTTTAGCTTTCCTCGTATTTGTATTTGGTCTTGCTGCCTTCAAAGTGTCCGCGGATGTGCCGCCGCCTTACGACCTTTATGGAATCGGCGCGACGATGGTGGATCGCGAGCCGTTCCCCACGATTGGGAAGGTGGACAAAGGCGGCCCGGCCGCGTTGGCGGGCGTCAAGCTTGGCGACCAAGTCCTGGCGCTGAACGGAACGTATTCGGCGACGTTGGCGCCGTTCTATTTCTTCGCGCGCGGGTTGGAGGGGCCGAAGGACAGCGTGGCCGAGGTGATCGTCCTGCGTAAAGATACCGAAGTGTTGGTCATCAAAGTCAAGCGGACCGTGCGAGAGGGCCACTAGCGATGCGGATCGAGAACCGCCTGTCGAAGATGCTGGGCGTGGACTATCCGATCGTGCAAGCGCCGATGGGGTGGATCGCGCGGTCGCAGCTCGCGTCCGCGGTGTCGAATGCGGGCGGGCTTGGGATCATCGAGACGTCATCGGGCGAGCTCGACGCCGTGCGCGAGGAGATCAAGAAGATGAAGCGGCTGACGACGAAGCCGTTCGGCGTGAACATCGCACTCGCCTTCGTGCGCGAACCGAACATTGTAAAGTTCGTCGAGGACGCCGTCGCGAAAGAGGGTGTGAAGTTCGTGACCACGTCGGCCGGGGATCCGTCGAAGTTCTGCCGCGAACTGAAGGCGCTGGGCCTCACCGTCTTTCATGTCGTGCCCACGTTGAAGGCGGCGCTGAAAGCGGTTGACGCGGGCGTGGACGGGCTGGTCGTAGAGGGTGGCGAGGGCGGTGGGTTCAAGAATCCGCAAGCCGTGATGACGATGGTGCTGCTGCCGCTCGTGCGCGAGAAGGTGGACGTGCCAATTGTTGCTGCCGGCGGGATCACCTGCGGGCGGACGATGGCGGCCGCGTTTGCGTTGGGCGCCGAAGGCGTGCAGATGGGGACACGGATGGTCTCGGCCGCCGAGTCGCCCGTGCACGGAAACTGGAAGCAGGCGATTATCGATGCGGAGGATACGGGTACGGTGTTTCTGAACCAGTTTTCGCGACCTGCGCTGCGTGCGCTTCGGACCGAGAAGACCGCGCGGCTCGAGCGCGAGTTAGTGCCGACATATCAAGGTCCGCCCGTGATGGCCGAATTCGGACGGGCGAAGGACCTTTATTTCGGTGGAGATATGGAAGCCTCCATCGCGCTCTCGGGCCAAGTGGCGGGGCGCATCGACAGCGTGAAGCCGGTGAAGCAGATCATCGACGAGACGGTGGCGGAGTTTTACGAGACCATTGGCGCGCTTGGGCAGCGGTACGCATCGGCCTAGGTTGGCGACACGATTCGACGGGATACTCCAATGCTCGCTCCTGCTTCTGTTTCGGACTATCGCGAATTGGCGCGGCGGCGGTTGCCGCGGCTGATGTTCGACTATGTGGACGGCGGGGCGTTCGATGAGGCGACGCTTCGGGCCAATCGCGATGATCTTTCCAAGCTGATGCTGAAGCAAAAGGTGCTGCGCGACGTGTCGGCGCTCGATACGTCGACGACGTTGTTCGGGCAGCGGATGGAGTTGCCGCTGATCCTGGCGCCAATTGGGTTCGCGGGGATGATGGCGCGGCGGGCGGAGGCGCAGGCGGCGCGTGCGGCCGAGAAGGCCGGTGTTCCGTACACGCTCTCGACGGTCGGGATTTGCCCGATCGAAGAGGTTGCACGGGCGACGTCGAAACCCTTCTGGTTCCAACTTTATATGATGCGAGATCGTGGCGTCGTGCGCGAGATTTTGGCGCGAGCTCAGGCAGCGAATTGCGGGGCGCTAGTCTTCACGGTGGATTTGCCGGTGCTCGGCACACGCTATCGAGATGTCCGCAACGGCATGGGCGTGCAGTTGCCGCTACTGTCGAAGTTGCGGATGGCGGCGAATTTTGCGTCGCGCCCGGGCTGGATTTACGACGTCGGCGTCAAGGGGCAGCCGCTGACCTTCGGCAATCTTTCGGGCGTCGTCAAAGATGCGAAGTCGCTGGGCGCGCTGCTGGCGTGGACGACGACGGCGCTTGATCCGTCGGTCACGTGGAAAGACCTTGAATGGGTTCGTGGTCTTTGGAAGGGGCCACTGATCTTGAAGGGCGTGCTCGATCCGGACGACGCGAAAGAGGCGGTGGCGACCGGCGCGGACGGCCTTATCGTGTCCAACCACGGTGGGCGGCAGCTGGATGCGGCGCGCTCGTCGATTTCGGTGCTGCCGAAGATCGTCGAGACGGTCGGGTCGAAGACCACCGTGTTGATGGACGGCGGCATTCGTTCCGGCCAAGATTTGACGCGCGCTCTCGCGCTCGGCGCGAAGGCTTGCATGATCGGCCGGGCTTGGGTTTACGGCGTCGCCGCTCAGGGCGAGAAGGGCGTCACCGCCGTGCTTGAGACGATGAAGCGCGAGCTGAGGACCAGTATGGCGCTGATCGGTAAAGCCAAGATCGCCGATATCGACGCGTCCGTCGTGCAGGACTAAGCGATCGGTTTTGACGCCGCGAATTCGCGGCGCATTTCGGCAAAGGCTATCAGCTTGTCCTCGACGCGGCGGTTGATCGTGTCTTTCGGGTAGCGGCCGTCGGCGCTGCGTTCGCCGGCAGCCACGCCGGTCAAGAGCGCGATGCCGTCGTCGATCGTCGCGACCGCGAAGACATGGAACCTGCCGGCGGCTGCGGCTTCGACGACTTCGCGGTCGAGCATCAAATGTTGTTCGTTCGCTTTCGGGATCATGACGCCCTGCGTTCCGTCGAGGCCGCGGGACTTGCAGAGCGCGAAGAAGCCTTCGATCTTTTGGTTGACGCCGCCGATTGCCTGTACCTCGCCGCGCTGGTTGACTGAGCCGGTGACGGCGATGCCCTGGCGGATCGGTATGTCGGAGAGGGCAGAGAGTAGCGCATAAAGTTCGGTCGACGAGGCGCTGTCGCCGTCGACGCCGCCGTAGGATTGCTCGAAGGCGATGCTGGCGTACAGCGACGCGGGGCTATTCAGCGCGTAACGTGTCGAGAGGAAAGAGCTCAGGATAAGCACGCCTTTCGTGTGGGAGGGGCCGCCCATCGCCGCCTCACGCTCGACATCGATGACTTCGCCGTTACCGACGCGGACGCGGGCCGTAACGCGGCTCGGCTTGCCAAAGGCGTAGCCGCCGAGCGACATCACGGCGAGGCCGTTGATTTGGCCGACTTTGGCGCCAGCCGTGTCGACGAGCATGATCTCGCGTTCGATCATCTCTTGGCCGCGCAGGCTGACGCGGTCGTGGCGGCGTTCCCAGGCGGCGCTTGCGCGGTCTACGTCGGCTGCGTCGATGATTTTGTGGCCTGCTTCGGCCGCCCAGAAGTCGGCTTCGCGCAAGTGGTCGGCGAGGTTGCCGATGCGAAGCGAGAGCTTCTTCGCGTCTTCGGCTTCGCGCGCGAGTTCTTCGATGATGAGGGCGACGGCGGCGGGCGAGAGTGCGCGCAGGCCTTCGCGTTTGGCGATCGAACCGATCAGGCCCGCATAATCGTTCGCGGTGGCGTCGGTCCAGTCGACGGTGTCTTCGAAGTCGACGGCGATCTTGAAGAGTTCGGCGAAGTCGGGGTCACCTTCGAACAGCGCGTAATAGAGCTGGCGGTCGCCGAACAGGATCATCTTGGTCGAAAGCGGGATCGGGTCGGGCTTCAAGCCCTGCATCGACATGACCGACATGCGATCGGTTGGGGATTCGATCGTGATCGTGCGCGCGCGCAGGCAGCGTTTCAGCATCTCCCACGCGTAGGGTTCGAGCAGCAGGCGGCGCGCGTCGATCAGCAGATAGCCGCCGTTTGCGAGGTGCAGGCTGCCGGGGCGGATCAGCGTGAAATCGGTAAAGAACGCACCCATCTGCGCTTGCTGCTCGATGCGGCCGATCAGGTTGCCGATCGACGGGTTGTCTTCGACCACGACGGGGGCGCAGGTTTTTACGCCATCGCCGACGAACAGGTTCACGCGGAAGCGGCGGAAGCGCGGGTCGTTCTCGGTGATCGTTTCCGAAGGTGGGCCGATAGGCGGGCCGTCTTTGATGGGGCCTGCGCCGCGAAAGACGGCGATCTGTTTGATCAACTCAGTCGTCGCCGTTTCCACGTGGGCGTGAATGTCGGGCAGGTCGGCGACGCCGGTGGCCACATCCTTCATCACGTCCGTCACGGCGAGGCGCGCATATTCGCGGTCGAGGTCCATCACGCGCTGTCGGCGCTCGCGCTCCCAGCCTGGCAAGCGTACGATCAGCAACGCGAGGTCTTGCTGAAGCGTTTCGATTTTTTGGATGATCGCTTTGCGCTCCGTCTCCGGCAGGGCGTTGAAGGCTTCGGGCGGCATGACGCCATCTTTGGCGAGCGGGGCGAACGTGAAGCCCGCTTGCGTGCGCATCAGCGTGATGCCTTGCTTTTGCGCTTTCTCGTTTAGCGCTTCGAATGCTTGTTCTTGTTCGTTGTTGACGGCTTCGAGCGCGGTGCGGCGGCGCGCCTGGTACTCCGCGCTTTCGAACACGGCGGGGACGAGCGCGAAGAGTTCGTTGATCGCCTCATCCATCGCCGCCTTAAATTTCGCTGCGCGGCCCGGCGGCAGCGAGAGGGCACGGGGGCGGTCGGGTTGCTCGGCGTTCGCGACGTAAACCCAGTCGGCGGGGACGGGCAGCTTCTTTGCATAGGAATCGATCAAACCCCGTACGACGCCGTGGCGGGCCGTGCCGCGTTCGCCTAGCACGAACAGGTTGAAGCCGGGCTTGTCGATGCGGGCGCCGAGGTCGAGCGCCTCAAGCGCGCGGCTTTGGCCGATCAGGCCTTCGAACGGGGCCAAGTCCGCCGTCGTCTTGAACTTGAACGCCTTCGGATCGCAGACGCGGCGCAAACGGGCCGGGGCCAAGCGCATCGGGTGGCTGGCGAGGTCGGCAGGCTTGTCCGGCATGTGAGCGTCCTTGGTGTGGATCAAGGTGAATAGAGGGGGGCTTTTCGCGGTGCAACAGCCGCGCATTTCCACGGGTGAAATGGGGTGATTGGACACTGGCGCCAGGGGCGGCGGTGACTATAGTGGCGGCCCCGGGGATCGCTTCGCATATCAGCCAACAAAAACGATTCGGCTCCGGCTTGAGGGAGACGTTTTCGCGCGATGAGTATCGACGCACTAGACGCGCCGGCCAAGCGTTCGCGGCCTGGGATGAAGCCGACGGACATTTCGAACCCCGACTATTTCCATAAGGTCGTCGATTGCCAGTGGGCCTGTCCCGCGCATACGCCGGTGCCGGAGTACATCCGGCTGATCGCGGCGGGCAGGTATGCCGACGCGTACATGGTCAATTGGAAGTCGAACGTGTTTCCGGGCGTGCTGGGCCGCACGTGCGACCGGCCGTGCGAACCGGCATGCCGGCGTGGGCGGGTCGAGGCGGAGCCGGTTGCGATCTGCCGCTTGAAGCGTGTCGCGGCCGACAACAAGGGCGACGTCCTGGACAGGATGCCGAAACCGGCTTCCGCGAAAAACGGGAAGCGGATTGCGCTGATCGGCGGGGGCCCCGCGTCGCTCACCGTTGCGCGCGATCTGCTGCCGCTGGGCTATCACGTCGTGATCTACGATCAGGACCCAGCTGCGGGTGGCATGATGCGCACGCAGATTCCGAAGTTCCGTTTGCCGGAGAAGGTGCTGGACGAAGAGGTTGGGTTCATCACGGACCTGCAGCCTGAGCTTCGTCTGGGAAAGCGCGTCGATAGTTTGAAGGCGGTGCTCGCCGAAGATTTCGATGCGGTGTTCGTCGGCTGCGGTGCGCCGCGCGGGCGTAATCTTGAGATACCGGGGCGCGAGGAAGCCGCGGCCAACGTCCATATCGGGATCGATTGGCTGTCGTCGGTTTCGTTTGGGCACGTGGACAAGATCGGCCGGCGCGTGATCGTGCTGGGCGGCGGCAATACGGCCATGGACTGCTGCCGCACGTCGCGGCGGCTCGGCGGGGACGATGTGAAGGTCGTCGTGCGGTCCGGGTTTGAGGAGATGAAAGCCAGTCCTTGGGAGAAAGAGGATTCGATGCGGGAGGGTATCCCGATTCACAATTTCCTCGTCCCCAAGGAGTTCACGCACGAAAGTGGGAAACTCACCGGCGTTCTGTTCGAGAAGGTGAAGGCGGAGTTCGACGCGAAGGGTAAGCGCAGCCTGGTGCCGTCGGGCGAGCCTGATGTGCACTTCGAATGTGACGACGTTCTGGTCGCGGTCGGTCAGGAAAATGCGTTTCCTTGGATCGAACGCGATGCGGGCATCGAGTTCGACAAGTGGGGCATGCCGAAGGTCGATGAGGTGACCTATCAGTCTTCGAATCCGCGCGTTTTCTTTGGCGGGGACGCTGCGTTCGGGCCGAAGAACATCATTTGGGCCGTGGCGCACGGGCACGGCGCCGCCGTTTCGATCGATCAATTCGTGCACGGCAAGCCGGTCGCCGACCGGCCGCCGCCGCTGGTCAATCTGCTTAGCCAGAAGATGGGTATTCACGAGTGGTCGTACGACAACGATATCGCGAACGACTTGCGTTACAAGGTGCCGCATCTGCCGAACGAAGTGGCGCTCAAAGACGTGAAGGCGGAGGTCGAGCTCGGGTTCGACCGCGAGCTTGGCTACAAAGAGACGCAGCGCTGTCTGAACTGCGATGTGCAGACCGTGTTCGCCGCGAAGCTTTGCATCGAGTGCGACGCCTGCGTCGATATCTGCCCGCTGGACTGCATTACGTTCACCGAGAACGGCGAGGAGGCGGAGCTGCGCACGCGCCTTCTGGCGCCGGCCGAGAACGCAACGCAAGACCTCTATATCGGCGACGGGCTGAAGACGGGCCGGGTGATGGTGAAGGACGAAGACCTTTGCCTCCATTGCGGCTTTTGCGCGGAACGCTGTCCCACGGGTGCTTGGGACATGCAGAAATTCCTTCTTGAAACTGCTCAGGCGGGCGACACATGCCAAAGCCGCTAGAGGCGACGAACGACTTCGTCGTCAAGTTTGCGAACACGAACGGCTCAGGTTCGGCGAGCGCGAACGAGTTGTTCGCACGCGCGATCCTGCGCATGGGTGTGCCGATCGCGGTGCGCAACATTTTCCCGTCGAACATCCAAGGGTTGCCGACGTGGTACGAGGTGCGCGTTTCGGGCGAGGGGTGGATCGGACGGCGCGGCGGCGTCGATCTGATGGTCGCGATGAACGGGCAAACTTGGGACAAGGATGTCAAGGAGATCGAGTCCGGCGGCTATCTGTTCTACGACTCCACGAAGCCGATGACGGCGTCGAAGTTCAGGGCGGACATCAACGTTGTAAGTATGCCGCTGACCGAGATGGCGAACAGCCGCTACGACATTCCGCGCGACCGGCAGTTGCTTAAGAACATGATCTATATCGGTGCGATCGGCGAGTTGCTGAGCATGGACCATGAAGAGATGGTCAAGCTCGTCGGCGAGCAGTACGCGGGCAAGGACCGGCTAATCAAACCGAACGTCGAGGCGCTGGG
>JBJXEH010000229.1:0-7719 GCA_046153995.1 Micropepsaceae bacterium
CCGCCATAGCCGCCGTTCACGGTCAACAAATCACGATAATTCAGCGTTGCCGCCTTCATCCGAAGCAACACCTGCCCCGGCCCCGGTTGCAAATCCGGCCGCTCCGCAACGCGCAAATTGTCGATCCCGTATTGCGGGATTTCAACGACCTTCATCTCATACTCCTGAGGTTGCTATTCCGCGGCGCGGCGAAAGTCCTTCGCCTTGTGCACCTGAATCGACTTCGGCGGCTTCGAAGGCTCCACGTCGTTCGACGTCACCGCCTTCAGCGCCTCGTCCTTATCTGCTTGTGTGAACGCAGCCGTCGTCACGCAATACTCGACCATCGTCCCGTTCGGATCGGTCGTGTAGATCGAGCGGCACCAATTGTGATCGATCTCCATCACGTCGAAGCCGCCGCAGAGCCACATGTTCCGCTTCTCAGCCAGATGCGCCTCGGTCGGCGAATAGAACGAGATATGGTTCACCCATTGCGGCAGGCCAGCGGCCTTCGCCAAGCCGGTCTCAAACGTCTTGTTGTCGTAGTTCGGCCCATGCAACTCCCAGAACGCGATGAAGCGATCTGGCTCGATCTCATAGAAAAAATGCTTCGCCCAGCCGCCATCCGGCGTCGGCCCAACCTCGACCTTCTTCAGATCGAACCCCATAACCTCGCGATAGAAGTGGTCGATCGCCTTCATATCGCGCGTCGCGAGCGCCAAGTGATGATAACCCATGGCCTAATCTCCAATGTCGTGTAAGCGGAAGGTTAGGCCACCGGTCGCGCCTCGTCCACCGCCTCGCGCGCCATCGGCAAAACCCCGCCATCCCAAAGCCGCCCGAGCAAATACGACAACGCCAGCGCGACCGCACTGAATCCCACCATCAGAAGGTAGCCATAGCTCCCGGCGGAGGCGAACAACGCGCCGGAGCCATACTGCCCGATCGAGAAGAACACGCCGATCATCACCGCGAAATAGATGCTCTGCGCGGTCCCAACGAGATGCACCGGCGTCGCCCGCAGCATGAAGTGCATCATCCCCAGATGCACCGCGCAGAACGTACCGCCATGCAGTATCTGCGCGAACAAAACGACCGGAAGCGGCGGCGACAGTGCGAGCAGCGTCCAGCGCACGATCCCGGCCGCAGCGCCGAGCATCATCAAGTTCACGATCCCGACGCGCCGTACGATCCACGCCGAGTACATAAGCACGATGATCTCGGCGATGACGCCAAGCGCCCACAACGCACCGATCAAATCGGCCGAATACCCGACCTTCTGCCAGTTCAGCGTCCCGAAACCGTAGTAGAACGTGTGCGATGCCTGCGCGATACCGGTGGCGCCGATCATCAGCACGAACAACGGCTGCCGCGCGAGCTGCCACGCATCGCGCCCGACCGAGCGCACACCTGCGCGCACCTCCGGCTTCTCGTCGCGCGGCAATGCGAACCCACCCAATGCAGCAAGCGCAGCCGAACCGATCAAGATCGGCAAGAACGCATCGATCCCGTATGCGGCCACCGCGGCACCGCCGGCGAAGTTCATCACAACGAACGCCGCCGATCCCGTGAGCCGCACGCGCCCATAGTCGAACCCGCGCGCGGTCGCCGCGGACATCGAGACCCCCTCGATCAGCGCGGCGATCGCTGAGAACGCCGCGCTCGCGAGCAGCGAGAAAACGACGATGGCCACCATTCCGTCGACCGTCGCGTAACCGACGTAACAAACCCCTGCGACTGTCATCAGCCCGATGAGAAACAGGCGCCGCGCATGAAACGCATCCGCTGCAATGCCAAGCAGCGGCCCCGTGAACACCCGTAGAATGTTCATAGCCGCAAACAGCAACCCCGTCGCATACGGATCGAACCCGGCGCTCGCCAGCCACGCCGCGAAGAACACGACATGAATGCCGTTCAGAAAATTCAAGCCGACAAAGAACGGCACAAACCGCACCGCATCCGGGTGCAGCCGCCCCCACAATGATGACAGCATGTTTACATCGCGGGCAGATGCACCTGCCGCGCCGCAGCCGCTTCACTCAAGAAGCGGAGGATACGCAGCTCCAGCGCACGATCCGCTTTCTGCTCAGCATGCGTTTGCAGCTCGATCAGCAAGCGCTTCAGTTCACCGTTCACGCGGTCGAGGCCCGACACCGTCAAGTCTTCATCCCGCACGCCGGTGACCGCGCCAAGCTTCTCGCCCAACGCCCCGCTAACCCCCTTCGCGGCGTCGCCGAACAGCGCCCGCATCACGCGGTTCTCCTTCACGCGTATGTCGGCCGCACGGTCGAACTCCTGCCCCACCATCAGCAGCAGCACCGCCATCGTCGTCGCCGAGCCCTGGCCATAGCCGGGCGGCAGCGCAGGCCCCATCTCCATCGCGATCTTCGCAAACGCCTGATTCAAAACCAGTTCGGGTGACGGTTTCATCAGGCGGCCTCGCGCGCTTGGAGCAGCATGTCTGCCAGCCGCTTGTTGTGGAACGGCAGACAGTAAAGCCCGGAGAATGCCATCACCGGATCGGTGTTCTTCGCCGCCTGAAACTCCTGCGCCGACGAAATCCAGATGGCAGCCCCTTTGAACGACGCGAACATCGTCCACCACGCAAGCGCCTTGGGGTCAGCCTTTAGCCCACTCGCCTTCTCCCACACCGCGATGGCAGCCTCGCGTGTAAGCATGCCGCCCGGATGCGCACGGTCGGTCGACCACAGCGGATCGAGCGCCCAGCCGAGGTCTTCCAGCGGATCGCCCAGATGCGCCATCTCCCAATCCAGCACGGCGCGAATCGTCCCCGTTCCGTCAAACAGAAAATTGCCGGTCCTATAGTCGCCGTGCACGACGGAGATCTTCTGCGCCGGCGGCGGTGGATTGCGCCGCATCCAGCGGATCGCCGCGCGCAGGATCGGTTGCGGTTCAAGCTCGTCCTCGTCGACGACCTTCTCCCACTTCGCAAGCTCCGCCTTCCACGCCTCGTCAGGCTTCACGGCCGGCACGTGCTTCGCGAGATCGGACGTCATCGCATCGCGCTTTGCGATACTCCCCAAAATCGTGAAGAACTGCTCGCCTATGCGCTGCCGATGCGGCCCATAGGGATCGCCTGCCAAAATCGATCCGGCCGTGCAGCCTTCGATCTCCTCCATCACGAAGAACGGCCGCTCCAACCAATCCAATTCCCGTTCCAGGAACAACGCCCCGGGCACCGGCACCGCCGAACCCATGAACGACCGGTACGCCGCGAACTCCACCTCCCGCTCCGTCTCGATCAACGTCGAAACCGGATCGCGCCGGAAGATGAGACCCCGTTCGCCGCCGCGCTCCTGATCGATACGCACGCGAAACGTCTCGCGGCTCGCCCCGCCATGAATGCGCGACAGCGCGATCACCGAAACCTTCCCCGCCTCCGGCATCCGATGCGAAAGATAGCGGACGATCCGATCTTCCAACTCCTTCGTGATCATTTCGCACCATCCAACAAGCCCGTGAACCCGTTCGGGGCATACGCCCCGATGATCAACTGCTCCAGCACGCCCTGGCCCTTGCGCACGAGCCCGTTCGGCCCCGTCAGCGTCGCGTCGGAGAACGCCTGCACATGCAGATAGTGAAACTCGCTCTCGTTCACCTTCGCCGTTTCAAGCGTGTCGTACCCGACCGCAAGCTCGCCGCGAAACCGTCCATGCCCCCATTCGGGATGCGTATAGCCGAGCCCGCTCATGTAGAAATTCCACTTCGGCTTGAGCTCGATGCGATAGTCGAGCCCATCCGCATCGCGCATCGAAATCGACGCCGCCTTCGCATGCCGTGTGCCGGACTTGAACGCGACCTCCGACGAACACGACACCATGTGCGTCGCCGCACCGTCGCCGGTCGCGGACATCACGGCATGCGTGTTCCAAGGCTTACCGTCGGCGTCCGCATTGTTGTGGTAGAGCGTGATACGGTCGTCGAAATTCATCGGCGCCCATAGCCAGTAAAACTGCGGTGCCCGCGGCGGTGCAACGGGCTGCGAATCCTGCGCACCGACAGGCCGGATACCCCAAGACCGGTCGCGCGTACCGATGTGGTTGGCAACGTCGATCCGACGGCCCTTCACCTCGATCCAACCCTCATAACTGCCATTCTGCGTCAGACGCGTGTAATCCATCACCGTGCGCGGACCCACGCGATACGTGAAGCGCGGCTCCTCGATCGCTGCCGACCGTGCGCGAAACAGGATGTCCGCCGCAATCCCATGATCGTTCTTCGCAACGCGCACGCGCAACGAATGTAGCGGCTCCACAACCTCGACCGACAGCGGCCCGACACGCGTATCCATCCGCTCCATGCCGAGCACGCGCGAAACCCGCAGATTGTGCTGCACGCCGTCAACGACGACACAGAACGCGCCGTCCATCACGTTCAGCGCCGGATAAACGCCGAGCGCGACCGCAAAGAACGTCTCCCCGTCCGGCGCATAGCCGTTGAAGAAATAGCGGTCGTAGAAATTCCGGTCCGTCCCCGCATAGGCGATCGGCTCCGGTGTCTGATGAATGGGATAATCGTCGGCTTTGGTGAGCATCGGGGCGGACTCTCAATGGCGAGCGGGCGCACCTTGGCTTGGCCCGGCCCCCGATGCAATCCGCCTCAGGGTAGAGAGAACACCGCCTTCAGAAACGTCCGCGCATCGGCTGCGGATTGTTCGGGCAAGTCTTCCTGAAGGATGTGACCGCCCTCGGGGTAGACAATGAGTTGCGCCCCTGGGATCGCGCCCTTCACAAGCTCCGCCCCCTCGACCGGGATGAGCTTATCTTTGGCGCCCCACAGCACGAGCGCAGGCACTTTGATCTGGCCGAGGTTCGCCCGCATGAACCGGTCCTCGCCCAGCCAATAATCCCAGCCCATACGAAACCGCTTGCGCGTCGCGGCACGAATCGCAGGCTCGCGATTGAGCTCCCAATACCGGTCGATCATCGCGTCGGTCACCAGCGCCTGGTTCGCGAACGAAGCCTTCAGCGTCGCCTCCGCGATCGGCCGACCCGGGAACAACCGGAAGACCTCCCGCAACCCAGGCACCGACATGATGCGAAAGAACGCGGGCGGCTCCGGCATGTTCGGCGGAATGATACCACCAGTATCGATCGGGACGACGGCGGCCGCCCGCAGCGGATACTTGATCGCAAAACGCAGCGCGACATGCCCGCCCATGGAGTTCCCGCCGACCGCAAAGCGCTGCAACGCAAGTTTCGCCGCAAACGCATCGACAAAGTCCGCCATGCCCTCGGCCGACAGCGGATACTCCTCCGGCACAATCGTAAGCCCATGCCCCGGCAGATCGACGGTTACGACGCGAAACTGATCGCCCAATAGTTTGACCCAAGGCTCCCACGTGTGCAGCGACGCATTGGACCCATGCAACAACACGAGCACAGGTCCGCGCGCATTCCCCTGATCGCGATAGTGCGCCGTGATCCCGCCGCCCAGATCGGCATACTGCGACGGTGCCTGCCCATACTTTTCCACCAGCACCTCGCGCGGCACGGACGGATCGCCAAGCGTCAAAAACGCAAGCGCAATCAGTGCCGCCAAGACACCCACGATCCAAAGCAGAATCCGCATGACGCCCTCCAGCGTTCGAACCCGCACCTTGGCGCGCCCCACCGCCTCATGCAATCACTGCCGGATCGTCCAAGTTTCCTAAGGTAAATCCATGACCCGTCTCTGGCTCGTTGCAGGCGCGCTGAACATGCTCATCGCGCTCATCGTCGCGGCCGCCGTAGGCCACAGGCTCGAGGGCGAGTTCGTCCCCGTCATCCGCAACATATTCGACACCGCCCGCGAAATGCACTTCGTCCACGCACTGGGCCTCATCGCTGTGGGCCTCGCCAGCGCCCAATTCGGCCGCAGATTGTTGCTCGACCTAGCAGGCGCCGCCTTCCTCACCGGCATCATCCTCTTCTGCGGCAGCATCTACGCAGCCTTCGGCCCGAACGCAGCAAGTGTGAAGCCGCTAATCCCCTTGGGCGGCGCTAGTCTGATGTTAGGATGGGTGTTATTCACGGCAGCCGCGCTGTTCTTGAAACGCCCGAACTGATCCAAGGACGAGGTCGTTTCCAAAGACCTCATTTTTCTGACGCGTTTTGACTGCGTTTCCGCAGCGTCGGAGACCGGCCTCGACACACGGCGCCGATCCGCTACATCTAAGCTAACAGCTATTCGCTTTAAGGATGATGTTTATGCCCGACCGCATTGTGGTCGTCGGTGCCGGGATCGCCGGTTTGGGCGCCGCCATGGCGCTCGCGCGCGATGGCCGCGAGATCGTGATCGTCGACCGCGACGCAGCCCCACCGCCGAACGTCGAAACCGCGTTCGACACGTGGGAACGCAAAGGCGTCACCCAGCTGCGCCACAGCCACGTGTTCTTGGGCTGCCTCGTCACGCTGATCCGCGACAAGCACCCGCGGCTGCACGGCATGCTGCAGAAGGCCGGAGCCCGCGAACTCGACTTTGAAGCAACCCTTCCCATGAGCCTGCAAAGCAAGTACGTCGCAGCCGACGGCGACCGCGATCTCGCCTTCCTGTTCTCGCGCCGCACGACGCTGGAGCACACGATCCGCGCCTACGTCGAGACGCTCCCCGGCGTGCGCTTTCTAACCAGCACGATCGTGCGCGATCTACTGCTAGACCAATCGGCGCCTAACCCCACCGTCAAAGGCGTACGCATCGAACGCGAAGGCGGCGCACCGGAAGACCTCATCGGCACGGCGGTGATCGACGCCTGCGGGCGCACCTCGGTGCTCACCGATTGGCTCCGCGAACGCGGCATCGCGATCGACGAAGAAAAAAGCCCGGCCGGAATACTCTACTTCACGCGCCACTACCGCCTGCGCGAAGGCCAGGACGAACCGCCGCGTGATCTGATCCCGGGCGCAGGCGATCTCGGCTACATCAAGTACGGCGTGTTCGCGGCCGACAACCGGCACTTCTCGATCACGCTTGCCGTCCCCGAAATCGAGTCCGAACTGCGCGTCGCCACGCTGAACCCGAAGACGTTCGACGCGATCTGCAACCAAATCCCCGGCATGGCCCGCTGGATCGACCCCGCACGCGCCGAGCCCGTGACAAAGGTCTTCGGCATGGGCAACCTGCACAACGTCTGGCGCCATTTCGTGAAGGCGGGCGAGCCCGTCGTACTCAACTATTTCGCCGTCGGCGACAGCGCTATCCGCACGAACCCACTCTACGGCCGCGGCTGCTCCTCCGCCGTCCTGCACGCACACATTCTGGGCGATGTGATGAACACGACACCAGACCCGCGCGAACAAGCCATCGCCTTCGACAAGCGCAGCCACAAGGAGTTGCGCCCATTCTGGAACGCGCTGATGAAGCAGGACTTGGGCGCGATCCGTCGCGCGAAGAACGAGCAGAACCCGGCCTACAAACCGCGCCTGAAGGCACGCCTTATCAAGAGCTTCGCGGAAGACGCCATCGGCCCCGCAACACGCAGCAACCTCGGCGTCCTCCGCGCGCTTATGAAGGGCTTCCACATGCTCGCCATGCCCACCGCCTGGCTTACAGACCTGCGCGTCGTCTGGCGCGTGCTCGCCATGTGGGCGACGCCGAAGGCGAAGAAACTCTACCCGCCAAAGCTCGGCCCCAACCGCAAAGAAATGCTGGCCGCCCTCGGCCTCAAAACAGCGTGAGAGAACCCATGACGATCAACTGGAACGCGCCGCGCTACGTCGAAACGAACGGCATCCGCATGGC
>JBJXEH010000230.1:0-27651 GCA_046153995.1 Micropepsaceae bacterium
TGCGGGCCGATGGTTTTGGACGCGCTGATCAAGATCAAGAACGAAATCGACCCGACGCTGACGTTCCGCCGCTCGTGCCGCGAAGGCGTGTGCGGATCGTGCGCGATGAATGTCGATGGGTCGAACACGCTCGCCTGTACGAAGGCCATCGACGACATCAAGGGGCCGATCGCGATCTATCCGCTGCCCGCGATGAGCGTGATCAAGGACCTGGTTCCCGACATGACGCACTTCTATGCGCAGTACGCGTCGATTGAGCCGTGGCTGCAGACGAAGACTCCGACGCCGGAGAAGGAATGGAAGCAGTCACCGGAGGATCGGCAGAAGCTCGACGGGCTTTACGAGTGCATTCTGTGCGCGTGCTGTTCGACGGCGTGCCCCAGCTATTGGTGGAACCAGGACCGGTTTCTGGGCCCGGCGATCTTGCTGCAGTCCTATCGCTGGCTGGCCGACAGCCGCGACGAGGCGAAGGGCGAGCGGCTCGACAATCTGGAAGATCCGTTCCGGCTCTATCGCTGCCACACGATCATGAACTGCGCGAGCACGTGCCCGAAGGGGCTGAACCCCGCGCAGGCGATCGGCGAGATCAAGCAGATGATGGTGAAGCGTTCGGTTTGACATGAGCGCGCGCTACGAGATCGAGTATCGCGCGGCGCGGGCGCAGTTTGGGTTGCTGGCGCGCAAGGCCGGTGCGCGGGTCGAGGGTCACGAGAATCCGGCCGCGCGGGGGCCGTTCGGCGAGACGCTCGTTACCGACGTTGCTTGGCTTGGCCCGGCGGATGCGCGCCGCGTTTTTCTTTGCACGTCGGGCATGCACGGGCTTGAGGGATCGGCCGGGTCGGCCGCGCAATGCGCTTGGCTCGATGCGAAGCCCGTTCTGCCTCAAGGTGTCGCCGTTTGTTTGGTGCATGCGCTGAACGCGTGGGGTTTTGCGCACATCGCGCGCTGTACCGAGAACAACGTCGATCTCAATCGCAACTTCATGAACTTCGGCAAGGCGTTGCCGGTCAATCCGCACTATCACCAGATACGCGATGTGATCCGTATGAGGGACGTGGGGCCGCAGTCGATCGGTGCGCTGATGGCGGATCATCAACGATTGACGGCGGCGATCGGCCCTGCGGCGCTCGCCTATGCGGTCAACGCCGGGCAGTACGAAGATGCCGAGGGGTTGGCCTATGGTGGCGGTGAGCCTGAGTTTGGGCACCGCGTTCTGCGCGACCATGTGTTCCCGAAGTTTGCATCCGTTTCGCGTACAGGGTTGATCGATTGGCACACCGGCGTTGGTGCGTATGGCGAGGTCGCGTTCTTGCCCGCGACGGGCGCGGGAACGCCGCAATGGGAGCGTGCCGCGTCGTGGTGGGGCCGGGCGCGCGTCGATGGCTGGAAACGCTCATCGATGGAAGGTGCCATCGAAGCCGACGAAGAGCAGACTGGACTGACGGTCCACAAGGACGGGCAGTTGCGGTTTGCGTTGGCGCGTCTGCTGCCGCTGGCCGAAGTCACCGGGGCGGTGATCGAGTTCGGCACCGAGAAGGAAGGCGACTTCGCGAAACTTGCGCTGATGACGATGTACGAGCGGTGGCTGCGCTTCGTCGATCGCGGCGACCGGCACGCGCTACGGCACCGGGCGCACCTGGAAACGGCGCTGTCATGCTTCGCGCCGGACGATGAGGCTTGGCGCGCGCTCGTGCTCGCGCAAGGGCCGCTGTTGATGGATCAGGCGATTGCGGGGTTGGCACGAGCTTGAGTGTTACGGCTGGCTAGCGGTCGCGTACCCTCGAAAATAGGACACAACGAAATGACGTTACGCCTGCTCTCTGTTCTCATTGTGCTTGTTTCATCGCTCTCAGCGGGTGCCGCGCGGGCTGGCGAGGAGAATGCAGCGCTCACTGCCGAGATACTGGCGCTCGATGGCAAGGTTTTCGACGCCTACAATCGCTGCGATCTCAAGGTGTTCGGTAATTTCTTCTCGCCCAGCGTCGAGTTCTATCACGACACGGGTGGCGCGACGTTCGACCGGAAGACCGTTCTCGCGAACACGCAGAAGTACATCTGCCACAAGGTGCGGCGGGAGTTGATCGCGAGCAGCCTTAGGGTCTATCCGATCAAGGATTTTGGCGCGATCGAGGAAGGCGAGCACCGGTTTTGCCAGACTGAAAGCGGTGCTTGCGAAGGCATTGCCAAGTTTCTGATCATTTGGCGCAAGCGTGCGAGCGGCTGGCAGATCACACGGGTGGTGAGCTACGGACATCGTGCTCTGGCTGAAGGCGAGAACTAGTCTTCCCCGCCGCACCCTGCGACATGTACGACGCGGCGAAATGACGGTCGCCCTCCGCGACTGTTTGTGGTATAAGCAGCAAGCATTTAGTCGCCCGAGCGATGAGAGAGTTTCGTTCGGATGATCGCGCCGTTGATGGTGTGCAATATGGTCCTTCTTGCTCACAGTGACAGAGACTCGGCGTTCTACGCGGTTTTGCGTCCGGCTGGTGGCCGCCAGGGCGTCATCGCTCGCCGAATAGGTGTTCTTTGCCGTTACAAAATACGGATAAGTAACGGCAATGTAACGTCAAAAACCCCGGAAGTCCGCCGTTGTAACGCTGTAACGGATTCGATGGGGTCTGTTTTCGCAACTAGCCGATGCCACACACGTTCCAGCAATTCGATGCGTAACAAGTTACGGATAAGTTACGGCAATGTTACGTCAAGAGTGGCGGAAGTCCGCCGTTGTTACGCTGTTACGGATTCGAACGAGTCTGTTTTCGCAACTGGCTCAGATGTCCATGGAGCGGACGCCGAGTTTGGCCCACAGGGCGTCGTCTTTTTCTTTGGCGGGGTTCGCGGTCGTGAGCAGCTTGGGGCCGATGAAGATCGAGTTGGCGCCGGCGAGGAAACAGAGGGATTGGAGTTCCTCGCTCATGTGTTCGCGGCCGGCGGAGAGGCGTACGACGGACGTGGGCATCATGATACGGGCGGCGGCGATGGTGCGGACGAACTCGAAGTTGTCGACTTTGGCGCTCTCGCCGAGCGGCGTGCCTTTGACCTTCATCAGTGCGTTGATCGGCACGGATTCCGGCGGCACGGCCAAGTTCGCCAGCGTGACCAGCATGCCGATGCGGTCTTCGCGGGCTTCGCCCATGCCGATGATGCCGCCGCAGCAGACGGCCATGCCGGCTTCGCGGACGTTTTCGAGCGTGTCGAGGCGGTCCTGCAGCGTGCGGGTGGTAATGACCTTGCCGTAGTACTCGGGGCCGGTGTCGATGTTGTGGTTGTAGTAGTCGAGGCCGGCATCGGCGAGGCGGTTGGCTTGGGGTTGCGTCAGCATGCCCAAGGTCATGCAGCTTTCGAGGCCCAGACCCTTCACCTCGCGGACCATGTCGCAAAGCGTGTCGATGTCGCGGTCTTTCGGTTCGCGCCAGGCGGCACCCATGCAGAAGCGCGTCGCGCCGCCGGCCTTTGCTTGTTCAGCGGCGGTGCGGACTTCGTCGAGCGCCATCAGCTTCGTGGCTTTGAGGCCGGTTTCGAACTGGGCCGATTGGCTGCAGTAGCCGCAGTCTTCGGGGCAGCCGCCGGTCTTGATCGAGAGCAGCGTCGACATCTGCACCTCGTTCGGATCGAAGTGCATGCGGTGAACCGATTGCGCGCGGAAGATCAGATCGGCGAACGGGAGGTCGTAGAGCGCGCGCGCATCGGCGTAGCCCCAGGCTTGTTTCGGCTCAGCGGTTTTGGCGCGGCGGTCGAGGGTGGTCGTGGTCATCGGTCCCGTTCGTCTTGTGAAAGCGGGCGCAGAATAGGGGCCGGGGCGGGGCGGTCAAGCGCGGGCTCAAGGCTGGATGACAATCGGGGTTCCGATGCGCACGTTCTTGTAGATTTCCTCGACTTCCTCGTTCGAGACCGCGATGCAGCCCGCGGTCCAGTCGCGGATGACGCCGGTCGATTGAAGCACGCCGAAGTAGCCGGGCGTGCCGTGGATCATGATCAATCCACCCGGCGAAACACCGCGCATGGCGGCGTCGGCGCGATCCTTTTTGTTTGGGTACGAAATGCGCAGCGACAGGTGGAAGCTGGAGCCGGGGTTTTTGCCGTCGATGGTGTAGCGGCCTTCGGGCGTTCTGCTATCGCCCTCTTGCTCCTTGTCGCCGATGGGGTTTCCGCCCAGCGCGATGCGATAGGTTCTGAACGGTTTTTTGCCGGTCCAAAGCGTCATCACGCGGCGGGACTTGTCGACCACAATGAGGTCGACCGAGCGGGCCGCAACCGGCGATGTGAGCGCGATCAAGGCGAGAGCGAAGATGAACAAACGCATGGGTGGATTTCTGAACGTGGAAAGCGGCGGTCTCGTGGCATGAACAAGGTTTCTCGAGCCGCAATTCGGCCGCATTTTCTTTGTGCCTCAGTCGCGTCAAGATTGACGGGCAGGACTTGAAGCGTACCTCTGGGACACAAGGTGATTTCATGAGACTTGCAACGAGAATTTTGGCGGCAATCGCGGTGGTCTTTGCGTCTGCCGGCGCTGCGCAAGCGGAGTACGCGCCGCCGGGCAGCTACAACCGCACGTGCAGCGATATCGAGACGACGTGGAACACGTTGTCGGCGTCGTGCCGTACGCGCAACGGCAGTTGGAACTATACGACACTTCGCAACTATCGCGATTGCGATGGCGATATCGCCAATCGCAACGGACGGTTGGAGTGCGTCGGCCGCTACAATGATGACGACGACAACGGTGACGACTACGGCGGTTGGCTGCCGCAAGGCAGTTACCGCAATTCGTGCCGCAATGCGTCGATCGAAGGCAGCACGCTGACGGCCGAGTGCCGAGACAACTTCGGACGGTTCCGTTACACGGAACTTCCCGGTTATCGCTCGTGCCGGGACATCGTCAATTCGAACGGCATGTTGCGGTGCCGCCGTGACGACTATGACGACGGCGACGACGACAATAGCGACGGACGTTTGCCGGGTGGAAGCTGGCGGGCGACGTGTCAGAACGGACGCGTGTATGGCGGCGTTCTCTACGCGACGTGCCGCGACAATTATGGCAGCTGGCGCGCGTCAACGGTGGATTTGAGGAACTGCCGGACCAACGTCGTCAACGAGAACGGGCGCCTTGTTTGTGGCGGTTCGGGTGGCGGCGGTGGCGGATATAGCCGCATCACGATCTATCGCCATACGAACTATGCTGGGCGGTCGCGGACGTTCTCGAACGATGTTCCCGATCTCAGCGGTTATGCCTTCAATAATTTGACGTCGAGCGTCGTCGTGCAAGGCGGCGTTTGGCAGCTTTGCGACAAGCCGAATTATCGTGGTTATTGCGTGATTGTGGACCGGTCGCAGTCGAACCTTTGGGCGTTCGGCTTTAACGACCGTACGGAATCACTTCGCCGCATCCGGTAGTTGGGGCTCGCGCCGGGATTGCGCGGTTGCTAAGGTGGCTGAGGCCGGGTTTCCCCGGCCTTCCGCTCTTTTGTTTGGGGTTTGACGATGTCCGATGTGATCGAACGCGCCTCCATCAGCCGCCGCGGCTTTGCGATGACGGGTCTTGCCACGGGGTTCGCGCTCGCCGCGCAGCCTGTTGCCGCGACAACGCTGGCGACGGACGCGGCCGGGCTCGAAGCGGGTGAGGTCAAGATTCCCGTCGCCGACGGACAGATGCCCGCCTACCGCGCGAGCCCTTCGAAGGGTGCGAAGCTTGGGACGATCTTGGTCGTGCACGAGATCTTCGGCGTGCATGAGTGGATCAAGGATGTTTGCCGCCGGTTCGCAAAGGCGGGGTATCTGGCGGTGTCGCCCGATCTCTATGCGCGCTACGGTGATGCGACGAAGGTGGCCGACATCAAGACGTTGATCGAGACGATCGTGCGCAAGGCGGGCGATGAGACCGTGTTTAGCGATCTCGATGCGACGGCGAAGTGGGCGGCTTCTAACGGCGGCGATGCGGCACGGCTTGGCGTCACCGGATTCTGCTGGGGCGGGCGCGCGACGTGGATGTATGCGGCGCATAACCCTGACATCAAAGCGGGGGTCGCGTGGTACGGCTCGATGGCGAAGCGCGCCACAGATCCGCGTCTGGTTCATCCGGTCAATGTGGCGGACAAGATCAAGGGACGCGTGCTGGGGCTTTACGGCGACCTCGACAAGGGCATTCCGGTCACCGAGGTGGATGAGATGCGTGCGGCTCTCAAGGCCGCCGGGGACACAAAGAGCGAGATCGTCGTCTATCCGGGTGCCGATCACGGGTTCTTGGCCGACTACAGGCCGCAATACAACGAGGCGGCGGCGAGCCAAGCTTGGCCGCGTGCGCTCGACTGGTTCAAAACGCACGGCGTTTGAGGGGTTGTAACTGAACGACGTGAACGCTGAAGCTCGTGCAGAGGCCAAGTTCCATGAGGAAGTGGCCGCCAATCTGACGCGTAACTACGTCAGCCAGCTTGCGCACGGCATGCTGGCGATGACGGGGTTTCGGCTCGTCAACGCGCCGACGTTCGTGCCTGCGTATCTGTTTGCATTGACCGGATCGACGACGCTGGTCGGTGTGGCGCTTGCGATGCAGCATCTGGGTTCGTTCGTCAGCAGCGTCTTCGGCGCGACCGCGATCGAGCACCGGCGGCGGATCGTCGATCTAGGGTTGCGCTACGGCTGGATGATGCGGCTCTCGGTGCTGGGCTTGGCACTCTCGGGCTTCTTCTTGCCGCCCGATGTGACGGTCTATGTGTTTGCGGCGTTCTTGTGCTTGCTCGGCGTGTTTTCCGGCATGCAGAACGTGCTTTGGAATGTCCTTCTCACGAAGACGATCCCCGCAGACCGGCGCGGCATGATGATAGGGCTGCGCAATTTCTTGGGCGGGATGACCGCTTCGGCCGTTGCGTATGTCGGCGGAAAGTACCTGATCGAGAGCAACGCGCTTGGCAACGGATATGCGTCGACGTTTCTGCTCGCGTTTGTGTTGACGGCGGCGGGCCTTACGTTCCTCTACCTGGTCCGGGAGCCGGAGGCGCCCACCGTGCGCGCCGCGGTGAGCGTGCGGGAGCGGCTCGGCGATATTCCGGTGCTTCTGCAGGACCGCGCGTTTGCGATGTATTTTTGGGCGCAGACGCTCGCCACGCTCGGAACGCTGGCGTTACCGTTCTACATCTTGTTCGTCGGCAAGACCCAAGGGTTGACGGGCGAAAAGATCGGGTTGTTGTCGCTGGCGCTCCTTGTGTCGCAAACGGTTGCGAATTTGGGCTGGGGAGCGCTTGCCGACCGGATGGGTTTCAAGGCGGTCTTCGTTCCTGCTCTCTTGCTCTGGGCCGGATCGACGATTGCGCTTGCGGTTTCGACCGACTCGGCTTCGGTGATGCTCTGCTTCGTCGGCATCGGCGCGGGGTATTCGGGCTATTTGATCGCCGCGCAGAACATGGTGCTCGAGTTTGGCGACCGGTCCGATCTGCCGATGCGGATTGCGATGGTTAACTCGGCGCAATCTCTGGTTCAGGTTTTTGGTGTGATCGCGGGCGGAACGATGGCCGCTTCGCTGGGTTTTGAAGCCGTGTTCGGCGCGGCGGTCCTTGCCAAGCTCGCGGCCGCAGGCATGTTGTGGTTCTATGTTAGCGAACCGCGCGCTGCGCGGCGGCCCCGGGGGGAGGTCGTCGTCGACGCCGGGGAGGGGTTCGAAATGTCAGTGACCGGCGAAGGGGCCGCAGTCCCCCCAAAAGCGGCGGGTTCTAAGCGCCCGGAAACGAAAGCAAGCGCCGATGCCGCGAAGGCCGGCGATAAGCGCGCGCGCACGCCGATTTCCGTGCGCATGGACGATATCAAGTTGACGCTGGCCGCGGCGTGCGGCGCGTTGCTGCTGCTCGCGGCGTGGACGGGGGCGTGGACGTTTAGTGCCGTGCTTACGTTTGGCGTCGGGCTGATCGCGGTCGCGCGCCTGGGGTATGTGCGCAGTCTGCCCGATCCGGTTTGGACGCAGCCGGCGCCTGCCGTCGTGCAGCCGACTGACGCGCCGATCAAGTTTTCGCAACCGCCGTCACGCTCGGATACCTCGCCTGCCGAATTGGTGCGGCGGTTGCCCGACCCCGTGCTGATGACGGATCACACTGGGCGCATCATCGCCTCGAACGATGCGTTCGAGCAGAATTTTGGCGTCGTGGAGTTGCGCAAACATTTGGCCAGCGTCCTGCGCGCGCCGCAGGTGCTGACCGCGCTCGATCTGGTGCTTGCGGGCCGCGGTCCGCAGCGGGTCGAGTTTCCGGTCGTGGGTGCTCACGAGCAGAATTTCGAGGCCTATCTGGCACCGATCGAGGACGGCGATCGAATTTTGCGCTCTACGCTGATCGTCCTTCGCGATACGACCAAGGCACAGCGCGTCGAGCAGATGCGCGCCGACTTTGTTGCCAATGCGAGCCATGAACTCCGGACGCCGCTCGCCTCGTTGACCGGCTTCATCGATACGTTGCGCGGCCACGCGAAGGACGATCCTGAGGCGCAGGAGC
The DNA here is from genome assembly GCA_046153995.1 of Micropepsaceae bacterium. Classification (GTDB taxonomy): domain Bacteria; phylum Pseudomonadota; class Alphaproteobacteria; order Micropepsales; family Micropepsaceae; genus SZUA-430. Next base: position 8,478 of record JBJXEH010000230.1, read on the forward strand.
GGTTCCTCGGCATCATGGCCGAGCAGGCGACGCGGATGCGGCGGCTGATCGACGATCTGCTGTCGCTGTCGCGGATCGAGTTGAACGAGCATGTGCGGCCCGCGGGCAGCGTAAATCTCGGCGATGTCGTGGAAGAGGTTGCGAGCGCGCTTTCGCCGCAAGCGCTGGCTGCCAACATTCAACTTGAGATCGCTGAGCCGACATCGCTGCCGAATGTGGCGGGCGACCGGGAGGAGTTGCTCCAGGTCGTGCAGAACTTGGTCGACAATGCGGTCAAGTACGGCCGGCCGCAGACGATCGTGACGTTGGAGCTGGGCACGCGGCGTGCCGATCCGGGCGAGGCGGGTCCGTCTCCGGCGGTTTATTTCGCGGTGAAGGACCGTGGCGAAGGCATTGCGCGGGAGCATATTCCGCGGCTGACCGAGCGCTTCTACCGGGTCGACGTGCGGCGGAGCCGGGCGATCGGCGGCACTGGTTTGGGTCTTGCGATCGTCAAGCATATCGTGAACCGGCATCGCGGGCGGCTTTTGGTCGAGAGCAAGTTGGGCGAAGGTTCGACATTCACTGTCTTCTTGCCGCTCGCGACCGAAGTTGGGCATAGCGACGTGCCGCAGGCCGGGTTGCTGACGGCGTCATGAATCCTTCATGAAATCGTTGCATTAGGTCCGTGAAGCCTGGGTAGTCCCGCTCCCGTTGCACGAGGCAGTATATGGCCGAGCACATCGTCAAGTCTTTCCACGACCAGCTTGAGGCGTTGAGCACGGCTATCGTGCAGATGGGCGGGCTGTGCGAGGCGCAGCTTGCGAACGCGATCGAGGCGATCTCACGGCGCGATATGCCGCTTGCCGAACAAACGATCGCGTCGGACGGCAAAATCGATCTGCTTGAAGCGCAAATCGAGCAACAGGCTGTCCGATTGCTTGCATTACGCCAACCGTTGGCGACGGATCTCAGGGAGACGCTTGCGGCGCTCAAAATTTCGCACGATCTGGAGCGGATCGGCGACCTTGCCAAGAACGTCGCGAAACGAACTTTGGTTGTCGCGCGCGACGCGCCGGACGGGCACCTGACGCAAGGGTTGGCGCGGATGGGCAGGCAGGCGTTGACGCAGGTCAAGTCCGTGCTCGATGCCTTCGCCAAGCGCGACGGGGAGGCGTCATTGCGCGTTTGGAAGAACGACAACGAGATCGACGAACTCTACAATTCGCTGTTCCGCGAGTTGCTGACATATATGATGGAAGACCCGCGTAAGATCGGGCCTTCCACGCATTTGTTGTTTATTGCCAAGAACTTCGAACGGATCGGCGACCACGCGACGAACATCGCGGAAACGGTCTACTACGCGGCGACTGGCACGAGGATCGGCGAGGAACGGCCCAAGAGCGATACAACCTCCACGGCAACGATTACCCGGCATGACGAATCTTGATGAAGGCGCGCGTACGGCCAGCGCGCGGAAGCCATTGATTTTGATTGCGGAAGACGAAGCGTCGTTGATGACGCTTCTGCGCTACAACATCGAGAAGGAAGGCTACCGCGCCGTGGAGGCTTATGACGGTGAGGAAGCGCTGCTCGTTGCCGCCGAAGATACGCCCGACCTCGTGGTGCTTGACTGGATGCTTCCCAAGGTCTCGGGGATTGAGGTTTGCAGGCGGTTGCGCGGGCGTGCCGAGACCAAGAACGTGCCCATCATCATGCTGACAGCGCGCGGCGAAGAAGCTGACCGCGTGCGCGGGCTCGACACGGGTGCCGACGACTACATCACGAAGCCGTTTTCGATGACTGAGTTGCTCGCGCGCGTGCGCGCTGTGCTGCGGCGCATCCGTCCGGCGTTGGCCGAAGACATCGTCGGGTTCGGCGACATCTCGATCGACCGTACGACGCATCGCGTGCGACGGGGCAATCGGGAGATCCATCTGGGGCCGACGGAGTACAAGCTGCTCGACCATTTCATTCAGCATCCTGGGCGCGTCTTTAGCCGCGAACAGTTGCTCGATGCGGTGTGGGGGTCGGGCGTCTATGTGGATGCGCGCACGGTGGATGTTCACATCGGGCGCTTGCGTAAGGCACTCACCGACGGCGACGAGGCAGACCCGATCCGGACTGTGCGGTCAGCCGGTTACGCGCTCGACGAGTCGCTCAAGACCTAAACAAAAGGGCCCGCTTTCGGCGGACCCTTTCATCTTCCCCTCAAAGTCGTGAAGCGCGCTAACTGTTCGCCAGATAGCGGCGGTAGTCTTTGTCGCGTTCGCGGTCCCTGCGGCCTTGCGAAGGCTGGAAGGCCTTCACGCTGTGCGCGTCGCAATACGGCGAGCCTACCTTCGGCGAATGGCCGCAGAAGTGGAACTCCTCGCTCTTCGACGGGTCGCCGATCGGCCATTTGCACATGCGGTCGGAGATCGTGAGCACGGTCGTCTTGCGGCCGTGTTCGTCGATCACCGGGTCGCGCTCGATAATCGGTGCAACCGGTACCGGCGCCGGACGCGGGCGAGCCACGCGGCGGACGGTCTGGAGGCGGGGGCGTTCGGCGCGGGCGGGGGTCGCGCGGCCGGCTAGCCCAAGGCGATGCACTTTGCCGATGACGGCGTTGCGGGTAACTCCGCCGAGCTGGCGGGCGATTTGGCTTGCACTCAGTCCTTCTGCCCAAAGTTGCTTCAATTGTTCGACGCGTTCGTCCGTCCAGCCCATTTTGTTCTCCCTCGCTGGGGGCGAGATTGGTTAAGACGAGACATAGTAGGGAACGGGACTGGACCTACAAGTTCTAACGGCCGGCACTAGATGTAGTTATTGGGGATTTGTGCCCGCCGGAACACATAGTTAACGAATCGCCCGGAATCGTTGACATATCACCATACGCCACCCATTAGTGGACTTAGCGGAAAACCTGGGTATTTCCGTGTGTAAGCTTGAGGAAAACCTGTGATTTCGCCGATTTTGCCGACCTATGCGCGTGCGCCGATCGCTCTGGAAAAAGGGGAGGGCGCTTATGTCTTTGCGACGGATGGGCGGCGTTTCCTGGATTTCGGCTCGGGCGTGGCGGTCAATGCGCTGGGACATGCCCACCCGCATTTGGTCGCAGCCCTGACCGCGCAGGCGGGCAAGGTCTGGCACACGTCGAACATCTTCCAGATCCCGGGGCAGCAGCGGCTGGCCGAACGGCTGATCGCGGTCACGTTCGCCGACACCGCCTTCTTCTGCAATTCGGGCGCCGAGGCGATCGAGTGTTCGGTCAAGATGGCGCGCAAGTTTCACTCGCATCACGGGCGGACCGAACGCTTTCGCATCGTCACGTTCGAGGGTGCGTTTCATGGGCGGACGCTGGCGACGATTGCCGCTGGTGGGCAGAAGAAACACCTGGATGGCTTCGGGCCGAAGGTCGACGGGTTCGATCAGGTTCCGTTCGGCAATTTGGAGGCGCTTAAGGCCGCCATTGGGCCGCACACGGCGGGCGTGCTGATCGAGCCTATCCAGGGCGAGGGTGGCGTGCGCGCCGCGCCGCCGGAGTTCCTGCGGGCCGTGCGTGCGCTTTGCGACGAGCATGGCCTGCTGTTGTTGCTTGACGAGGTGCAGTCCGGCGTCGGGCGGACCGGCAAGCTGTTCGCGCACGAGTGGGCTGGGATCACGCCCGACATCATGGCGATTGCGAAGGGTATTGGCGGCGGGTTCCCGATGGGGGCTTGCTTGGCGACGGAGCGTGCGGCCGTTGGCATGACGGCTGGGTCGCATGGTTCGACGTTTGGCGGCAATCCGCTTGCTATGGCGGTCGGTAACGCGGTGCTCGACGTTGTGTTGGAGCCCACGTTTTTGGAGCACGTAAACAAGGTTTCGAATTATCTGCGCCAGCAGCTGGCGATGATCGTCGATCGTAACCGTTCCGTCGTCGAAGAAGTGCGCGGCCAAGGTTTGTTGCTTGGGCTCAAATGTAAGGTCGTGAACAATGAGTTGATTGAAGCGCTTCGTGAGCGCGGGCTCTTGACGATCAGTGCGGGCGATAACGTGGTTCGGATTCTGCCGCCGTTGATCATCACGGAAGAGCATGTGCGCGAAGCGATCGGCATCATCAACGATGCTTGTCAGAGCCTGACCCATGTGCCGGCACAGGATGCCGCAAAATGACGTTGAAGCACTTTCTCGATCTCGATGCGTTCGACGGGGCGATGCTGCGCCGGTTGATCGACGATGCGAAGCGGATGAAGAATGCGCGCAATGGGCGGCCCAAGGGCGCGCCCGACGATGCGTTGCCGCTGAAGGGCCGGATGCTTGCTCTCGTGTTCGAGAAGCCGTCCACGCGCACGCGGATTTCGTTCGATATGGGTATGCGTCAGCTGGGCGGCGAGTGCATGTTCCTCGACGGTCGCGACATGCAGTTCGGGCACGGCGAAACGGTTGGCGATACGGCACGGGTGTTGTCGCGCTATGTCGACGGGATCGTGCTGCGTTCGAAGAAGCATCAGAGCCTGCTCGAATTGGCGGCAGCTTCGACCGTGCCGGTGATCAACGGGCTCACCGACAAGACGCATCCGTGCCAGCTGATGGCGGACGTCATGACATTCGAGGAGCATCAAGGGCCCATCGGCGGTAAAGTCGTCACATGGTCTGGTGCCGGTAACAACGTCTGCGCGTCGTGGATTCATGCGGCAGTGAAGTTCGGGTTCGAGCTTCGTGTTGCTTGCCCGCCAGAGGCAGAACCCGACCCGCGCGTTACGGCGTGGGCCAAGGAACAAGGCGGCAAGGTTCATATCGTTCGCGACCCCTATGAGGCCGTCTCGGGTACGAGTGCGGTCGTCACCGACACGTGGGTGCAGATGTCGGAGAGCGATCAGCTTGGCGAAGGCGGGACGCGCTCGCGCCACAATGTGCTGGCGCGCTATCGCGTGGACGAACGGTTGATGGCGGCGGCGGGCAAGAAGACGATCCTTATGCATTGTTTGCCCGCGCATCGCGGCGAAGAGGTGACCGACGCCGTCCTCGATGGGCCGCAGTCGGCTGTGTTCGACGAGGCCGAGAACCGGCTGCATTCGCAAAAGGCGGTGCTCGCCTGGGCGTTGTCGTGACGGCCGACTTCGTTCGCAGCTTCCAAATCGAAGGCATGAACGTTCGCGGGCGGATCGTGCATCTGACCGATCTTGCCGATCGCGTGATTGCGGCGCACGGCTATCCGGATGCGGTATCCGGGGTGGTGGGCGAGGCGTTGGCGTTGGCTGCGTTGCTGGGTGCGTCGTTGAAGTTCGACGGAACGCTGACTATTCAGACGCGGAGCAAAGGGCCGCTTCGCATGATCGTCGCCGACTACATGACGCCCGGTACGGTGCGTGCGTGCGCGATGTTCGACCGCGAGGCGGTCGAGGCGCTCGGCCCGGCCCCCGCGTTCGAAGCGCTCATCGGCGATGGGTCGCTTGCGATCACGATCGATCAAGGCGCGGACATGGAGCGTTACCAGGGGATCGTGCCGCTCGAAGGCAGTGGGCTCGCCGACGCCGCTATGAGCTATTTCGAGCGGTCGGAGCAAATTCCTACACGGATCAGACTTGGCGTCGCGACGTTGAGTGCTCGAGGGACTGACGGTGCGAAACCGCATTGGCGGGCCGGCGGCATCATGATTCAGAATCTCGCTGCGCTCGGTGGGCAGAATGCGCCTGCCGTCGAAAACCCCGACGACTGGGTGCGCGCGTCGGTGCTGTTCGAGACGACGGAAGCGCACGAGCTGGTCGATCCGCAGGTCGACGCGGAGCGGCTGCTGTTCCGGTTGTTTCATGAAGACGGTGTGCGTGTGTTCGAGCGGCAGGCGTTGGAGTTCGGATGCCGCTGCTCGGCCGACCGTGTGGCCGCGGTTCTGTCGCAGTATCCGGAGCAGGAGGTTCGCACGCTCGCCGAGGATGACGGGATGATCCGGGCGACGTGCGAGTTCTGCTCGACGGTCTATCGCTTTCAGCCCGAGGATATTCAGGCGCTCACGTGATCGATCAGCCGGCGCATGAAGGTTGTGCACGCGTCGATCTGCGAGAGCTCGATGAATTCGTTCGGCTTGTGCGCTTGTTGAATGTTGCCCGGGCCGCAGATGACGGACGGGATTCCCGCTTCCTGGAATAGGCCTGCTTCGGTGCCGTAGGCGACGGCTTCGGCGTGATTGCGGCCGGTCAGTTGTTTTGCCAGCGCTTCGGCAGGGCAGCCGTCCGTTGCGACGAGTGCGGGGACGTGCGCGCGGGGTACGGTCACGATGTCCGCTTCGGGGGCGATGCGGCGCAGGCGTGGGAGGACGTTCTCTTTCGTGTGGGCGATGAAGCGTTCGGCGATGGCGTCGCGGCTGGTGCCCGGCAGGTAGCGGAACTCCCATTGGAACATGCAGTGACGCGCGAGGATGTTGAGCGCGGTGCCGCCTTCGATCGTGGACGATTGCACAGTCGTGTAGGGCGGGTCGAAGCGGCCTGAGGGGTCGCCCACTTTGCGCATATCTTCGGCGATGTCGCTTAAGTGCATGATCAGTTCCGCTGCGACCATGACGGCGTTCACGCCTTTGTCGGTTTGGCTGGAGTGCGCTTCGCGGCCGGTGACCGTTGTGCGAAACGAGCGGATGCCTTTGTGTGCGTTCACGACCTTCATGTCGGTGGGTTCGCCGATGATGGCGAGCTTCGGCGTGGGTACCGATTTCACGATTTCGGCGATCATGGGCCTGACGCCCAGGCAGCCTACCTCTTCGTCGTATGAGAGCGCGATGTGGATCGGTGTCTTGAGGCGGCGTTTCTGAAACTCCGGGAGCAGCGCCAGGATGACCGCGGAGAACGACTTCATGTCGGACGTGCCGCGGCCGTAAAGCTTGCCGTCCTTCTCGACCGCCTTGAACGGGTCGGTGTCCCACGGTTGGCCGTCGACGGGAACGACGTCGGTGTGGCCGGAGAGGATGATGCCGCCGGGTTCGTTGGGTCCGAGCGAGATCAGGAGGTTTGCTTTGGTGCCCTCCGCGTTCGGAATGCGGCGGGGGGTGAGGCCGTGCGCTTTGGCGTAGTCTTCGACGAAGGCGATGAGGTCAAGGTTCGAGTCGCGGCTCGTGGTGTCGAACGCGATGAGGCGTTCGACCATTTCGCGCGGGGTGTAAAAAATATCCGTCATGGCCGGGCAAGCGTAGCGCGACCCGGCCACCCAGGGCCACAGCAACCGCGTATGGGCATTGTAGTATTTTGATTTTGCAGCTTGGGAGCGCGTGGCCCTGGGTGGCCGGGTCAAGCCCGGCCATGACGAACTTATTGTGGTTTGGTTGCTTTGCCGCTACCCGTCCAAGCTCGACGCTGGGTTGCCGATGATGGTTAGGAACTCGCGGCGGGTCATCGGGTCTTTGCGGAAGGCGCCTAGCATCGTGGACGTCACCATTGTGACGCCCGGTTTGTGGACACCTCGGGTGGTCATGCATTGGTGTTGGGCTTCGATGACGACGGCGACGCCTTTCGGTTCAAGCACCTTTTGGATGCAGTTCGCGATCTGGGCGTTCATCTTTTCCTGCACTTGCAGGCGGCGGGCGTAGGCCTCCACCACGCGGGCTAGTTTCGAGATGCCGACGACGCGGTTCGTGGGCAGATAGGCGACGTGGGCCTTGCCGATGATCGGTGCCAGGTGGTGTTCGCAGTGCGACTCGAAGCGGATGTCGCGCAGGACGATCATCTCGTCGTAGCCATCGACCTCTTCGAAGGTACGCTTCATGTAGTCTTCGGGATCTTCGTTGTAGCCGGAGAACCACTCCTCGAACGCGCGGGCCACGCGCGCCGGCGTGTCACGCAGGCCTTCGCGCGCGGGGTCGTCGCCTGCCCAACGGAGCAGCGTCGTAACCGCCGTCTCGGCTTCTTCGCGTGTCGGGCGCGATTGCTCGACCAGTTTCGGCTTGGTCGCGTTTTTGCGGATCATGGACGCCATTGAAAATCAGCTCCTCGGGTCGTGACAGTACGTGCACGACCCAGGCTCAGATCAAAGCACCCGCGGCTATTATTTCAATGCCAAGTTTGTTGAATTTGTCGTGGAGCTGGCCTTGACGCGAAGCGTTTCGCGCCCAGGCAAATCCACATCGTAACGCGGGTTTAATGAATGCGGCGCGCTTCGTGCGGGCTGTCCAATGGGAACAGCGGGATGTCCACTTGGAACGCCACGCCTTCTGCCGTTTGCATCTGATAGGCGCCCAGCATCATTCCCGACGGTGTTTCCAGCGGCGTGCCGGATTTGTATTCGAACTTTTCGCCCGGACGCAGGATCGGTTGCTGGCCGACGACGCCTGCACCCTTCACTTCGATCGTGCGGCCGTTCGCGTCGATGATGCGCCAATAGCGCGTGCGCAGCTGCACCGTATCGCGGCCGCCGTTCTCGATCAGGACCGTGTAGGCCCAGAAGAAATGGTTGCTGTCCGGCGCCGATTGATCGGCCAAATAGGCCGGCTGAACCGATACCTTAATTTCGCGCGTCGTGCGTTGGAACATGTGGCCCCCGCTCAACCCCTGAGCCGGCACCGCGTCGCCAAGCTCGATCCCAGTTTCCCGCTTCATCTCAACTCTACCGTTACTGCCGATTTCACTGAGTTCGCAACAAAGCAATTCTCGTGCGCAGCATGATGGAGGTCGGAAATCTCTTGCGGGGATGGTTGACGGTCGCCCGAAAAGGCCACTTTGGGCCGAAGTGTGACACGGCTGACCCAGTATTTTCCTTGTGCGCTCTTCTCCATGACGCCCACTGCCTCATCAACGTAACTATCGACGGTGAACCGCTTGCGTGCGGCGACGGCCAAAAACGTCAGCATGTGGCAGGTCGAGAGCGAGGCGACATACGCCTCTTCAGGGTTGACGCGCGTTGCCTCGCCTTTGAACTCGGGCGCTGCCGACCACGCGACCACTTCGCCGCCGCCAAACGTTACCTCGTGGGCGCGGTTATAGGTCTCATAGGTGAAGTCGGCGGACGTTCGCCGCCACGTCGTGGTCGCGCGGTATTCGTGCATTGTAGCCTCACAGAGCTTTCAGCGCCTGGTGCAAGTCGGCGGCGATGTCGGCCGGATCTTCCAGACCGACGGATAGGCGCAACATGCCGTCGGTGACACCTAGCTCCGCGCGTGCCTCAGGCGTCAAGCGGAAATGGGTGGTTGTAGTTGGGTGGGTGATTAGCGATTTCGCGTCGCCCAGGTTGTTCGAGATGTCGATAAGGTTGAGCGCGTTGGCAAATTTGAATGCCTCGGCTTTGCCGCCGTCGATCTCGAACGTGACGAGCGAGCCGCCCAGTCCCATTTGGGCACGCGCGAGCGCTGCTTGCGGGTGGTCGGGGCGGCCGGGGTAGATCACGCGCTTCACCTTCTTTTCGCGTGCCAGCGCGTCGGCGACGGCGGCCGCGTGTTCGCACATCGCGCGGACGCGCAGGTCCAGCGTTTCGAGCGCCTTCAGCATGACCCACGCGTTGAAGGGGCTGAGGCTTGGGCCGGTGTTGCGGATGAAGGCGAGCAGGTGATCGGTCAGGAATTTCTTGTCGCACAGGATCGCGCCGCCGAGGCAGCGGCCTTGGCCGTCGATGTGCTTTGTCGCCGAGTACACAACGATGTCGGCGCCGTATTCCATCGGCCGCTGCAGGACCGGTGTTGCGAAGACGTTGTCGACGATGAGGCGGGCGCCCGCTTTGTGTGCGATGTCCGCGACGGCTTTGAGGTCGATGATTTCGAGCGTCGGATTCGCCGGGGTTTCGAGGAACAACACCTTCGTCTGCGGTTTGACGGCTGCGCGCCACGCGTCGAGGTTCGTGCCGTCTACCAAGGTCGAGGTGATGCCGTAGCGGGGCAATACGTCTTCGATCACATAGCGGCAGCCGCCGAACATTGCGCGCGAGGCGATGACGTGGTCGCCGTGGCGCAGATGGCAAAGCAGGGCTGTGCTCACTGCCGCCATGCCGGTTGCTGTTGCGCGCGCGACCGGGGCGCCTTCGATCAGCGCCATGCGTTCTTCGAACATCGCGACCGTCGGGTTGCCGAAGCGCGAATAGACAAAGCCGTCGTCTTCGCCTTTGAATCTTGCTTCGGCGATTTCGGCGCTGTCGTAGGCGAAGCCCGAGGTGAGGTAGAGGGCTTCCGAGGTTTCGCCGTTCGCCGATCGTTTGAGGCCGCCACGAACGAGGCGGGTTTTGAGGCCGTAAGTTTGGCCGGGACGTAGTTCTCCCATCGCTGCTACTCCGAAAACGAAAAGCCCCGGACCAGGGGGCAATCCCTGTAGCCGGGGTCGGAGGTCACACGACCCGGCCTTTTAGCTGTTTGTTTAACGTGGCCGCGAAGCTGACCGGCTCAAATCACCACGTGGGCGCAACTTATGCGGGACGGTTTGGCCGCGCAAGGGTTGGGGACATTCAGCCGCGCCGCTTTGCGTGGGCGGACGGGTGGCCTAAAAGTGAGGCCATGGCTCAACCTTCGACATTGTTTTCGCCCGCCGACGACGGCGAGCCCCAACGCGGGCACTCGACCGGCATTCTTCCCGCAAGCCATCTGCGCGGGATGATCCAGCGTTTGCGCATTCAGTCGCTGCGCGAGATCGAGGACGGTCAGATCCAGCCTGCCAGTTTGGACCTGCGCTTGGGTTCAACGGCGTGGCGCATCCGCGCGAGCTTCTTGCCGGGGCCTGACGCCACGGTGAGACAGCGCATCGATCAGTTGGCGCTGCATCAGATCGACCTCACGAAGGGCGCGGTGTTCGAGGCGGGGTGCGTTTACATTGTGCCTCTGCTTGAGAGCGTGGCGTTGCCGTATCGCGTGTCGGGGGTTGCGAACCCGAAGAGTTCCACCGGCCGGCTCGACGTGTTTACGCGGTTGATCGCGGACCGGGCGAAGGAGTTCGACCGGATCGAGCCAGGGTATGAGGGGCCGCTCTACGCGGAGGTTAGCCCGCGTTCGTTTTCGATTTTGGTGCGGGAGGGATCGCGGCTCAATCAGTTGCGGTTGCGGCGCGGGTCGCCGGTGTTTTCGGATGCCGATCTGAAGAAGTTGCAGGACGAGCAGGGAATTGTCGCGGGTGAAGCCGATATCTCGAACGGTATTGCGGTTAGCGTCGACCTCAACGGCGAGGGGTGGAACGGGCTTGTCGGGTATCGCGCGAAGCGGCATGCGGGTTTGATCGATATCGACAAGCCGGGCGTGCACGATCTTGCCGATTTTTGGGAGCCTATTCGCACGCGGCCGGATGCGACGATGGTGCTTGATCCGAACGAGTTCTACATTTTGGCGTCGCGCGAGGCGGTGTCGATCCCGCCGGAGTATGCTGCCGAGATGGTGCCGTACAATCCGCTCGTCGGTGAGTTCCGGGTGCACTATGCGGGGTTCTTCGATCCGGGGTTTGGGTATTCGGCGGCCGGCGGTGCGGGCTCGCGCGCGGTGCTAGAAGTGCGCAGCCACGAGGTGCCGTTTATTCTGACGCATGGGCAGATCGTCGGGCGGCTCGTGTTCGAGCGTCTGACCGAGCCGCCGGAGCGCGTGTACGGCCAGGGCGTGGGTTCGAACTATCAGGGCCAGGGGTTGAAGCTCTCGAAGCACTTCCGGAGTTGACGATGCAGGGCGTTGCCATCTGGCCGTTCTTGCTCGCGATTGCTGCCTACGTGGCCTACCAGACGTTTCTGAAGGCCGCGCGGCCGGATGTGAACATCCTTGGGCTGTTGACGTTCGCTTATCTCGTGTCGTTTGCCTGCGCCGGGTTTCTTTGGTGGCGCAATCAGGACCTCGGTCAGAACCGGATGGAGTTGCGCGATCTTGGGATTGCGGCGGCGGTGGGCGCCTCCATCGTCGGCATTGAGTTCGGGTTTGCCTCTGCGTTCCGGCTTGGGTGGCCGCTCAATACAGCGGGTGCGATCGTCAACGTTGCGGCGGCGCTGATCGTGGTTCCGATCGGTTACATGCTGTTTGCGGAGCAGATGAGCTGGATGAAGGCGCTTGGGCTTCTGCTCTGCTGCGGCGGGCTCGTGCTGATTGCGCGCGCCTAAGCCTTGCAGCTTCCGCCGCCGAGGACGCAGAATTTTGCGCAGTGCGGGTGGTTGAGTTTTATGGGTGCGAGCGCGTCTGCGAGTTTCTCGCCCAACTCGAATTGCGGGTCGTAGGGCAGCAGCGTGCAGGCGAGGACGGCTGGTTTCGTTTCGCCTTGGCGTTTGACCACCATGCGGCTTGTGGCGCACATCACGTCGCCTGGGTCTTTGTTCAGGATGCGCCAACAGTCGACGGTGATCTCGGGGACATCGAAGCGGGCGTCCATCTCCGGAAAGATGACCAGCGCAGCATGATCTGCAGCGTCGATGGTGAGGTTTTCGCCGGCGAAGAGAGCAGCGTAGCCGGCGCGCATGTCGGCATCCGTATCGCCCCAGAGCAAGCGTCCCGCGACCGCGGTGTGGACGTTGTTGTCGCGTAGCCAACGCAGGCCTTCGAGCGTGTCGTCGAACGAGGCTTCGCCGCGCTCGTCGTCGTGCAGGTCCTTGCGCCAGTGATCCAAGCTGACGCGGATGTTGAACTTTTCGCCGTAGCGTTTCGCGAGGTCGATGATCGCCGCCTGCACGCGCGGGCGCATCATCGGCTTCATGGCGTTGGTCAGGACCAGCGCGTCGTAGCCGCGCGATAGCGTCTCCTCCAGGATCGCCGTCATGTCGGGGTTCATGAACGGCTCGCCGCCTGTGAAGGCCACGGTCTTCGGGCGTTGGCCGATGGCTTCCGCTTCGTCGAGATAGACTGCCACTTCGGCGGTGCTTAGGTAGGCTAGTCGATCGTTCGTGGGCGAGGATTCGATGTAGCAGTTCTTGCACGCGATGTTGCAAAGCGTGCCGGTGTTGAACCAGAGCGTCTCTAGGCGCGTGAGCGGAACGCTCGCGCGGCGTTCGCCTTTCGCCGTCGTGTCCGGGTTCTTGAACTTGCCGGGATCCAGCGGCTTGAAGGCAGTGGGTGCGGGGACGTTTTGGTTCATTGGGCTACTTACGGTGAAATTGCTTGTCCGGTTTATCAGAGGGTGCGTTGCCCGCGACACCACACGATGCTATCACATTGGCGTGCAGGGACTTCGCGGGTGTAGCTCAATGGTAGAGCAGAAGCTTCCCAAGCTTACGACGAGGGTTCGATTCCCTTCACCCGCTCCAGCCTTCGCTCGCGAAGCGTGCGAAGGCTGCCGCGCCGAAGCCCACTTCGGGCGTAGGCGGGCTTCACGCGAGCTACGGCTCGGCAAGCCAGCCTAGTCCACGTCCCTTCCAATTGCTTCTGCGACGCTGCCGAATTGTTCGCGCTCTAGCAGGTCGAGCAGTTCGCGTTTGATGCGGGTGACCAGGCCTGCGCCCTCGAACGTTAGTGCTGTGTAGAGTTGCACCAGTGTTGCGCCAGCTTTGATTTTGGCGAAGGCGTCGGCGCCTGACGAGATTCCGCCGACGCCGATGAGCGTGAGTTTGCCTTGGGTGAGGCGGCGGACTTGGCGGAGGACTGCTGTCGAGCGTACGAACAGTGGGGCGCCGGAGAGGCCGCCGGTTTCGTTGGCGTGGCGGTTCTTGAGTGTCGAGGGTCTGGCGATCGTCGTGTTCGAGACGATGAGGCCGTCGAGTTTGTGCGCGAGCGCGAGTTCCGCGATATCGGCGCAGGCGTGATCGTCGAGGTCCGGTGCAATTTTCACCAGCATCGGGATTTTGCGTGCGAGCTTTGATTTCGTTTCGCCGAGGGCGGTGAGCAGCGTTTGCAGCTCCGTCTTGTTTTGCAGGCCGCGCAGGCCCGGCGTGTTCGGCGAGGAGATGTTGACTGTGACGTAGCTCGCAAAAGGCCCAAGTTCTTTCAGACCTGTTACATAATCGGCGATGCGATCGTTCGTGTCTTTGTTCGCGCCGATGTTGATGCCGCGGATGCCGGGGCGTCCTTGCAGGCGAGTGAGGCGTTCGCGTGCAGCTTGAAGGCCTTCGTTGTTGAACCCCAAGCGGTTGACGATTGCGCGGTCTTCGCGCAATCGGAAGATGCGCGGCTTGGGATTACCTTCCTGTGGGCGTGGTGTGACGGTGCCCGCTTCAACGAATCCGAAGCCGAAGCTCAGCATCGCTTCGGTTGCAGCCGCGTTCTTGTCAAACCCTGCGGCTAGTCCGATTGGGTTGGGGAAATCCAATCCGAGTGCTTGTACACGCAAGCGTGGATCATCAGGCTCCGGCGTTGCATCGTGCACGCGGCTCAGCGCATTGATAGTGAGCGTGTGTGCAAACTCCGGGTTGAGACGCGTAACAAGCGGCAAACCGAGAGCGGACAGCGTGCGAAGGAGGATCATCGTGTTGGGATCGGTTTCACCGGCAGCGGCGTTGTTGTAGCGACGCGCACGGCGTTCGCAAATCGTGCAGAGAAGTAGTTCGAGAGTTTCCGACGGCGATGTTGTCGCATAAGCAAATTTGGGGCGCCATCGACGCGCTCGCCGCACGGCACGGGCACTCGCCCTCAGGGCTGGCGAAGGCGGCTGGGCTCGACCCCACGACGTTTAACAAGAGCAAGCGGCTGGGGCCGCAAGGGCGGCTGCGCTGGCCATCGACCGAGAGCCTGTCGCGGATTCTGCAGGCGACGAGTTCAAACCTGGACGATTTCGTCGGGCTGATGCGCGGTGGCGCGGCGCGCAATGGGCGGCAGTTGCCTTATCTGAAGCTGAAAGATGCCGCGAAGAAGAAGATGTTCGACGGCGACGGGCGGCCGGTTTCGAAGGCGTGGGGGAAGCTCGCGTTTCCCGACCTCGCCGACACGGCGGCGTTTGCGCTCGAGATTACGAACGACAGTGCGGCGCCGTTGTTTCAGATCGGCGACGTGATCGTCGTTTCGCCGGCCGCGAAGGTGAAGCGCGGCGATCTTGTAGTGATGAAGGGTAAGGACGGCTGCTCCGTCATGCGCTTCGTGCGGCAGACGGCTAAGCGCGTGGAGCTGACGTCGCTCAATCCGGATTTGCCAGATCGTGTGGTGGAGCGCGGTGCCGTCGATTGGGTTGCGCGCGTTGTTTGGGCGCGGTGTTAGGATTCCGGCGGGTAGCCTTGGAACTTGCGGACGAGCGCTTCGATTTCGTCCGTCGTTCCCGTCTTCAGAACAATCCGTAGCTCAGCTGCACGTTTGCGCGTAGCTTTCGTCAACTCATCGACCCTCTTCTCGGTCTGGTCGGTTTCTAGCGCGGCCAGCGCCTCGTTGTGGAAACGATCCGCGTCGAGGGCGAGTATCGAAAGAGCATAGTGATAGTGTAGGATTGGGTTCGCTGGGGCCCTGGCTAAAGCGGAGCGAAAGTGCTTCAGCCCCTCCGCTTCGCTCGCGCCGTACATGGCTTTGGCGAGTATCGGACCCGCTCTGCGAACCACTTCAAGATGCCATCCGCCCAGCGACGCGCGGCCCCACAAGTTCAAGGGGTCAAGTTCCAGCGCGCGATCGATCGCCTCGCGGCCTTTTTCTGCAAGACCTTCGGACTGCGCTTCAACGGCGCCAAGTAGGCGTCCCCGAAATCCGATTGCCACCGCCAGTTGGATGTAGCCCTCGGCTAAACTTGGGTCGCGCTTGATCGCCGATGCTGCAGCTGCTTCAGCGTCGACCAGACATGGCTCGCACATGGTGTCGCGCATGATCGCGTCCGCCGTACGGGCGCGGGCGGCAAAGGCGAGCGCCGGAGCTGAACCGTCCGCTTCGGCAACATTGGCGGCAAGCAGATAGTTGCCTCGCGCAAATTGCGCTTGGGCATAGTCTGGAATGTCGTCACGGGCGAACTCGCGTAACTGATTGATCCCTGCACAATAATCCGGCGCCATGCACGCGAGCGCGGGTGCGACCGTCAACAACGAGATCACGACACTGAAACGCATCATGGACGCATTGTAGTCACGCAAGTCACCGCCTGTCAGGCGAGGAATTTGCCGGCGAGGCCTTCGCGGATCAACTTTGCCGTGTTTGTTACGCCGTAAAGCGCCGCGAACGAGCCGAAGCGGGGGCCTTGGTCTTGGCCGAACAGCACCTCGTAGAGCGCTTTGAACCAGTCGCGGAGCGGGTCGAATTGGTGTTTCTTGCCCACTTCGTAGACTTGGAATTGAACGGCCTCGTTATCCGTTATGTTGCCAAGCTGGTCGAAGGCGGCGGCTAAGTCTTCCATCGCGGCGCGTTCTTTGTCCGTCGGCGCGCGGTACTTTTTCTTCGGACGCACGAAGTCTTCGTAGTAGCGGATCGCGTAGCCGACCAGGCGGTCGAGCGATGGGTTGTCCTTCGGATTTGCCGCAGGCGCGTATTGGCGGATGAAGCCCCAGAGGATATCGGGCGTCGATGCGGCCGATGCGGAGACGAGGTTTAACAGCAGCGCGAACGAGACCGGCCATGCTTCTTGCGGCGGGCGTCCGGCGTGGATGTGCCAGACCGGGTTCTCCAAGTGCTCGGCTTCGTTCTGCGTCTGATACTTGTCGAGGTGCGCGACGTAGTCGTCCACTTCCTTCGGGATGGCATCGAAGAAGAGGCGCTTGGCCGTTCTCGGCTTGTTGTACATGAAGAGTGCGAGGCTCTCGGGCGCCGCGTAGGTCAGCCACTGCTCGACGGCGATGCCGTTGCCTTTTGTCTTCGATATTTTTTCGCCGGCCTCATCGAGGAAGAGTTCGTAGACGTAGTTGATGGGCGGTTCGGCGCCGATCGCTTTGCAGATTTTCGCGTAGAGCGGCTGGTTCGGCAGATGGTCCTTGCCAAACATCTCGAAGTCGATGCCGAGCGCCGCCCAGCGCATGCCGAAGTCGGGCTTCCATTGCATCTTCGCGTGGCCGCCGGTGACGGTTTGTGTGATCTCCTCGCCGTCTTCGTCGTCGAACGTGATGGTGCCTGCGTTCGCGTCGTGGCGCTTTAAGGGCACGTAGAGTACGCGGCCGGACTTCGGCGAGATCGGCAGGAAGGGGCTGTACGTGCGGCGGCGTTCTTCACCGAGCGTCGGCAGCATGATCGCCATGATCTGGTCGTAGACCTTCAACGCCTTCAGCAGCGTCGCGTCGAATTTGCCGGATTTGTAGGCGTCGGTCGCCGACATGAATTCGTAGTCGAAGCCGAAGCCGTCCAAGAACGAGCGCAGGCGCGCGTTGTTGTGGTGCGCGAAGCTTTCGTGCGTGCCGAATGGGTCGGGCACTGCGGTCAGGGGCTTTTGGATGTGTTCGCGCAGCATCTCGTGGTTCGGGATGTTCTCCGGAATCTTGCGCATGCCGTCCATGTCGTCGGAGAAGGCGATCAGGCGCGTGGGTTTGTCCGAGAGTTCCTGGAACGCGCGGCGGACCCAGCTTGTGCGCGCTACTTCGCCGAACGTGCCGATGTGCGGCAGGCCGGAGGGGCCGTAGCCTGTTTCGAATAGGACATAGGGTTTCGCCTTGCCCGCAGCCTCGTCGCGCTTCACGCGCTCAAGCAGCTTGCGCGCTTCTTCGAAAGGCCAGGCCTTGGCGGCCATTGCTAGGTCTTTGGACATGTTTCTTCTCTTTTGAAGATACCGCCCCCACTGCGGGGCGGTCGAACGTTCGAGCCCATAGGGCGAGAAGGTTCGGGTGGGGGGACCCCACGTAGACAGCGTCCCCCCACCCGAAATTTCCTCAGCCTTCGGCTTCGAAATTTCGACCGCCCCGCAGCGGGGGCGGTATATTCTCTGTTATATATGGAATCGCTCCCCGCAACCTCACTCGACGCAATCCCCGTGCTTGTCGCGACGTTCCGCCGCGCGGTGATTGCGTTTGGGGATGGGCGGTTCGAGCAGCCTTCAGCTGAGCAGGCGCTGGCGGCTGCGTCGACGGAACCGCATCTGACGGCTCACACCGGGTTCACGTTGCAGCGGCTGGGGCGTGTGCGGTCTGAGCCGCGGGCGATGCATTTCGATGTGTTGGAGCTGTTTGCGTTCGTGCGGCCGGCGCAGCCGATTGCGCCGAGTGTGACGGCGCTGGCGCGGGCGTTGGCGCTGCAGCGTCCGGAGAGTTTGCCGGAGCAGGCGATGACTCTTCGCGTGGCTGCCGAGATGCTGCTGGAAGAGGCGGCGCAGATGACGGGGCGGGCGATGGCGGCGCGCGTTGCAGCCGCGATGGGGCTGTCGCGATGGGCTTGGGCGCCGCTGTTGCTTGAGCGGATGGACCCTGACGGCCGTGCGAAGGCGTCTCCACGCATGGACACGTGGCGCGAGTTGCCGGAGTGGGAGGATGCGCCGCCGCTGGGCCAGCCGGGTAGCATGCCGATCTCGCCGGAGGAGGCGCGCGCGCACTTAAGCGCGATTGTGGGGCCGGGGGCGGAGACGCGGAAGACGCAGTCTGACTATGCAGCGCTGGCGTCGCAAGCGTTCCGGCCGCGTTCGCAGGAAGGGGAGCCGTCGGTTGTGTTGGCGGAGGCGGGGACGGGGTTGGGTAAGACTGCCGGCTATCTCGCGCCGGCGACACTGTGGGCGGAGCGCAATGACGGCACGGTTTGGATATCGACGTACACGAAGAATTTGCAGCGGCAGATCGCTCAGGAACTGGTGCGCGTTTATCCGGATGAAGCCGAGCGCGCCGAGAAAGTCACTGTGCGCAAGGGGCGCGAGAACTACGTTTGTCTATTGAATTTTGAGGAAGCGGCGGGGCGGCTGCCCGTGTTGATCGAGCGCGAGACGGTGGCGCTGGGGCTCGTCGCGCGCTGGCTGACCGCGACGAAGAATGGCGATTTGCAGGGTGGAGACTTTCCGGCGTGGGCTTGGCCGCATCCGGGGTTTTCGAATGCGCTCACCGACAGGCATGGCGAGTGTATCTATGCGGCGTGTCCGCATTACCGCCGCTGCTTCTTGGAGCGCACGGTGCGCAAGACGCGGTCGAGCCGCGTCGTCGTCGCCAATCACGCGCTGACGATGGTGGAGGCTGCGCGCAATGCGGCGCTGGCCGATCTCGATCCGGAAGAGCGCAGCGTGCCGCCCCTTCGCTATGTGTTCGACGAAGGGCACCATATCTTCGATGCGGCGGACAGTTTCTTTGCGATCCACATCACCGGTTGGGAAGGGGCGGAGTTGCGGCGCTGGTTGCGCGGTGCCGAGGGGCGAAGCGCGCGGCGTGGGCGGGGGCTCGTCGAGCGGCTGGCGCCGGTGTTCGAGAGCGATCCGGAAGCGATCGATAAGCTGCAGGAGGTGGCGCAGTTGGCGCTCGCGTTGCCTGGCGACGGTTGGCTAAGCCGCGTTGGAAGCGAAACGCCGCGCGGGCAGATGGA
>JBJXEH010000231.1:0-8681 GCA_046153995.1 Micropepsaceae bacterium
GAAGCGGCGCCTTTAACGTTTGTGAGCATCAATCGTTAATGCGAAACGCCAGTTGCGGGTTTCTCCCGCAATCACGATAGTCGGGCGAGCCAAGTCCCCCGTGTGTCACCAGTGCGTTGCCCCCGAATGCATGCAAGCGCAAGCCGGTTTCATCGCTTGGCGAGGGCGGCAGCGATGCTGCTTCTCGCGCTGGCACCGGCGTGCGTGTTTGCGGCAGCCCCCATAACGCTCGATCGCGACGTCAGCGACATCACGCATTGGCTTCAACCGAAGGCCGGGGCTGACGCGAACGAACGCACGATCGAGATCGCAAATCCGAAGAACGAACGCATCCACCGCATCGTCACGTTGGAGAAGGGCTCGGCAGGCATCTTCCGTTTCCTAGGAACGGCCGCCACCGGTGCTATCAGCGGCGTCACAATCGAAGGCGGTGACGCATCGCTGATCGATGCCGGTGGCGCAAAGGCTGCAAGCATCCACCTGAACCCTCTCACCGCAACGAGCATCACCATCAGGATCAGAGGCGATATCGAGGGCGCCACATGGAACATGTGGAAGCCCGAGGTCCTCGCAGCAAAGAAGCAATCCGAAACGCTGATCGTCGGTATCTTGGCGGGTGCCGCCGCCGCAATGGCGCTCTGGCTCGCAAGTCTCGCGCTCTATCACAGCTCCTGGCAGCCGGGGTGGGCCGCGATCTCGTTAGGCGCGCTTGTTATCCTGTTACTGACCGGCACTGTGATCACCGTCTCGCCGGAGTTCACGCTCGTCACCGGCGCGGTGATGATCGCGTCGGGCATGCGGTTCCTCACGACGTACTTGGGGCACGACTACAATCGCCGCAGCACGGCCGTCTTCTTCGACGGCGGAGCCTTCGCCATCATGGGCTTCGCGGTCGTAACAGCGTTCGGTGTGACCTACGCGTTCCCGATCTTGCGTGTGCTTGCTGTCGTGGCCGCCGCCGCCGCGATCGTGTTCGCGTTGTCGCTCGCATTCACCAGCCCCCGCGCAAAGGCGCTGATCCCGGGCATTGTCTTGGGGCTGATCGCGTTCATGGCGCCGGGCTTCGTCCCCGCCGAAGTGACTCAGCAAGTCGCGAACCTGCCGCTCGTTAGCGACGCGTTGTTGACCGCAGGCATGCTCGCACTCGCGTTCACCGGTTCGATCCCGCAAGACCACGCGAAGGAAGACCGCGAGGCCGAGCAAGTCACCGCCGAACAGCGCAAAACCCGCGAGGTCGAGTACCGCTACGCCTTGGGCCTTGCCGCCGCGCACCAAGGACTCTGGGACTGGAACTTCGAATCCGACAAGCTATTCGTGTCGCCCTCGGTCGAAGCGCTGCTTGGGCTGGAAGCCGGCACGCTCGGCGAATCCGAACGCAAATGGGCAAGCTTCATCGCGCAAGAAGACGTGCAGCTCTACGCGGATTCGATCAACGCCCACCGCCGCCAAGGCAACTCGTCGTTCACGCTCGAAATGCGCATGCGTCACGCGAAGGGTGGCTTCCGCTGGATCAAGCTACGCGCAAGCTGCATGGCCAACCCGCAAGGCAAAGCAATCCGCTGCATCGGCGTCGTGAGCGACGTCACCAGCCGCAAGGCGCAAGAGTCTCAACGCCAAAGCGACGAAACCGGCGATCCCGTCACCGGCCTCATGCTGCGCAACGCGTTCCTCGCGCGCCTCGACAGCATCTTGACCGCGATGCGCAGCGGCCAATCCCGCCGCCAGGGCGCGGTCCTCGCCATCGACGTCGATCGCCTGCGCATCATCACTGACAGCATGGGCCACCAAGCCGGCGACCGCTTCTTGACGCAGATCGCCCGCCGCCTCGACCACGCCGCCGGCCCCGACGACGCCGTCGCAAGACTGGGCAGCGACGAATTCGCGGTCCTGGCTCTAGGAGCTCCGGGCGACGAAGAAGGCGCGCAAGTGGCACAACGCATCCGTGACGCGCTGACCCAACCCGTCGCCATCAACGACCGCGAAATCTACCCGGCCGCCACGATCGGTCTCGCGTTGATCGAACCCGGCCACCGCTACGCCAGCGACGTGCTGCGTGAAGCGGAAGTGGCGATGTACCACGCCAAACGCGCAGGCCGCGGCGGCTTCGAAATCTACCAGCCGCAAATGAAACCGCGGTCCGCCGAACGTCTGATCATTGACACCGACCTGCGCACCGCGCTCAACCGCCAAGAGATCGAGCTCCACTATCAGCCGATTATCCGCTTGGTCGACGGCTCGATCGCTGGCTTCGAGGCGCTGATGCGCTGGCGCCATCCCTCGCGCGGTCTGCTGTCGCCGGGCGAGTTCATTTCGGTTGCAGAAGAAACCGGCCTCATCGTGCCGCTTGGCCGCTACGCCGTGGAGCGCGCAACGTCGGAACTGAAGCGCTGGCAGACCTACTTTCCGATGGCCGAGCCGCTGTTCTGCAGTGTCAACGTCTCCGCGCGCCAGTTGTTCCGCCAGGAGTTCTTCGACGACGTGGTGGCGACGCTACGCGCAGAAAAACCCGCGCGCCTGTCGCTGAAGCTCGAGCTGACGGAAAGCGTCATCATGCAAAACCCGGACTCGACCGCCCGCGCGCTCACGCGGCTGAAGGAGGCGGGCGCCGGCCTCGCCCTCGACGACTTCGGTACCGGCTTCTCCTCGCTCTCTTATCTGCAGCGCTTCCCGTTCGACACGGTGAAGATCGACCGCAGCTTCATCACCGACATGGCGAACAATGAAGAGACACCGGTCATCCTGCGCGCGATCATCCGCCTCGCGCACGATCTCGACATGGCTGTCGTCGCCGAAGGCGTCGAAACGCAGACCGAGTCCACGAAACTGAAATCGCTGAACTGCGAATTCGCGCAAGGCTATCTGTTCGGCGCACCGATGGATGCAACCGCTGCCTACAACTTCATAGCGTTGAGATCGCGTGGTCAGGCGGCCCAGCCGAAACAGGTCTCAGGCCTGTCCCATATCCCGCGAAAGTCGTGACGGATCGAAGCCGAGCTTGCGGATCGCGTACTTCCATTTGCCCTGCAACTCCGGCCCGAACAGCAAATACTCGTCCGCCGGACACGTCAGCCAACCGTTCTTCTGTATCTCTTTCTCAAGCTGCCCGCCGCCCCAACCGGCGTAGCCAAGCGCCAGCATCGCGTCCTTTGGCCCTTGTCCGTCCGCGATGGCCTTCAGCACATCGACCGTCGCCGTAAGCCCGACATTCAGTCCGACGTTCTGCCCGACCTTCACGGTCGCATCGCCGGCCGAGTAGTCGGGCGTATGCAGCACGAAGCCACGGCCGGTCTCGACCGGGCCGCCGAACAGGATCGGCCGGCCCGAGACCGGCTTCCCCGGACGGATACGCAACTGCTTCAACAGATCCACGAACGTGATGTTGCTGACGACTTTGTTGAGCACGAGGCCCATTGCACCCTGTTTGGAGTGCGCGCACAGAAACACCACCGCTTCCGAGAATTTCGGGTCCGGCATGCTCGGCATAGCGATCAGCACCTGGCCCTCCAGGTACCCGCCCGTCGGCTTCTGTTCTTTGCTCTTGTTGCCGAACAATCCCATAGAATTATTCTAAACCGTTTCATTAAGGACGGGAAGTCTTGCCGTGCGCGCAACCGCTGGCGCAAACGGCAGAGGGGGTCACGGAAGATTTACCCCTGAACTGTCATGAACACATGTAGTTCCGCCACCACCTTTCGGTAAATTCACAGGGCATGAAGGTCGCGGTCAAACTTGCAGTTGTGCTTTCGTTCCTGTGGACGGCGCTGGCCGTTGCGGGCGAGGTGTCTCCTTGGACCGGCAAGCCACCCGCACAAAGCCGCCTGATTCTGGAATCGGCTCAGTTCGCGGGCACGGGCACGCATCGTGCGGGCGTTCAAATCAAGTTGGACGCGGGTTGGTGGACCTATTGGCGTGCGCCGGGTTCATCGGGCATGCCACCGGTCTTCGATTGGTCGGGCTCGCAAAACCTCGCCGACGAACCTGATGTGGTTTGGCCGATGCCTTTACGCTCCGTGGCGTACGGCGAAGAGCTAAACCTCTACAAGAACGACGTTGTCTTGCCGGTTGAGTTCCGCGCTGCCGATCCGACAAAGCCAGTGCGGCTCCACCTCAAGGTGACCTATGGCATTTGCCGCGACGTCTGCATCCCAAAAGCCGCCGAGCACGAGATCACCCTGCCGCCCGCGGCAGGTCCGCTCAAGATCAACCCGGCTACCGCCCGCCTGATAGCGGCGTTCGCGGGCCGCAAACCGTCGCATGATCCCTCCGAAACCGGGCTGCAAATCGGCGGTGTCGAGACGTTGATCGATGGGAAAAAGGGCTATCTCGCGATTCGCGTGAAGGGCCTTCAGGCCAAGCGCTCAAGCCTCGTTCTCGTGGAAGGCCAAGACCTGATCCGCGTCGCAGAGGTCAAGCCGCGCGGCACGGCCGACATCCGGACGAAGGTGCTCATTTTGAAACTTGGATCGGCCGAACGGGTGCGTGACCTTTCCGGAAAGCGCATCCGCGTGACCTTGATCGACGGCGGCCGGGCCCTTGAGCAAGTCTGGGTGGTTGGCGCTGAAGGCAGTTCGCTCGTCGGCGTCGAGTTCGCGCCCGCGCCGCGCCGCCCCATGGATCCGGCCGGTTCTTGGACCACAAATCTGGGCCCCGGCGCGGAATAGCGCCGCCGCCCTTTCCTGAAGCGTCAGGATCGCCTACATCCCTCGCCCGAAACCAGAAGACAAAGGCGAGAGACCCCATGTCCATCAAAGTCGGCGACCGCATCCCCTCCGTCACGCTCATGCACATGACGGAAAAGGGCCCCGGCCCCGTCACCACCGACGAGCTGTTCGGCAAAAAGAAGGTCGTGCTGTTCGCGGTCCCCGGCGCCTACACGCCGACCTGCTCGGCCCGCCATCTGCCCGGCTATGTCGACCACGCCGCCGACTTCAAGAAAAAAGGCGTCGACGCGATTGTCTGCCTCTCGGTCAACGACGCGTTCGTCATGGGCGCCTGGGGCAAAGAACAAAACGCTGCCGGCAAAATCGAAATGGTCGCCGACGGTAACGGCGACCTCACGAAAAAGCTCGGCCTCGAACTGGACGCCTCCAAATTCGGCATGGGCCACCGAAGCCAACGCTACGCAATGGTGATCGAAGACATGGTGGTCAAAAAGCTCGAAGTCGAAGAAGCCGGCGCCTTCAAAGTCTCCAGCGCCGACCACATGCTAGGCGTGCTCTAAGCCGTCCAAGGGAAAAGTAGGAACGGGGAGCATATGGCGAGTGCTCCCTTTTTCGTTTCAACTGCCGTTCACCGGCAGATACACTGAATACTCAAACCCCGACCCCGCGTTCAACGTCGTCGTCACGAACCCGTTCCCTGGATCGCGCATGTGCTCGAGATAGGGCCTGAGCGCATTCTTGAAGAACTTTACATTGTCTGCGAACACAACGGAGCCGTGGCGCAGCTTCGGCGTCAGCATCAAGACAAGGGGAATGTACGCCTCGTTCCATCCGTCAAGCAGGACCATATCGACGGGGGCTGCCACGTCGCGCAGCGTCTCCATCGCATCGCCGGTGCGAATCTCGACGAAATGCTCCAAGCCTGCATCAATAAGATTCCGCTGAGCGACTTGGGCCTTCGTGGGTTCGATCTCCGTGGTGATCACCATTCCGCCGCCATTGTCCCGGACGGCGGCCGCAAGATAGATGGTGGAAAACCCAAATCCGGTTCCGAATTCGATGATGCGCCGCGCGTTGATGGCGCGCGCCGTCGTGTACATCAGTTCGCCCGCTTCGTAACCGACCTTCACGTAGGTGTATTTCAGCCACGGCGAAACCGCTTCAAACCACGATCGCCCGCGGATGAGCGCCAGCAGGCCTGTCGGAAAGGCCCGCATGATCACGATCCGATCGTGCTTGGATTCTTGATGCAGCCTGTCGAGCGTTGCGCCGACTTTGGGGTCGCTCGGCATCCACGACGCCCCCGCATTGCGTTGATTTCGCATTTGTTCCACCCGGATGAGACAACTCTGCCGCTGTCTTTCGCACCAGGCAAGCGGACAAACTGGCATTTGCGCGGGGGCCGCAAGTGCCTAAACTGCGCCGTCGAGGGAGCTGTTGCGTGTCGCAAGAGGGTCAGGTGCCGGGCGGGCAGGGCAGGGAGGCGGAGGCGCAATCGCGCCTTGGCGCACGGCTCGACGCCCCGCCGATCGCTGCTGCGTCTTTAATTACGGTCCTTTTCGCCGACGTCGTGTCATCGACGGCGCAAATTGCCGACCTCGATATCGAGGAAGCCCAGGCGCTTCTCGACCATGCCGTTGCCCGTATGCGTCAGCGCGTCCGCCAATTCGGCGGCACGGTTGCGCGCGTCCAAGGCGACGGCGTTATGGCAATCTTCGGGGCTCCGACGGCCTATGAAGACCACGCGCTGCGCGCCTGCTGTGCCGGCCAAGCCATCTGCGACGACTTCAGCTCGCTGCCGGCAGCAGGCACTGGCGGGTTCGACGCCGTGCGCGTTGGCGTACACTCGGGCCGCGCTCTTATCCGCGCGCTAAAGAGCGGCCGCGGCGACGACTATGACGCGGTCGGCCCAGACGTAAACTTCACCGCAAAGGTTGAGCGGGATGCGCCGCCAAACGGCGTCTTGCTGACCGCTGAAACGCTGGCGCTCGCAGGCCCCATGGTTATCGCGGCCATGCGCGGCGAGTTGAAGGTGGCGCCTGAGCGCGTTCTGAAGCTTTTTGAGCTGCGCAGTATCAACTTCGATCGCAACCTTTCGCACGTCTTAGACAACGATGATGTCTCGCCGCTGATCGGACGTGAAGGCACGCTCGAGCAGGTGCTCGCCATGATCGACGCTACCGCCTCGGCCGGCACCTCAATCGCCCTTGTCGGCGAAGCGGGTATCGGTAAGACGCGCCTATCGCATGAAGTGGCGCGCACGGTACGCGCGCTCGGCCTGCGCGTTGAACAGATCGCGGGCATTTCGGTCCTTCGCCATACGCCCTTCTCGTCGCTGAAGGCTTTCGTGCGCAACCTGTTGGGCTGCGGCCCGCTTGCCGCGGCGGAGGAAGTGCGATCAGCCGCGCGCACCCAGGGGACACCGAATAAATTCGAGCCGGGACTGGTAGAGGCCGCCGGCGCTACCGTCGATGATGCCGGGTGGAGCGCACTGACCGCACAAGGCAGACGCGAAACCATGTTCGCGGCTATCGCCGACCTTGTGGAGCGTACGGCGCGGCGCCAGCCGCTGTTGGTCCTCGTCGAGGATGTCCACCACCTAGACCCGGAAACCACCGATCTTCTGACCGTCCTTCACCGTCTGACATCGCACAACCGCCTTTGGCTTCTAATGACCGCCCGCGTAGCGGCGCGCGAAGAAGCTGCTCGCGCTGCGGACGAGGTCGTTGACTTAGGCGCGCTCGCGCCTGCGGAGGCAAAAGAGTTTTGCCGGTTCTTTTCGGCACCGAGCCTGGCGCGCGACCATGGCCCCATCGATCGGCTTGTTCAGCGCGCGGCCGGCAATCCGTTCTTCCTGCAAGAGCTCCTGCGGATGCCCGCGAACGAACACAAAGACGCCGACGCGACGCCGCTCTCGATCGGAAGTCTCGTTCAATCCCGCATGGCCGATCTCTCGCCCGCGGCACGCCGCGTGATGCTCGGCGCAGGCATTCTGGGCGCTGAAATCGAACGGCCCATTCTGGCCGCAACAAGCGGCGTGGAAGAGGGCGAACTCGACGCGATTTTGGCCGAGCTCGAAGCCAAACACCTGCTCGATGCCTCGAATACGTCGAAGATCAAATTTCGGCATGAGCTGTTTCGCGGCGGCGCGCTGATGACGCTGCTGCGAACCGAAGCCAGCGAGATTCACGCACGCGCCGCGGCCGCGTTCGAGGGCCAAGCAAATGCGTCCACCGCGACGCTCGAACGCCTCGCCTATCACGCGGAACGCTCGGGCCAAATCGAGAAGGCGCTGGCCCAACTCGTGACCGCTTGTCAGCTCGGCGTACGCACGTCGTCGCAAAAGACAATCCGTGCGCTCTATGATTGGGCGATGCGGTTGAAGCCTTCGCTTCCGGACCCGGCAAGCGGGCCGCTTCTCGACCTCGTGATGACCTGTCTCGATGCGCTACAGCAATCCGGCGACGCGGAGGAATACGAACGTGCGCTTCTGCTGGCGATCCAACTTTGCGAGGCGCGGGGCGAACGGCTGCGCGAGGGCATCGTTCGCGCGCACTACGCCGTGTTCAATTGGATTTGGTCGCGCCACGATGTTGCGGGCGTCAATGCGGATATTGCATTGAAGATCGCAAAAGAGTCGGGCTTCTTCGCCCTTCGCGACAGCGCACAGTCGATGACCGCGCACATCCAGCACGCGATGGGCCGCCTGGATGAGGCGATCGCCACCTATACCGACCTCTTGAATACCTACAGCCCCGAAGACGAGCGTTCGACGTTCGGGCGCATGTTCTTCCCAAGCGTGCGGTCCTGCGCGTTCCTGGCGTCGTTCTTGCTCGATCGCGGCCGCATCGCCGACGCGAAGGCCTACATCGAACGCGGTGAACGCATCTTGGGCGACCTCGACCAGCCCTACTCGCGCGTCTTGATCACGAACGCTCACGGCAGGCTTGCCCTAGCGACCGGTGATGCGGAGACGGCGGTGGCCCTTCTCGAGAAGACGCTTGACGCTTGTATCAAGGG
>JBJXEH010000232.1:0-16435 GCA_046153995.1 Micropepsaceae bacterium
GCCGGCGCGCGCTTCTCCAAGCTCTCAAGGTCGGAGAGCATCAACTCCGTCTCAACGGTTTCGGCATCCGCCAGAGGGTCGATCCGGTTTTCGACATGCGTGACGTCGCCGTCGTCGAAACAACGCAGCACGTAAGCTACCGCATCCACTTCGCGTATGTGCGACAGGAACTGATTACCCAGCCCCTCGCCCTTCGACGCCCCGCGCACGAGCCCGGCGATATCGACGAACGTCAATCGCGTCGGAATGATCTGCGCGGACTTCCCGATCTTGGCCAGCGTATCGAGCCGCGGGTCCGGCACCGCGACCTCGCCCACGTTCGGCTCGATCGTGCAGAACGGATAGTTCGCTGCCTGCGCCGCCGCCGTCTGCGTCAGCGCATTGAACAGCGTGGACTTACCCACATTCGGTAACCCGACAATGCCGCACTTGAAACCCATGATACGTCAGTCCTTCGTTTTTCCCGGCGGCTTCGGTTTCACTTCGCGCTGCGGCTGCGTCAGCAACGTTACCTTGTTCATAAACCCCGGCCCGTCGCCGTCCGCAATGAACGAAGCCGCTTGCGCGACCGCATCCAGCAACGGATCAACCCACGCACGGTCCGCCTTCGTGAAATTGCCAAGCACGTGGCCGGTGACGCGCTCCTTCTCGCCCGGATGCCCGATCCCGATCCGCACGCGCCAATAATCGTTACCCGCGTGCGTCGAAATCGAACGCAAGCCATTGTGCCCCGCGTTCCCGCCGCCCTGCTTCACCCGCACCTTACCGGCCGCAAGATCGAGCTCGTCGTAGAGCACCCAAACCTGCTCGATTGGAATTTTGTGAAACGCGACGGCATCCTGCACCGCCGTGCCGCTGTCGTTCATGTACGTCGAAGGCTTAAGGATCAACGCCTTCACCGCACCCGCTTTGCCCTTCAGCGTCCCCTCGCGAACCTGCCCACGAAACTTCACGCGTGACGGCGAAAAGCCGTTCGCGTTCGCAATCGCGTCCGCCGCCATGAATCCGATATTATGGCGGTGGTTTTGATAGGTCTCGCCCGGATTGCCGAGACCGACGATAAGCAGCATCCCTTAAAACCGTAATATGCAAACGGCCGCCAATTGGACTTGGCGGCCGCCGCAATTCAACTAAGCGATCGCGTCTACTTCTTGGCGGCCGGAGCCTTCGGCGCCGCCTTCGCACCAGCAGCCGGAGCCGCGGCAGCCTTGCCACCCGCAGCCGGAGCTGCAGCCTTGCCACCCGCCGCAGCAGCTTTGCCACCAGCCGCCGGTGCCGCAGCACCCGCAGCAGGAGCCGCACCAGCGGCCGGCGCCGCACCTGCTGCCGCCTCACCTTCGGCCGCAGCTGCTGGTTTCGTTTCCACTTCCGTCAGCGCCGACGGTGCAGCCACGGTCGCAACCGTGAAGTCGCGGTTGCGGATCACCGGCATCAGGCCTTCGGGCAGCTTGATGTGCGAAATGTGCAGGCTGTCGCCGATATCCATGCCCTTGAGGTCGGCTTCGATGAATTGAGGAATACGTTCCGACGGACAGAAGAACTCGATTTCATGACGCACGATGTTGAGCACACCGCCGCGCTTCAAACCCGGCGAGTCGCCATGGTTGTTGAAGTGCACAGGAATAAACAAACGAATGCGCGCACCCGCGACCAGGCGCTGGAAGTCCGCATGGATCGGGCGCTCCGTCACCGGATCGACCTGCACCTCGCGCGGGATCACCCGCATCTTCTCGCCTTCGAGATTGAGTTCGAAAAGCGTCGAGGTGAAGCGGCCCGTCTCATAGTGCTTGGCAATATCGCGCACCGTGATGGTGATCGCGCGCGGCTCGATGCCCGCACCGTAAAGCACGCCCGGGATGTCGCCGGTACGGCGCACCGCACGTGCATCGCCGGTGCCTTTGCCGGCGCGGTTCTTGGCTGAAATCGAAACTAAGTCTGTCATGGCTCCTGAACCCTTTCAGGGGCGAAACTGCCCCTTATCCTGTTCATTCCGCCCAATGCGGAAGAGGCGCGGGGTGTACCGGATGGCTCGGACCCCGGTCAACGGTCACAACGCCGCTCATTGACTGTTAAGCTACCCGCAGTCATATTCAAATTATGACCAGACTAGTCAGAATGCCGAAACGCAAAACCCACCCCAAAGGCCGCCCCTGGCCGCTGCAGGATGCGAAGACCTCCTTCAGCGAAGTCGTCCGCCGCGCCCACCAGCAGGGCCCTCAGCACGTGACCGTTCACGGCAAAGATAGCGTCGTCGTCGTTTCTGCCGAAGAATTCTCTAAGCTGACTGTTCGTGAACGCTACCCGACTTTGCGCTCGGTCCTGCAGGCCTGCCCCGACAAAGACTTTAGTTTCGAGTTCGAACCGATCTCGATCACCGTACGGCCGGTCGACCTGTGAGGGGCTGGCTACTGGATACCAACGTAATCTCAGAACTCAGAAAACCGAACCCAAACGCGACCGTGACAACATGGGTCGATTCGCAACCCCAAACCTCGCTGTTCGCCAGCCCGGTGACCTTAGCCGAAATCAGATTTGGAATTGAGCGAGCTCAAGAAGCACAACGCAAACAGCTCTTCGTTTGGCTGGAAACAGTTCGCCAGTGGCTAGGTCCCAACGTTGTTGCAATTGACGAAGACACACTCATCGCATGGCGCAACATCCTTGAGACACTCCGTCGAACCGGACGACCGGTCGGACCGCCGGATACGCTGATCGCCGCGAGCGCGCGGCAACAGGGATTTTGTGTCGCGACGCGCAACGCGGAAGAGTTCGTATATGCCGGTGTCCCCGTGTTCAATCCATGGGAAAACATCCTCAAAACACCTGACGGCAGGACCCTAAAGATCAACGGCCTTATGACGCTGGATCGCGTGCGCTAGTCGAACAGGCTCGAAACCGAGCGTTCCTCGGAAATCCGCTGGATAGCCTCGCCCAAAAGCTCAGCCGTTGGCAGCACCTTGATATTCGGGCAATCCCGGACCGCCTCTGTCGGGGCGATCGAGTCCGTGATCACGAGGCCCTTCAAGCCCGAACCCTTAACCCTGGCAACCGCACCGCCCGAGAGCACGCCATGGGTGACATAGGCATAAGTCGCCTTGGCGCCCTTGTTCATCAGCGCCTCGGCGGCGTTGCACAGTGTACCCGCAGAATCGACGATATCGTCGATCAGAATGCAGGTACGGCCCGACACGTCGCCGATGATGTTCATGACCTCCGACGTCCCCGCCCGTTCGCGCCGCTTGTCGACAATGGCAAGGTCCGCATTGATACGCCGCGCGAGCAACCGCGCGCGAACAACACCACCGACGTCCGGCGACACGACCATCAAGTCTTCGCCGTTGAAGCGCTCTTTGATGTCGTCCTCGAAGATCGGCGCGGCGTAAAGGTTGTCTGTCGGGATATCGAAGAACCCCTGAATCTGCCCTGCGTGCAGATCAAGTGTGAGCACGCGGTGCGCGCCCGCCATCGTGATCAAATTGGCGACCAGCTTTGCCGAGATCGGCGTGCGTGGGCCGGGCTTCCTGTCCTGCCGCGCGTAGCCGAAGTAAGGTACGACCGCGGTGATGCGCTTCGCCGACGACCGGCGCAACGCGTCGATACAGATCAAAAGCTCCATCAAATGGTCGTTCGCAGGGAACGACGTCGACTGCAGCACGAACATGTCCTGCCCGCGAACGTTTTCCTGAATCTCGACGAAGACTTCCATGTCGGCAAACCGGCGGACGATCGCCTTCGTCAGCGGCACTTTCAGGTAGGCACTGATCTGGTTCGCGAGCGGATGGTTGCTGTTGCCGGCGAGGAGCTTCATGTCGCGGAATCCATGAGGGCTTGAGCGAACGGAAGTGAGAGCGCGCGCGGCTTGTAGCAACGCCCCACCCCCCTGGCAACGCACCTCACCCCTGTGTGGAGGCTGTAACCTGTTGAATAAGCTGTGCGATACCTTCCGCCGCAGCTTCTGCGGCAAACCCCGCGATCTCGCGCCAAGGTTTAGTGAGCCGCCCACGCGGAACGGCATTTTCCTGCGTGATGCTCCCCGCCTCTTTGCCGCTGGCATCGAGCACGCGCCACGTCAGCGTCACAGCGTCCTGGCCGTTAGCACCAGGTACCACCTTGACCATGCCTTCGATCCGCCACTGCGCCTTCGCTCTCGTGTCCCCAAGCGCAACACCCTTCATCGGCAGAATGCCGGTAAGAGCGCGCGCCAGCGCCTGATTACCATCCCCTGGCGCCCCTTTCACCGCACCAATCCAAGCGACCGGCTTCACAGCCGCGGTGATCGTTTGAGAGGCTTGCGTGTTCGGGCGTAACAACGCGGCGTCGAGCGCATTCACCGTGTCTTGCGCCACAATACGTAAATCCGCTTCGCCGAGCGTCTCTTGTACCGTCTTGAACGATACCGAAAACTTCGCCCTCTCAATGCCTTCGGGATCGGCGAGCCGCCATACAATGACACCCCGCCCGCCTTCGTCCCGCTTCTTGCCTTTGCGTTTGCCCGCCGGTTTCGCTGGCGGCGTCTCGATCCGCGCCGCCTCGCCGGTCAGCGACCAGGCACGCACGCCGGCCTCGCTGAGAGCAGGGATGTCGCTCGCCTGAGCCAGTTGGATGACGCGGGCACGCAGCGCCTGCGCACGATCTTCGGCAAGGCCACCCGGCGCGGCGACCACAAGCGCCGGAACCCGGATCGCCTGCGCGATCATGTTGTCGTTACGCTCCATCCCCTTGAACGGCTGCGGGATGCCGAACGGATCTTCCATGCCGAGCGGCTCCGTCACCGAAGAGCACGCGGCAAGACCTGCAAACGCAATAAGCAGCACAAGACGCTTCATGGCTTCAGCATGATGGCAGAAACATTGCGGCCATAGTCGGTCTCGCCGCGATGCGTCGTGCGCCGGTATGAAAAATACGATTCGTTGTGCTCATAGGTGCACATGTTCAACGTCTCGACAGCACCGATACCGGTCGCTTTAAGACGCGCCGTCACGTAACCCGGCAAGTCGAACTGCCAATACCCGGCACGCGGCGAAGGCACGAAGTAGCGCCTGTTGCCGGTGTCCGCCTCTGCAAACCGCGCCTCGAACTCCGGCCCCACTTCGTAAGAATCTTGCGAGATACATGGACCGGTCGCCGCGCGAATGCGTGAGCGAACGGCACCAAGCCGCTCCATCAACGAGACAATGGACTCCGCAACGCCGCCGAGCGCACCCTTCCATCCCGAGTGCGCGCAACCGATCACGCCCGCGCGATGATCGGCGAGGAGGATGGGTCCGCAGTCGGCCGCCAAAACACCGAGCGCCACACCGCGCAGTGTTGTCGCCATCGCATCGGCCTTGGGCGGCGCGGCGCGCGTCCACGGTTCCGTGACATGCAAAGCGTCAGTGCTGTGGATTTGGTACAGCGTGATCAACTGCGGCTCACTGGTCCCCAACCACGTCGCAACGCGCGTACGATTCTCACAAACGTCAACGCTGTCGTCGCCCGATCCGTAGCCGCAATTCAGTGACGCATAGATACCGCCAGACACGCCGTCTTGCCGGCCGAAGAAACCGTGCGCGACTCCGTCCCCGATAAGGTGCTGCGACTGAAGCGGTTTCATGCGTCGGAAAAACCCACTGGTTCGAACGTCGCCGGTGCATACGCGCACAGCACCTTAAACAAGCTGCCCATCGCCCCGTCGCCGGTCAACCTGGCATAGGCCGCATCGAGGTCGTGGGCTTGGCCCGCGGAAGCTGGCCGCTTCAACGCCTGAACACGCTCGCGCGCCCCCAACCGGTTCAAAAAAGCACCCTGCGAGGCGACCGGCAGCACCGCCGCGCCACCCTCAACAAGCGCGTCGCGAAGCGCCGAGAAGTCCACGTGCGACGTCACATCCGCGTGACCGGGATCAGCCAGAACGTCGGTAAAGGCATGCGCCTTCACCGCCTGCAACGTATCGCCGGAGGCAGGCCCCTCGAACCCATAGTCGATCGCAAGCGCAGCCCCGCCATGGCGCGCGATCTCTTCGCCGATCAAGCGCGCGACGGCCGCACGCGCAGGCGACGTCTCGACGATCGATCCCACCGGCGCGCCACGCACCGCCGCCGCGACAAGCCGTTCATCGACAGTGCCGGATGCGCCAAAGATCAGCAGATCACCCGAAAGACCCACACACCGCTCGCTCCAACCGGCAGACCCACGCACCCATTGCCGGATCGGCAGAGCGTCGAAGAACTCGTTCGCGACGACGATCAACGGCCCTTTGACTTCCAAGTCCTCGAACCGGTCGAGCCAATGCGCAGTCACCGGCGCCTCGCGAAGCGCGTCTTGCTGCAGCCGCCGCAGCACCTCGCTAACCTCAACCATGGCGACGGAAACGGCGCTCAGGAACGCAGGCGCCACGCGCGCCGCCCGAAGCGCATCCTTCATCAGCGTTCCGCGGCCCGGGCCTAGCTCCACAAGCGTGCACGTCTTCGGCGCACCAAGCTTCTGCCAAACGTCGACACACCAAAGCCCGATCAGCTCGCCGAAAATCTGTGAAACTTCCGGCGCTGTCACGAAGTCGCCCCGCGCCCCCAACGGATCGGCCCGCCGGTAATAACTGTCGCCACGCGCGGTGAGAACGATCCGCATGAACTCGGCAACCGATATCGGTCCGTCGGCGCGGATAAGATCTTTGAGGTGCCGCGCGACGTCGCTCATGACGCCTGCAGCGCCGGCCCTTTGCGGTACAGCGCATACCAAAAGAAAAACCCGGCGAACGCGAACATCAGAAGCGACAGAACTGTTCCCATCGAGATCGCCCCGCCGAACAACGACTGATGCGCGTTCTCCCGGAAGAAAGCCTCGACGATCCAGCGGAACAAGCCGTACCCCGCCCACATCACCGCGATGCAAAGCCCCGGCCGCTTCAACGCGTCAAAGCGGTAGACCATCACGACAAGGATCACGAACAACAAAACGCCCTCAAGCCCCGCTTCGTAGAGCTGGCTCGGATGCCGTGGCGGATTGCTAAGCACGGTCACACCGTCCGGTGCGCGAGTCGCGGCGGCTGGGAACACCATCCCCCACGACACATCCGTCACCTTTCCCCACAGTTCGCCGTTCACAAAGTTTGCGATCCGCCCGGTAAAGAACCCAATCGGTGCCGCAATCGCGACCAAATCGCCGAGCGCCACCATGTCGAGCTTGTTGCGCCGCGCGAACAGAATGATCGCGACTACGACGCCGATCGCCCCGCCGTGGAACGACATGCCGCCCTCCCACGTGTAGAAGATCTTCCATGGCTCAGCCGAAAATTTCTCCCACTCGTAGATCAGCCCATAGAACAGAATGTAGCCAAGCCGCCCGCCAAGGATAACGCCGAGTGCAGCCCACACAAACAGGTCG
Source organism: Micropepsaceae bacterium (assembly GCA_046153995.1). GTDB lineage: Bacteria > Pseudomonadota > Alphaproteobacteria > Micropepsales > Micropepsaceae > SZUA-430. The sequence goes on from JBJXEH010000232.1 coordinate 7,363, forward strand.
CCGATGTGATCGCTCGTCGCTTGCGGCTTGCCGTTGAACGGCGCGCCCGCCCACAGGCGCGGCGTCCGGATCAAACGAAGAATGAACCACCACGCCCCAAGCAGCCCTGCGATATAGGACAGCGCATACCAGCGGATGGCGATCGGCCCGATCTGAATAAGCACCGGATCGATTTCGGGAAACGGAATGACCGCCATGCGGAGTTGGTCCTATCGAGCAGCACACCAGACTTGCGATTGCCGCTTCGTGAGTGTCAAGGCGGCCGCGATTCACCAACAAGAGTCCGATGCGCTCAGAAACAATCACACCATGAGAGTTGAGCGAAGCGCCCAAGACTCGCAGGACTCGCACTCAATTACTTTTCTGAAACGTCGCGTATCGATCTATCCGCAAGCTGTCCCCAACCGCGGATTCACTTCGCGAACACAGTCCACATGAACAATGATTCAGCCCACAGACGGACTCTTGCGCAGGATTCAACGGTTAGTGCACCTTCCCACTCATAGGAGGTGCTTCGCGTCGGGCTACTAAATGTTGGAGCGTCAGTTTTCCAGGCCCGGAGCACCTCCCTGCGTACCCTTGCTAACTGCCCTCTTATCATCCCGCCGCCGGTACCCTCCGGCGGCGGGCTGACTCTGGGGGGCCGAGATGAGGCTGGAACCAACGAATGAGCACACCGCAGATTCATGCCGAAGTGTCTCAAGGCAACCCGCTCGACCTGATGGAGCAAATCGCGGTTCAAAACGAATGGCTGTTCGACCGGGCGGGTGAAGACGAAATGCACCTGTCGTTCCCGGGACAAAGCGAGGACCACCACCTCTCGTTCTCGTGGCGCCACGACGTGGAAACGCTGCAGCTCTGCGCCCAGCTTGAAGTCAAAGTGCCCAAGCAAAAGCGCCCGGAAGTCGCGGCCCTGATCAACATCATCAACGAGCAGCTTTGGCTGGGCCACTTCGAGATGTGGCCGGATTCAGGCCAGGTGATCTTCCGCCACGGCCTGTTGCTCCGCGGCGCCATGGCGGTCCCGGAACAGTGCGAAGGTCTGATCGACGCCGCGCTGGAAGCCTGCGACCGCTACTATTCGGCCTTCCAATTCGTCATCTGGGCCGGTAAGTCCGCCGCCGAAGCAGCAGCCGCGGTGGTCTACCAGTGCCAGGGAAACGCCTAACCTCGAAGCCGAAACCGGCGCCCTCGCAAGGCCGCCCAATCGTTATCGTTGGCGTCGGCCACATGGGCGGCGCGATAGCGCGAGGCTTAATCGCGGCCGAACTTGGCCCCCGCCTCATCCTCATAGACCCCGCGATCAAAGCGGCCGACGCGCGCGCCTTCCGCAAAGCAGGCGCATCGACAGGTGCCGACGCACGGGTCGCTCAAGGCACAAACCCGGAAGCGCTTATCATCGCCGTCAAACCGCAGATGATGCCGCAAACGGCGCCGGCCTATGCGGACGCCGCACGCAACGCGGTCGTAATCTCGATTGCCGCCGGCACACAGATCGAGAGCTTAAGCCTTTGGCTCGGCGCGCCGAAAGCCATCGTGCGCGCGATGCCCAACTTACCCGCATCGATCGGCAAGGGCATCAGCGCCGCCTACGCCACGCCAACGACAACCGCTGCACAGCGCAAACTCGCCGACCGCCTGCTGAAAGGCGTCGGCGACCTCGTTTGGCTGGAAGGCGAAGAACTATTGAACGCGGTGACAGCCGTCTCGGGCTCCGGTCCCGCCTACGTGTTCCTGCTCGCCGAGGCGATGGCAGCCGCTGGCGAACGCATCGGATTGCCGCCGGACATCGCCGCAACGCTCGCCCGCAAGACGATTGAAGGCACCGGTGCCTTGCTCTCAAGCAACGCGACCGCACCCGGCGACCTGCGCCGCTCCGTAACAAGCCCTGGCGGCACCACGGAAGCCGCACTGAAAGTCCTTATGAAAGAAGGCCGTTTCGAGCAGCTGTTAGCCGAGGCCATCGCTGCGGCGAACGCGCGCGGCTTCGAACTCGCCAAAACGCGCTAGGCTCACGCCATGGCGGCCAAACTCTCACCAGAAGACAAGCTCGTCACAGCAGCGCTCGCCGCAATCGAAAAAGGCGGCTGGAAGGCGCTATCGCTGACGGCCCTCGCGCGTAAATCGAAAATCCCGCCGGCAACGCTCTACGAACTCTGCCCCGACAAGCGCGCGCTACTGCAACTGATCGCGAAACGCATCGACATCGCAGCCCTCGAACGCGCCATCGAACCGGACGAAAACATCCCGCCCCGCGACCGCGCCTTCGACGCGATCATCGGTTGCTTCGAGTCGATGACACCGCTGAAACCCGCTATCGCCGTCATCCACGCCGACACGAAGGGCGATCCCGGCGCGATCTTCGACGTCCTGCCCGCAACCGTCCGCAGCGCCTTCTGGATCGCCGACAGCGCGGGACTACCAACCACCGGCTGGCAAGGCTTCCTCGTCACCCGCGGCGTTGGCGTATTGCTTGCGGAATCGATGGGCATCTGGCTCGAAGACGGCGAGGACTTGGCGAAAACCATGGCTCACGTCGACCGCCGCCTGCGCCTCATCGAAGAATGGACCGAGCGGCTTCAGAACGTGCGCGCCGACGAAGGCCAAGAAGAACCTGCGGACGCCGATTGACGTAGCCTCCCGCGCGGGCTCATCTTGCCCGACCCCAAAGGAGACAGACCCATGTCGAGCAAAAGCCCATTCCCAGAGTTCGATTTCAAATGGCCGAACTTCGACCAGGGCTTTTGGGACCGTTTCTCCGTGCCCGGCATCGACAACAGCGCGCTGATGCAAAGCCAGAAGAAAAACTTCGAAGCGCTGATCAAAGCGAACCAGAAGGCCGCCCAGGGCTACCAAAACATGATGCGCCGCCAGGGCGAGATCATGGCCGAATCGATGCAGGCGATCCAAGAATCCGTCGCCGATCTCATGAAGGCGAACGACGGCAAAGACCTGCCGAAGAAGCAAGCCGAACTCGTCGAAAAGACGGTCGGCCGCGCACTGAAGCACATGAAGGAACTCGCCGAACTCGCAATCGATGCGAACAGCGACGCCTTCAAGATCATGCAAGAACGCGCCAAGGAATCGATCGTCGAAATGCAAGAACTCGCCGAGAAAATCACGACCGCCCGGAAGTAAACTAAACCGGCAAACGCACCACAGCCCGCAAACCGCCCAGCGCACTCTCGCCGAGCGTAATATCCCCGCCATGCCCGCGCGCGATATCGCGCGCGATCGCGAGCCCTAAACCCACGCCGCCGCCCTGCGCCAGCGTGCGTCCGGTGTCGAGGCGATGGAACGGCCGGAACGCTTCCTCGCGCCGGTCGGGTGGAATGCCGGGACCGTCATCCTCGACCGCGATCTCGACCATATCTTCCTGCTGGCGCGCGCTGACCGCGGCACGGTTGCCATAGCGCAGCGCGTTCTCGACCAAGTTCGTCACACACCGGCGCATAGCATTTGGGCGGACCTCAAGGACCAGGTCGCTGCCGACGGAAACGTCCACCTTCTTGTGCGGCGTCTTCGCATCGAACTTGCGTTGCGCGCTCGTTGCGATGTCACGCAACAGCTGCCCGATATCGGTATCCGCAGCACCCTCCCCGGCTTGGCCCCGCGCGAATGCCAGATACTCGTCGAGCATATGGCCCATCTCTTCCAAATCGTCTTTCAACGCGTGAACAGAAGGGTCGTCTTTCATCATCGCAAGCTCAAGCTTCATACGCGTCAGCGGCGTACGCAAATCGTGACTGACACCGGCCAGCATGTCCGTCCGTTGCTGCACAAACCGCGAGATGCGCTCGCGCATGTCGAGGAACGCAAGCCCCGCGCGTCGCACCTCGGTCGCACCCGCTGGCCGGAAGTCCGGCACATCGCGCCCCTTACCGAACGCCTCGGCCGCGTCGGCAAGCCGCTCGATCGGCCGAATCTGATTGCGCAAGAAAAGGATGGCGACCGACAGCAGGATGAGGGCCGTCCCCATGCTCCAAAGAACCCACACGTGGGTGTTCGTCGACATGACGCGCTTGCGCTCGGCCAAGACCTGCATCACGGCACCGTCGAGCTGAATGCGGATCTCGACCTGATCCTCGAACGAGTCCGAATCCACCCACACCGGCCGCCCCGTCTTCATCGCAAGCTCGCGGACGAATGTCTGCTTCAGAACTTCGAAGGCGGGCGACTCGGTGTTTGGTATCTTTTCACCGGGCTTGACCGTGATCGCGAGGCCGAACGACAGCTCTCCAAGCCGCGCCGCTTCGCCAGCGAACCGTTCGGGCCCGAATGCCTCATAGCTCTGAACGAACAGTGCGATCTGCGCCGCGACGCCACGCGAGATACGCGTCGTCACCGCCTCCCACTGCCGGTCGAACAAGAGATAGGTCACGACCGCCTGCAATACCACGACCGGCATGACGATGATGACGAGCGAGCGCCCGAACAACCCGCGTGGCATGTAACGGCGAAACCAACCGCGGCTCATCGCCTACCCCACGCGATCGGGCATCAGCACGTAGCCGATACCACGCACCGTCTGCAGATAGAGCGGCAACTTCGGATCGTTCTCGATCTTGCGCCGCAGCCGCGTGATCTGCACATCGACCGTGCGCTCCAAAACCTCGCCCATTCGCTGCGACAGGTCGGTGCGCGTAAACGTCTGCCCGGGGTTCGCCGCCAGCACCCGCATCAACTGCAACTCTGCCGACGTCAGCTTCACCGGCTTGCCGTCACGCACAAGCTCGCCGCGCTCGGGATCGAACCGGCAAAGGCCCAGCTGGATGATCTGCTTGACCTGCTCGGCCGGCTGACCCGCACGCCGCAAGATCGTGGCGATCCGAAGCAGCAACTCCCGCGGCTCGAACGGCTTTGGCAAATAGTCGTCCGCGCCGCGCTCCAACCCTTCGATGCGATCGCCCGCTTCGCCGCGCGCCGTCAGCAACAAAATCGGGACGCTGGATTTCTCACGTATAGCCTTGGTGAGGGAAAACCCGTCTTCGCCCGGCATCATCACGTCGAGCACGATGAAATCGAAGTCGAGGCTCGTCATCAGTTGCCGCGCATCGGCCGCATCCTTCGCCGCCGTCACACGGTAACCTGCCTCGCTCAAGTATCGCTGCAGCAAAGTGCGGATGCGCGTGTCGTCGTCCACAATCAGCAGATGCTGCAGCTTATCGTCGCCGTTCGGCGCGTCTTTGACGTCGCTCATCATCGCTTCGCAATCAGGCGCAAAACACCCGCCCGCTCCGTATCCGCAAGAAGTCCGCCCAGCACCTGCCGGAACCCAGCCACCGCCTCCGGCCCCGCCTCGCGATAAGCCTTGGCGAACCGCGCCCGCTGGAGCGCAGACAATTCACCCTCCACCGCTTGCCCCTTCGCCGTCAGCCTAAGCAGCCGCTGCCGCCGGTCTGAAACACCCATGCTCTGCACCAGATACCCGCCACGCGTCAGCCCACGGACAACGCGGCTGAGCGATTGTTTCGTAATTCCCAGGATACTCAGCAAGTCCGACACCGGCATCCCAGGGTGGCGCGCAACAAAATGCATCGCGCGATAGTCTGCGTGCCCGAGCGAAAGCTCGGCAAGCCGCTTATCCATCGCGTCGGCCATGCTGCGTCCGGCAAAGAAGAACAGCTCCATGCCGTCCGTCAGTTCTTCTTCGCGCAGATAAAGAAATGGCGCCTGAGCCTTCATCGGTCGAGGGTCATGCACATCGGTTATGGCAGATATGCGACTCACAATAGAGCCCACCCTGTACCGCTCGCAAGCGGGACGGCTATACTGGCCAAAACGAGCTTAACCAACGTTGGAGCCTTCAATGGCGCTGATTCCTTTCGACGACCGCGACGGCCACATCTGGCTGGACGGCAAACTCGTGCCTTGGCGCGATGCGACGACCCACGTCCTGACCCACGGTCTTCACTATGGCTCCTGCGTGTTCGAGGGCCAGCGCGTCTATAACCGCAAGGTCTTCAAGCTCGAACAGCACACGTCGCGCCTGTTCGAATCGGCGCGCCTGATGGGCTTCGAAATTCCGTACACCGAGGCTGAGATCAACGGCGCCTGCAAAATGGTGGTCGAAGCGGCCGGCCTCGACGACGCCTACATGCGCCCGGTCGCCTTCCGCGGCAGCGAGCAAATGTCGGTCAGCGCGCAGAAGTCGAAGATCCACGTCGCCGTCGCCGTCTGGCCCTGGCCGTCGATGTTCGACCCCGAAATCAAACGCAAAGGCATCCGCCTCGACATCGCCCGTTGGCGCCGCCCTGCCCCGGACACGACGCCGTGGAAAGCGAAAGCCGCAGGCCTCTACATGATCTGCACGTTGTCGAAGCACGAGGCGGAAGCGAAAGGCTACGCCGACGCGATGATGTACGACTGGCGCGGCCTCGTCGCCGAAGCCACCGGCGCGAACATCTTCTTCGTGAAGGAAGGCAAGCTGTTCACGCCCTACGCCGACTGCTTCTTGAATGGCATCACGCGGCAAACCGTCATGGACCTCGCCCGCGCCCGCCAGATCGAGGTACACGAGAAATACATTCAGCCATCCGAGGTCGGCGGCTTCAGCGAATGCTTCCTCACGGGTTCGGCCGCAGAGGTAACGCCCGTCGGCTCGATCGGCGATTGGACGTTCGAAGTCGGCAAGATCACGCAAACGATGATGGAAGACTACGCAAACATCGTCCGCGGCAAACACAGAATCTAATCGCAAGCCCAACCTGGGCAGGAGCGCGTCACCCGGTGGGCCCATAGCCTGCCTGGGTCCGCCGTCACGCGCCCAAATCCCCTGGCGGTCGCAGCTTCGCGACCCCGGCAAACCCTGCCCAGCGGGCGGGGGTGGGGGTACCGAGTCAGTTTTTCGACGAACAACCCCATGTACCCGGAGGTTATGGGAAGAAACCGCTCTACAGCCCCCCAAATCCGGGTTCCACCCGCCGATCAGGTGCACATGCTCCATCATCGCCACTCATCGATCCATCGCCTTTCTTATGTAGAACATTTTAGGAACAAAAACAAGAGCTGCGCAGGCGGTTTCGCGGGTGGTGGAGGTTAGAGCAACGTGAGGCAGATCATCACGCGCCCGGAACTACCCAAAGAGCATTGCCCTTCTCCGGCGCGGAACGCCCGCACAAAATCTAATCGCGCTTCCACCGCGCGGCGGCTTCGTCGTCGCTGTCGCGTGGCTCCACCCAATGCTCGCCCGATGCGCGCAACTCGCGCTTCCAAAACGGCGCGCGGGTCTTGAGGTAGTCCATCAAGAATTCCGCGGCCTCGAACGCCGCCCGCCGGTGCGCCGCCGCGGTCACAACGAGCACGATCCGCTCGCCGGGCTTAAGCTCACCGACACGGTGCACGACCGAAACGCCCTCCAAAGACCACCGCAAGTGGGCCTCGCTGGCGATGCGCTCAAGCTCCCGCTCCGTCATGCCCGGAAAATGCTCCAGCGTCATGCTGACGAGCTTCTCACCGTGGCTCTCGCCGCGCACGACGCCAACAAAGCTCACGATAGCGCCCGCGTCTTCGCGCTGCAGTCGCGCGATCTCCACGCCGGGCTCAAAGTCCTCGCGCTGAACCCGGACCGTCATCCGCCCGTGACCGGTGGAAAGAATGCGACCTCGTCGCCCGCCTTAACTGACGCCGCGAAGTCGACATGTTCCTGATTGAGCGCAGCCCGCACACGCTTCACATCGGCGAACGCCTCAGCATAGCCGCCACCACGCGCCGCCAGCCAGGCCGCAAGCTCGCCGACTGTGCGCACAGAACCCGGCAGATCGACCGCCTCCTCGCCGCGGCCCACCTTCTGCCGTAGCCAAGCAAAGTAGAGCACCTTCACGACGGCCGCTCCGCCGCGCGCGGCCGCGGCCGCGCATGCTCGCCCGACACGTGCGCCAGATTTGCCTGCACGTAGGAAAAGCCAGTGTAGATCGTAAGCACCGCCGCCGCCCATAGCGTGAGGATTCCGGCGCGATGCACCCAGCCCCACACATGCTCGATCGCGGGTGCCACAATCAGCATCGCGATCGCAACGACCTGAAGCACCGTCTTCATCTTTGACAACAACGAGACGGGCACCTGCACCGAAATCGTCGCCAAAAATTCTCGCATCCCCGACACGAGGATCTCGCGCGCCAATATGACAAGCGCCGGAATGATCACCCACCCGCGAATATCGTCCATGTAGACGAGCATCACGAGCGCGCACGCGATCAGCAGCTTGTCGGCAATCGGATCCAGCATCTGCCCTAGGCGCGATTCGACGTTGCGCCGCCGCGCCACCCAACCGTCCGCATAATCCGTAATCGCGGCGATCAGAAACAACCCAAACACGACCCAACGGCCAACCGGCATATCGAGCCAGAACGCGGCCACGAACAGCGGCGTGAGCGCGATCCGCGCGAACGTCAGCAGATTGGGAAGATGGTCGCCCATATCGCCACTCTAACAGGCATCAGCCCTTGTCGTGGAAGTGCTCGTAAATCTTCCGCGCCATAGCCTTGGAAATACCCTTAACCGATTCCAGATCGGCGAGCCCAGCTGTCGTCACCGCCCGCCCCGACCCGAAATGGTTCAAAAGCGCCCGTTTTCGGGTGGGGCCAATCCCCTCGACTTCGTCCAAAGGCGAAGACGCCAGTGTCGCCGCCCGCTTCGCCCGGTGTGTCCCGATGGCGAAGCGATGTGCCTCGTCGCGCAGGCGTTGCAGGTAAAACAGCACCGGCGACTTGAACTCCAAGTGAAAGGGCTCGCGTCCCACCATGAAGAACCGCTCGCGCCCCGCATCGCGATCTGGCCCCTTCGCAATCGACACGAGCTTCACGCCGGTGACACCGGCTGCCTCCATCACCTCGCGCGCGACCGACAGCTGCCCAGCCCCGCCGTCAATCAAGATCAGATCGGGCACGGCCCAGTCGTCCGACTCATCATCCGCTTTTTCATCGAACGAGACACCTGCATCCGCTTGTTCTTCCGGTTCCTTCATCATCCGCTTGAACCGTCGCGTCAAAACCTCGCGCATCATCGCATAGTCGTCGCCCGGCGTAAGATCGGCACCCTTGATGTTGAACTTACGGTACTCGCGCTTGATGAA
>JBJXEH010000233.1:0-7664 GCA_046153995.1 Micropepsaceae bacterium
GTCGACATTCGACCAATCGACCTCTTTGATCGTTATGAGCTTCGGCAGATTCAACACCGCGAACTGCCCGAACACATCGGCCATGCTCTCGCCGGCCTTACGGTCGCCGGTCAGAGCCACGATCTCGGCATGCGGATGGCGCGCAAGCAGGCGTACGAGTTCCGCACCCGTGTATCCACTCGCCCCAAGTATCGCGACCCGCGTCTTCTTCGTCATGGCCAACTCCAATTCGGCCGCGAAGTGAACGCCGTGCGGCCGGACTGTCAAGCCCGCGCTACTTCGGGCACCGTTACAGTTTGACTGTGCACCGCGTAGCCGATCACATTGCCGAGGCGCTTCTAGCTTGGGGTCCCTTAAGCATCGGGCCAGCGATCGGGTTTTTTTCGTACGGCGTACAGAGTCAGTACGAGCGCCGTGACGACGCCGATGACAATCGGAAGCCATACGCCAATCGAAATTCCAAGCTCTTGCATGACCTTCTCATCCCGTTTTACCGAGACTACCACGGCGGGCCGGTAGGTGCGAACCGGGGGCAAACTGTAACAGTGCGTTATTTCCCGGCCACCTTTTGCAGGAACAGCACCGTCGCCTCTTGCTGGGCGTTTTGGTTGCTTTTCTTGGCGAAACCGTGGCCCTCGTCCTTCGCCATCATGAACCAGACCTCCTGCCCGTTCGCGCGAATCGCCTTCAGCATCTGCTCGGCCTCGGTATACGGCACCCGCGGATCGTTCAGCCCCTGCACGATGAACATCGGCTTCGTGATTTTCCCCGCGTTCGTCAGCGGCGAGATCGTTTGTAGAAACTTCGCCATCTCAGGATCGCGTTCGTCGCCGTACTCGACGCGGCGCAAATCCTTGCGATAGCCGCTCGTGTTGTTCAGGAACGTGACGAAATTCGAGATGCCGACAACCGAAATCCCGGCGGCGAGCCGATCGTTGTAGGTCGTCATCACAGCATAGGACATGTAGCCGCCGTAGGAGCCGCCGGACACGACAACCCGCTTCTTGTCTAGGCCGGGCTGCGTCGCGATCCAGTCGAGCAGCGCGCCGATGTCCTTGACAGAATCTTCGCGCAAGCGCCCGTTGTCGAGATTGACGAACGTCTTGCCGTAGCCCGTCGATCCGCGCACGTTTGGCAAGATCACCGCCATGCCGAGCTTCTTCACCAGCATCTGCGTGTTGGAGGAGAACCCCGGCTGCGACTGCGCCTCCGGACCGCCGTGAATCGTTATGAGCACCGGATGCGGCCCCGGTCCGGGCGGCAGATACTGAAACCCCGTGATCGTGCGCGGCTTTCCGCCCGCCTGGTCGAACGTCGGCCAGGAAACCAGCGTCGGCTGTACAAACGTCGAGGGGTCGATGCCGCCCACCTCGCTCTCCGTCCAGCGCGTGAGCTTGCGCGCCTTCAAGTCCCACACCCACACGTCGCCCGACGTCTGCGCGTTCGACAACGAAAGCGCTAGCTTCGTTCCGTCCGGCGAAAACCCGGCGCCGGAAAAGACGGCCGTCGGCAATTCGGGTGCTGGCAGCTTCGCACCGCTCGCAGCGTCGATCATATAGACGCGGCTGACACCCGCTTCGTTCGTGACGTAGGCAATCGTCTTGCGGTCGAGCGTGATATCGAAACCGTCAACATCCCAATCGATGCCACCCGATAGCGCGGTCTTGGAATTGTCCTTCAGATTGAGGCGCACGAGCCGCGAAAACTCGCTGTCCTCGTCCGATACGACATAGAGCGACTTTCCGTCGGCGGAGAATTCCACGTTGCCGTAGGAGATCTGCTTCGGCGATGGATTGACCTGTGTGCGGGTGCCAGTCTTCAAATCGATCAGATAGAGATAGCTCTCGTTCACCGAAACCGACTTGCCGACGAGCAGCTTCGTGTTGTCCGGCGAGAAGCCGCGCGGAAACCACGCGCCTTCCTCGTCAAGCACCACGCGCGGCTCTTTCGGCGCGCGGCCGTTCGCGACAAAGATTTTGTACTTCTGACTGTCCTTCGCGACGCTCGACCACGCGATCAGCGAGCCGTCGTCGGAGAACGTGCCGCCGCCGTTGCGGTTTTTCCCGTCTGTGAACATGGTCGATGCGCCTTCGCGCTCGTCCATCAAATAGAGTTGGAAATTCTCGTCGCCGCCGCGATCCTTGCCGTAAAGGATCGTGCGCGGACCGTTATCCGGCCGGTAGGTGCCGTTGCCGACCGGTTCGGGGAAGAACGTTAGCTGCCGCCGCAGACCCAGCGGCATATCCACCCGGTGCAGTTGCGCCGTGTCGGCAAAGCGCGTCGCGATCAGGATCGACTTGCCGTCCGGCGTCCAATCCGCGAACGAGGCGCCTCGCACGTTTTGGTATTGCAGCAGCGTGTCTTTGAGCGCAGGCGGCGTCTCCGGCACGTTCTCGGTGACCAGCATCCCGCGCTCGACGCGCTGAACATCTGCTGCCCAAGCCAAAGCCGCAGCCGCGACGGCGACGGAAAAAATTGCTGCTAAGCGCATAACAGCCCCCAAAGGCCCTACCCCGCGATATCCTGCACAAAGCTGCGGCCGGGGTCTACGCGGCCCTAATCTCGTCCGTGAGCATAACCGGACAAATGCTCGTGATGTCCGTGAAACACCGTCATGTTTCTGTCAATTCCTGGCACCATATCTATCCTCGAGGACAACAGCACAGGGAGACGTGCATGCCTGTCGATCTCGAACTTTGGAACAAGCTCAACGACTTTGAATTCGATGACCCGCGGAACGCGTTCCGCTTCACCGACCGCGTGGCGCGCGAGAACGGCTGGTCGAAGACCTTCGCCCGCAGCGCGGTCAATGAGTACAAGAAATTCGTTTACCTGGCCGCGACCAGCGAAACCCCAGTCACGCCGTCAGATGTCGTCGATCAAGTGTGGCACTTGCATCTGACGTTTACGCGCTCGTACTGGGGCGACATGTGCGCGAACGTGCTCGGCCGCCCGCTGCATCATGGGCCCACGAAAGGCGGTGCCAAGGAAGATGCAAGGTATCGCATTCAATACGAACAAACGCTGACGCTTTACCGTGAAGAGTTCGGTGCTGGGGCCCCAGTGGCGTTTTGGCCAGCGGCAAACGCACGCTTTGCAAGCGCAGCGCACCAGCGCTGGGTCGATGCCCGCACGCACTTCATCGTCCGCAAGCCGAAGCTTGCCGCGCTCTTTGCCGGCACAGCGCTCGCAACGACTGGCGCGACCGCGGCCATCGCGGCCGACGGCGCGACTGGAAGCGACAACACAGCCGCCTACGTGATCGGCGGCGTCGCTGCAACCGCGCTCCTGCTGTTCGGTGCTTTGTTCGGCGGCACCGCTCGGCGCACCAGCAAGCGGCGCGGCAAAGGCGGCGATGACGGCTCCTCATCGTTCATCGCCTCAACCGGCGCCGTAGGCGGCAACGGCAAGGGTAAAGGCGAAGGCGGCGAAGGTGGAGAGGGCGGTGAAGGCGGCGGCGGAGACGGCGGAGGTAGCGGCTGCGGTGGCGGTGGAGGCTGCGGCTCGTCCTAACGCCCCGGCAGCGCCCTGAAGAAGTTCCAAATCTCGGCCGTTGCGTTCACTTCCTCGCTCGTGTTGCCGAGCAGCCAATCGGCGACGATGTTTGTGCGCGCGCCGGGCCACGTGTGCCCGCCGCCCTGAATCTCGATCCGCCGCAGCGGCGCGCCTTTGCAGTCGTAGTCGGTGATGACGGCCGCGGTCTTATCGCGGCCGACTTCGTCGAGCGTTTTCGTCTCTTTCACGCCGGCGCAGCCGTTCATGTGCTCGAACGCGGCGATCGTGTCGTCGACGCTGCGCACGGTGCCCAGGTTGCGCCGGCTCTTACCCTTCGCCACCTCGCCGCCTTCGTAAGGCATGAATTCGTCGTCGGTGCCGTGAATGAACAGCGCGGGCATTGCTTTGGCACGGCACTCCCAATCGACCGGCAGGTTCGCGACCACGGGCGCAATGCCTGCGATAGCTGTGCCCATCTCGCACGCGGCGCGCATCGCCATCATGCCCCCGTTCGACGCGCCCGTCAGGAACACGCGCCCGCGATCCGCAACGCCATCGGCGACAAGCTGCTCGATGATCGCGCGCGTGAATTCGATGTCGTCGGCATCGCGCGCGCCAAGATCGCCGGACGTGCGCCCGTCATTCCAGTTGTTGTTCTTGCCCTGCGGATAGACGGCCGCGTAACCCTCGCGTCCCGCCCACTCGTCGAAGCGCGTATAGCGCCGCGCCCGCTCCGCTGTTTGCCCGCCGCCGTGATAGACGATGAGAAGCGGCAACGGTGCCGTGATTTTGTCCGGCGTGATCAACGTGTAGATACGCGCAGATCCGTCCACGGCCAGCGCCCGCTCGCGCTCCGTCGCGTGGGCAGCAGCCACGGCCACAACGGCGGCAAAAATGGACACGGCCGCCCGAAAGATCAAGGACATCACGAGTACGCCTCCTAGTTCGCCATTCCGCGCACGCGATTGAAATCGGCTGGCGAGGGCACGGGCGGCATGCCGACTTCACGAACAAGCGCCTCAAGCCCCTTCCAATCGACCGGCGCATCGACCGGCGGCATACCGAATTCGGCGCGCAGCTTGTTGACCTCGGCCTGTTGTTGGCTGTGCAGCTTGTCATCCCACGTGTCGCCGGGCTGCTTGAAGCGCTCGTAGATCGGCTTCACCCGCTCGTTGTACCCCGGCGCATTGATCGACGTGTTCGTACACTCGAAGCAAACGTCGAGCGTTCCCACCACTTGGCCCTTCGCGTCATAGAACACGAACCCATGCCGCGGGTTGAAGCAGGCGGCAGCGCCCTGCTCGCCGCTCGCGACCGTAAACCCCCGCTTCAAGCGTTCAATGTGCCGGCCGGCAAGCGCAACGCCCTGCACCGGCACGGCGGTCGCATGCAGCGTGCTGAAGTCTTGAAACACGCCGCGGCCCAGATCGCCGTCGAACATGTACGCCTTCACCGCAACGGCTTGCGGGAACATGACCGCGCCCGGCGCGCTGCCGCAGGACGCACCCGACGCCACGGCGAGCGCGAGAACAAGCAAAGTCCGAAGGGTCTTCATGCGTGATGGCTCCGACTCGAACGCGTGCACCCTATCAAAACGGCGCACCGAGAGCCTTACACAGATATGCCATCAGCGGCTTGCCAGCCCGGAATGTAGCCTCGACTTCGTCAACCAAACCCACTGATTGCGCCGCTTTCACCGAGCTTTCGCGCATCGCAAAGAAGCTTTTGCGCTTGATGTCGCCGATATAGGGATGCTCCGGATCGAAACCCTTCGGCGGCCGCGACAGCGCCTCGCCACCCAATGCTTTGAACGTCTTCACAAACACCTTGTCCTCGACGACCTTCCGCCAAGCCTTCGGATCGTCCGCGATCGCGTGGCGCACCTTGTTCAGCCCGGCCGGCTCCGGCATCCAAACGCCACCGCCGAAGAACACCTCGTCGACCGCGAAGTGCATATAGAACCCCGGCACATGCGCGTCCTTGCCAAGGCCATGGCGGAAATGCACACCCGCATGCGTCTTGTACGGGCTCTTGTCCTTCCCAAACCGCACGTCGCGGTAAATCCGAAACATCGACCCGCCATTCGGCCGCGGATCTACGACAATGTGCTTCGAAATCTTCGCAACCTTCGGCGCCATAGCCTCCATAAAATCGCAAAGCGGCGCGATCACCACATCCTTGTACCGCTGCTTGTTCGCTTCGAACCAGGGCCGCTCGTTGTTCTTGGCAAGCTGCGCGAAGAAGGTGAAGAAGTCTTTGGGTAGGCCTTTGAACGTGGTCATCGGTTCGCCTTGGTTGCAGAACGTTTCGCCCCATCGAGAGTTCCCTGCAACTCATCGACCAGGGCAGGATCGATCAGTGGCTGCACCTCAAGAGACGCCAGGTCGACACGATAAAGCAGCCGGACCTCCGGAGGAACGCGAGGAGAGCCACCGTTGTCTATCTCACCGTTCTTATTGGTGTCCGTCGCAGCCTCAACCACGAAGTAGTCGACCCCTTCAATCTCGAACAGATCGGTAGGGCTGGCCGCAAGACCCGTCACGGCGCGCAGAGCACCATCGTCAAGCCCGTAGACAAGGAGTTTCTGCAAATCATCGTTGTCGAGCCGACCGTCGCCGTTCGTATCGTCGCTCGTCGCAAGAAAGGCAACGACGCGCCTTGTTCCGCGGCTGAACAGTCTGAGCCTAGTGACCGACATACGCGAGTCGAACACCTTCTTTGCCGTGCCAGCCTTCTTGTCGTAGATCAGAACGTTGTTGAAGCGCCCACTAACATCAGTGGTCGCTTGCACAAAGGCCGAGCTGCCGGCCGCTCCATATGCCATGCCAAGTCGACCGTATTTGCCGCCGTTGAATCCGCGAAAGCTTCCGCCCGAATGGACGCCGCCGACCGGCTCCGGATCGCCCAGTGTGATCTGACCAACAACCACTGCAAACTGGGTGACCTCGGGCTCCGGTTCGGCACGCGTCGCCGGAAGCGGCAGCGGAATCAATCCGTCAACGAAGGTTACGATTTGCGACCGCATCCCCTTGTTGGCGAGTTCAGCGGCGTCTTCTGCCGATGTCATCGGTCCGTAACCGCTCTTCACCCACGGTCGCAGAACGAACATGGCGGCAATTCCAAGTGCGAAGGCGGCGCCAACGAGAACGAAGAACAAGTTCCGAAGAAGATTTGCACTCATCCGAACTCTCCTGTCTTTCGCCAGGAGCTTAATCTGCACCGCTCCTTGTGCAAACGCACGGGAGCCCGGCGACAGGCAGCAGGAAAAACAAAGGGCGCCCACACCGGAGCGCCCTTGAATGCCTACCTGGCTTGCTGACCCTACCGCTTCGAGAACTGGAAGCTGCGGCGGGCTTTGGCTTTGCCGTACTTCTTGCGCTCGACCATGCGGCTGTCGCGGGTCATGAAGCCTTTTTGCTTGAGCAGCGGCTTCAGCTCCGGCTCGTAGTTCACGAGCGCGCGCGAGATGCCGTGGCGCACCGCGCCGGCTTGGCCGGATAAGCCGCCGCCGGTCACTGTCGCCACAACGTCGAACTGCGTTTCGCGGTTCGTGACGACCAGCGGCTGGCGCAGGATCATCCGCAGCACGGGGCGCGCGAAGTACACCGCCTCTTCGCGGGTGTTGATGGTGACCTTGCCGGAGCCCGGCTTGATCCACACGCGCGCGACCGCGTTCTTGCGGCGGCCCGTGGCGTAGGAGCGGCCTTGCGCGTCGCGCTTCTTCGTGGGCGCCTCTTGCGGCTTCGCGTCCGTCGCCGGACGCTTGATCAGCGTCGCCTTGACGTCGCTGAAGGAACGAACTTCTTCGGCCATCTGTTAGCGCCTCGCGTTCTTAACGTTCATGGATTTGACGTCGAGCGTCTTGGGCTGCTGCGCCGTCTGTTTGTGTTCCGGGCCCACGTAGACAAAGAGGTGGCCGAGCTGCGCGCGGCCGAGCACGCCGCCGGGCAGCATGCGTTCGACCGCCTTCTCGACCACTTGCTGCGGCCGCTTGCCGGTGAGCAGCTTGCCCACGACGCGATCCTTGATCCCGCCCGGATAGCCGGTGTGATAGTGGAAGATCTTGTCCGTCATCTTGTTGCCGGTCAGGACGATCTTCTCCGCATTGATGACGACGACGTTGTCGCCGCAATCCATGTGGGGCGTGTAAGCAGGCTTGTGCTTGCCGC
>JBJXEH010000234.1:0-6735 GCA_046153995.1 Micropepsaceae bacterium
CTCGACATTATCCGCGAGCGGTTGGAGCGCGAGTTCAATCTTAACCTGATCACGACGGCGCCGTCGGTGATCTATCGCATTCACATGACGAACGGCGAGATGATGGAGCTGCACAATCCGGCCGACATGCCGGATGTCGTGCGCATCGATAAGATCGAAGAGCCGTGGATCCGCGCGACGATTTTGACGCCGGACGAATATCTGGGCTCCGTCTTGAAGCTGTGCGAAGACCGGCGCGGGCGGCAGGTGGATCTGACCTATGCGGGCAACCGCGCGCTGGTGAAGTACGATCTGCCGCTGAACGAAGTGGTGTTCGATTTCTACGACCGGCTGAAGTCGGTGAGCCGCGGGTACGCGAGCTTCGACTATCACATCGAAGGGTATGAGACGGGCGAGCTGGTCAAGATGTCGATCCTGGTGAACGCCGAGCCGGTGGACGCGCTTTCGATGATCGTGAACCGCCAGCGCGCGGAGATGCGCGGCCGCGTGATGTGCGAGAAGCTGAAGGACCTCATCCCGCAGCATCTGTTCCAGATCCCGATCCAGGCCGCGATCGGCGGCAAGGTGATCGCGCGCGAAACGATCAAAGCGATGCGCAAAGACGTCACCGCGAAATGCTACGGCGGCGACATCTCGCGTAAGCGGAAGCTGCTGGATAAGCAGAAGGAAGGTAAGAAGAAGATGCGGGAGTTTGGGAGCGTGGAGATCCCGCAGGAGGCGTTTATTGCGGCGTTGAAGATGGATGAGAATTGAGTCGTACGACCTAAACGTCGTACAGCACGCCGACAATCCGTCGTGCACAAACGAAGATCGCAACCTCGCGCTTACGGGTATCCGGCTCGTCTGGGTCTTCAAGAGTTACAACGAGCGATGCTCCCAGCCCGCCCACGCTCTCGAACTGCCAAAGTCGGCCATCGGTACCGGGGACCGATTTGCCTACGCGCTTGAAGGCGCTGCTTCCGTCGCTCAACACTAGTGCGACAAGAACTCCCTCAGACGCGACCAATCGGTCTCTCGTGATGAAGTCACCACCTAAAACAACCTGCCCCGGCAAAGCCAGCGGAATGGCGCTTTCCTCCCGCACGCGGTAGGCACTCTTGATATCCGACAAACTGCTGGCCGTGGGAAGTTCCATGGCCTCGCCTTTGCCATGCGGCGGCGCGGGTTGTTCCGCAAGCATCCCGACGATGCGATGCACTGCAACGCCACCGGCACTGAACATTAGTGTTTGGGTGGATTGGCGCGGATCGGGTGCTTCGGCAGCGAGCATGAGTTCGTGACCGCTGGCGGACCGGAGCAATCGACGCGCTAGCAAGTGGCCCTTTTGGCGCGCAATTACCAGATTGTGATCTTTCCCATTGTAGGGGTCACTTTCGGCAATCGCGATGCATCCGGCTGGCACTGAGAAACCGAGATTGTTGGTGCGGATAAGGAAAAGTGCCTTGTTGGCGAACCAGGTCTCATCCAGCACATCCGATGCGACATCCTGAGTGACATTAGGCATAGACCCCGCGAACGCCGCCAGATCAGGCTGGATCAGGACCTTAAAGCCGGGTGCGTTGGTTGGCGTAAATTGAACGATATTGCCTGGCGCCTTCTCCGTCTCGAGCGGCTCGTGCCAGCGCCAAAGCCGAAATTCGCTGTGCATCTTCTCCGCGAGTTTGCGCAGCAGCTGTAGCTCTCCCGCGACTGCGTACACATCACCAGCGCTCAACGATGCTTTCTTGTGATGAGCGGTGTTGAGAACTATTCTGCATTGAGCACCGCTGGTCAGCGCCTTGCAGCTGGAAAACTCTCGTACCGCCTTGCCACGGAACAACGCGTTCGGTGGTTTGTTCACGAGACCCTGGAGACGAACGATGAAGTCCCAAAGTGTTGGCGCTTTGGATGCCGCGGAGTAGGCTGGATAGGCGGGGTCGTCAAACAAATCGCCCAGCCGAGCTTCCAGAAAGATCCGAACCTCATTTGCATAGTCTTGAGCGAGGACAGCGCTATCCTTATCTGCCTCATAGGCGCTGTGTTTGCGCTCTAGTTCCTCCGTTGCAGCCGCAGTTTCCAACCTGCTTCGGGTTGGATTCACTGGATGAACGCTACGGTGTTCAATGGCAGAGAACTGCCGGGCAGCTGCGACCAACTCTCGGGCAAAGTGTCGATCGTACGTCGCAACCAGGATTTGCCCACCCTTCTTGGCTAGTTCCGGCAAGAGGGATGCTAGCTTGGTCTTGTTATCGTGATCGAGTAATTCTTGGGGATCATCGAAAATCAACAGCGCGATACCGCCCCGGGTTTCCAAAACGTGTTCCCAGAAAGCAAGAAAAAAACCCATCAAACTCGCACGCAGTGCGGAGACGTTGGAAATGTGCTGCGCGGGAGCGGTTGCCTTTTCAAAACCCACCTGGATATCGAGTACGCCCTTTACGTCCATCGCGGTATCTCGCAGCGCATGCCCAGCCATTGGATACGCGTTCTGGTAACAGCGGTCGCGCCAGTGCGCCGCGCCAACGTGCAGTCGCTTTCTGAGGCCGTCCACTTGCCTTTCCGCTAGTGACCCTAATTCAACGATCCGCTCAAGCGCGTGCACCGCTCGATCGTAACGACCTAGGAGATCTTCCTTCGATCGACGTATTTTGAGATGAGCTATCAGACGCTGACAAAGACTCAATGCGCTGTTAAGCGGCGTCGCACCCTTCACTATGGACGCTAGCGCATCAAGTTTGCGACCGACTGGTGTCAGATCGGTAATGTCCTCATCGTTCTGACCCGAGCCCTGAAGGATCGCTTTGTGCGCGGCTCCTAGTTCTGCAAGATGCGTAGCTCGCCATTGAACGAATGCACGAGCACGAACCAATCGTCGAATACTAAGAACTAGGGGCCCGCTAATCGAGTTCAGCTCAACGGGCAATGGCTCGATGATAGGTTCTATGAAAGTCGGCAATCTAGCCAACTCTCGATCGCATAGCAGCCCCGCGCCATTCTTCAGGTGTGCCAGGACGCCCTCGAACGCGGGGGTGCCAAACAGGTCATCGACCAAGGCGCCGTGGACCAAGTCGCGAGGATGCGCGGGAAGATCACTGCTGATTTCAGTTCGCAGTGCCGTAGGGCATTTCGCGATTAATTTGCTCGCCCAGGTAGCGGCCCAGTTTCGTTGCGTGAAAGCCAGCAGCTGCCTTTCAGCTTCCGTTACCTCTTCCAAGTGCGTCGTCACTTCGCGTCGAGTTACGGGATCGACCACACCTTCCAGAGAGCGGCTGCAGACAGCACAGGATGATGGATCATGCCCCTTAGTCTCCGCCATCCAACCCGCGACACGAGCGTAGAGTTGCTTGCGTCGTTCGAGTTCCGGCGTCTTCGCTAGTTCCGCCAGCGCCATGGCTTCGGTTCGAAGCTGTGCAATCAAGTCGTCTACGTGTTGCCAGTCGTTCTCGGCGATCTCCGAGAGTGCGCGGAGACGCCGAGCATTCGGTAGCTGCGATATCAATTTCAGTTGGCCCTGGGCCGGCCCAATGCTGGCTTCCAGGTTGTCGCGTGCCGCCTTGGCGGTGGGATCGAAGCCGGTCCCGAGAATGGTTTTAGCAGCACTTAGCGCTGAACCCTTTAGCCCCTCGAAGTGTTGTTGGAGGGTTTCCAAACTCCGCTCCAGCTCCCGCGTAGCGGACGGAACTGGCAACACATCTGGCGGTGCCATTTGAGGATACTCGTCGATCTGCTTTTGCAGGTCAGATCGCGCCTCCAAGAAGTGTGCGTCGGCCTCAGCGAGTTCGCCCTCGCGGCGCTTTTTTAACTCTCCCTTCAGCTTGGTCCTAGCAGTGGCAGCGTGCTTCGCCAGACTCGCGATGTCCGCTAAGCCCGTCAACTTTGCAGCCGCAAGACCAAGATCCGAAGTCGCGCCCACGCGAAGGAACTGAAGCAAAGCGGGCATGATGGAACCTATCCGCAATGCGATTGGATCGACGCCTAGGCTTTCCAAGCCCGACATGTTCTCAGATATTTTCAAGTTTGCTGTGCGCATCTGTGTGCGGCGCACGGGAGGCAGAATATTTCCGTCCTGATCCTTGAACGTTAGCTCCACCCAAGTGTCTACCGGTACTGGCTTGTTCGCTGGCGGAACATAAGCTGCAGGGTTTGGCAAAGGCGTTACTGGCGTCAAAGCATGGCTTGTCGTTTGGTCAACGCCGTCGATTGTCTGCACGAACTGACCGTCGAATTCTTGTTGGCCGCGCTCAGGTTCGCGCTGTGGTCGCAGAATCTCTCCGGTCATGCACCAGATGATGGCGTTCAGTATGGAAGTCTTCCCGGCGCCATTCCAACCTTCGAACAACGTGATTGGTTCACGCGGTTCGAATACAAAGTCCGGCGGTGGAGCATCTGGCGTGCCGTAAGCGTGCACGCCAGCGAATCGATGGGCCACAACCTTCGCCAGACTAAGTCGCCGCCCAGCTTTCGGAGCTGTAAGCTCGGGTACCGGAAGTGGCGGAGGTGTCGACAACATGGCTGAGACCATTGCCTCGACATCAAGCGCCATGACGTTGCCCGCCCATTTCGAGCGGTTTATTCGATACCAATTGAGAACGGATCGACTGTCGGAACTATCCAAGCGAAACTCAGGCGCACCGTCCTCAACCGAAATTCCGATACCACCGATAAGGTCTGCGAATAGACTCTCTATAGTTTGCAAGTGCAGGGAGCGGGGCTGAGGGCGATTTTCTTTTTCCGACATTTGTCTTTGACTTCGAATCGACTGCACTGCACGCTATCTGAACACTCATAATGACGCCACAATGTTTCAATCGTGAGTAGTGCGCTCCACATCAAATTGGGTCGGGCGGGAGAATGCATGTGCGACCACCATTGCTTGGGCTTTCAATCCGCCTGCTCTCTTTTTGTTCTCTCCTCAACCTAAGTTGGAGGGTGCGCGTATTACCCCTCTGGGCGCCGGTCTTCCGGGGACACGTTGAGCATTTTAGGTGCCGTCCCGCGATGGAAGCTCTTACCTCCACCTGCTCAGTTGCGCCCTTTGCGCTCCTGTCGCTGGCCTACCCGTAAGCGGGAGGTGGCGTTAGCTGGCGAATTTCGTGCGGCACTCGTCGAACGTCATCGTCTTCGCGCGGATGAAGCCCTGCGCGTCCGGCGCGCCGGTCGGGTCGACGAAGATCATGTTGTATTTGTTCGCCTGCAAGCCGTAGGTGCGGGTCTTTGAGAGGTTCACGAGGCCGACGTCGAAGGTGAAGCTGCGGTCGGCTTCGGCGATCAGCCAGTGGCCGTTCGTGCGGTCGTCGGACATGGTGATCATGCCGCCGGGCGTTAGCGTTTTGTCGAGCGTGGGTTTCAGGAGCACGGCGTTTTCGGCGGGAAGGTCAGCCACGCGGTCGAAGGTGCGGGTGCGGAAGGCGCCTTCCACCACGAGATGCGACGAGACCATGTTGTTGTGGACGTGCGGGATGATCGCGCCGCCTTTGCGCATGCCGAAGAAGCGCAGGAACCACGGGCGTTCGATGCCGGCGATGTTGACCGCCTTCGGGAATTTCGGGTCCTTCGTTTCGGCGAGGTTTGTGGGGAACGTCATCGCCGCCGTCAGACGATCGAAGTCGAGGTAGGGCTTAAGCGCGTCCAAGCTCACGCCGGTGTTCAGCGCCGTGATCTGTTCCTGCCAACCCACAAGCGGGATTTTTCCGAGGCTAAGTGCGCGGTTCAGGTCCGCCACGTCTTGGGCCCAGCGATTGAGATCTGCCGGCGGCGACGCGAGCGCTCCGGAGGCCATGATCGCGTGCAGCGCGGCGGCGCCGGCGAACGCTTCGAAGAAGTTGCGACGGTTCAACTGTGTCATGGGGCGGAACTACAGCTTAGGCCGCGATGAAGCGCAATGCGGCGTGCGTCACGGAAATGCGGGCGACTTTCGTGTCTTTCAGCCCCGCTTGGCGCGCCAGGCGGATGATGTCGTCGCCGTTCGGCTTCACGCCTTTCACGTAGACGAGCCAGAGGGCCACGCCTTTTGGCAGCACCTTGGCGGCGGCATCGATTTGTTTCGGCGCGGTTTCGGGTGCGAGCGTCAGTAGCACCACCGACGCCGCTTTCGCCTTCGCGGCGGTGAGCGTGGCGGCGCGTTCGACCTTTGCCGCTTTGGCCACGGCCTCGTCGAGTTCCGCGATGCGCGTGCCCACGATCAGCACGGTGGTGTCTGCTTTCACGCCGAGCTTATCGGCCAGCGACGGTGGATTCAGGATTTTCTTCGCCCACGCAGCCGCATCCTTTGCGCCGAGTGCGAGTTTGAACTTCATGGTCTTTGTTTCGATCGCAAGGTCGTCGCCCGCGACCTTCGCCGAGCGCACGTCGCTCAACGGGACGATCAACTTCTTGCCGCCCGTGACCTGCAACGCGGCGGAGTCGAGATGCACGCGCACTTCGACGCGTTCCTTTCCGGACGTGTAGACGACCCGTGCTTCGCGTCCCATGGTGCCCTTTCGCGCTGGCAGCGAACCGTATCGGATGAAAAACTGGTGTCAAATCGCGTGCTTAGCGTGCGGACTTAAGACCATCGAATTCGCGTTAGACTCTCGTTGCCGGGTGATTCGCGGCGCTGGGAAATCGAGGGGACTGTCATGCTCACCAAAACCGCACTTCGCGCGATTTTTCCGCGTGCGCCGGAAGCCGATCTCGAAGCGTTCGTGACGTTTGGCGTCGCGGCTCTGAAGAACGCCGGCATCCTCGAGATGGCGAACCGGCTGCAGTATTTCCTGG
>JBJXEH010000235.1:0-3717 GCA_046153995.1 Micropepsaceae bacterium
AAGTACCTGAACTCGCCGGAGACGCCGCTTTTCAAGAAGAGCACGGTGCTGTTCAACTTCGGACCGGCGCGCAAGGCGTGTGCAGGCGGGGCGATGCTGATTGCGGTCGAGGGTTATGTCGACGTCATCGCGCTGGTAGCCGCCGGTTTCGAAGGTGCGGTCGCGCCGCTGGGCACCGCGCTCACCGAAGAGCACTTACAGATGATGTGGCGCATCGCGCCGGAGCCGGTGCTGTGCTTCGACGGCGATGCGGCGGGCATTAAGGCGGCGCAGCGCGGTATCGACCTCGCGTTGCCGCTGCTGGAGCCCGGACAGTCGCTGCGTTTCGCGCTGCTGCCGGGCGGCCAAGACCCCGACGATCTGATCCGCGCGCAAGGGGCGGGTGCGATGCAGACGGTGTTGAACGAAGCCGTCGGCCTCGCCGATATGCTGTGGCGGCGCGAGATCGAGAACGCGGACCTGGCGACGCCGGAGCGGCGTGCGGGGGCCGAGCGCAATTTGATGAAGCACATCGACGGCATCGCCGAGCCGAAGGTGCGCGAGCACTACCGGACGGCGATGCGCGAGCGGCTTCGGGCACTGTTCGCCCCGGGCGATCCACAGCGCCAAGTTGGGGCCCAAGGCCGGCGCGAACCGTGGCAACCGAACCGCTTCCAACCCCGCGGTGCCTTCAAGCCGGAGCGGCCGGGGGCGAGACCCCAGTGGACCCCGCCGGTCAGCGACGCGGTGCGGCGTTCGGCAGCAGGCCGTGGTCAGGCCCAATCCCACGCCGTCAGCGAGCCGTCGGCGGCGGCTCTAATCCTTGCCGCCATGAACCACCCGTTCCTGCTGGATGAGCATTCGGAGGCGTTTGCGAACCTGCCGATTTCCGAGGCAAATCTTGACAAAATCAGGCGCGAACTCCTACATGCCGCGTCTTTGGGACATTCCCTTGACAGTCAAGGCTTACGCGACCACCTCAAGCACACGGGGCTTGGGGAGGCGTTCGAGCGTTTGGAGCGGCGGCCCATGCTCAAATCCATGGCCATGGCGCGGCGCGATACGGCCCAAGCCGTCGTGCAGCGGGAGTTCCAACATGCGCTCGCGCGGCACCGCAAGCTCACCGAGCTTGAGACCGAGCATGCGCAGGCAGCCGAAGCGTATAGGCGCGAGATGACTGACGAGAATTATGGGAGACTTCGCGCCGTTGCCGACGAACTGAAATCGACGATTGGGGCGGAAGCGGGTCCGCCCGATACTTTCTAGACCATAGGGTAGGAGGGTTCGTACGCGATTGGTGTGTGCGGGCCTTGAAGCTTTTTGAACTCAAACGAGACGCCGTGACGAAGACGCAGATGCCAGATCGCAAAGCAGCAACAGCCACCAAAGACAAGAAGCCCGAGAAGAAGGGTGCGAAACCGCCTGCGAAGGCGCCTGCGAAAGTTGAAGCGAAAAAGCCTCAAGACCTCAAATCCATCCTGAGGGCGATGGTCAAACCGCTGCCGCCGTCGAAGCCGAAGCCTCCTAAGGTGACAGCTTCCGCGGTTACGAACGGCGCGGCAAAGTCTTCGCCCTCTCACCCATCCGGACAAACGATGACAAAAACGACGACGACCGCCGTCAAGGCGGCGCAGCGGCCCGGCGTTCAATCGGGCAAGACTGCGGCGAAGGGTCAGAAGGGCGACGGCGAGGGCCAGACCGAGGAACGCGGCGATCCGCTGCTCGATCTCACCGATGCTGCGGTGAAGAAGATGATCGCGCGCGCCAAGCAGCGCGGCTTCATCACGCTGGACGAGCTCAACAAAGTGATGCCGTCGGAGCAGGTGTCGTCGGAGCAGATCGAAGACACGATGTCGATGCTGTCCGACATGGGCATCAACGTCGTCGAGACGGAAGAGAAAGAAGAAGAGGGTGAGGGCGGCGCCGTTGCGATGGCGCAAGAAGAATCCGCCGTCACGAAGGTCGAGACCGAAGCGGTCGAGCGCACGGACGATCCCGTGCGCATGTACTTGCGCGAGATGGGCTCGGTCGAGCTGTTGTCGCGTGAAGGCGAGATCGCGATCGCGAAGCGCATTGAGGCCGGCCGCGAGCTCATGATCGGCGCGCTCTGCGAAAGCCCGCTGACGTTCGAAGCGATTATGGTTTGGCGCGACGAACTGAACGAAGGCAAGATTCTGCTTCGCGACATCATCGATCTGGAAGCGACCTACGGCGGCGGGCCTGAGGCGAAGGCGATGGCAGCCGAGGGCGGCATCGTGGTGCCGCCGGAGGCTGCCGGTGGCGTGCCAGGTGCTGCACCTGGTGCACCGAAGCCGTTTGCGCCGAAGCCATTCATGCCGCCGAAGCCGGTGTTGCGCGTAGTGCCGGCGCCCGCGCCCAAGCCGGTCGAGCGCAAGGTCGATCCGGACGACATCACGGCCGTCGAGGCGCCGACCCGCGTCGAGGAAGAGGCGCCGGAGGAAGACGAAGCGGGCCTGTCGCTTGCCGCGATGGAAGCAGCCCTGAAGCCGAAGATTCTGGAAACGTTCGACGAGATTGCGAATCTCTACAAGAAGCTCGGCAAGCTGCAGGATGCCGAGGTCGAGGCGCATCTGTCGTCTGAGGAATTGTCGACAAGCCAGGACCGGCGCTTCAAGAAGCTGAAGAACGAGACGGTCGATCATGTGAAGAGCCTGCGGTTGAACAACAACCGCATCGAGGCGCTGGTCGAGCAGATGTACTCGATCAACAAGCGCATGATCATGATCGAGTCGCGCCTGCTGCGCCTCGCGGAATCGCACGGCGTCGGGCGCGAAGACTTCTTGAAGGAATACGAGGGCGAAGAGCTTGATCCGAACTGGATCCGCCGCGTCGGCCGTCTGACGCGCCGCGGCTGGAAGGAATTCGCCGCCGACGAGCGCGATCGCGCGCGCGATCTGCGCATGGAAATCCAGACGCAGGCGCAGGAGATGCGCCAGCCGATCACCGAGTTCAAGCGCATCGTCCGCACGGTGCAAAAGGGCGAGCGCGAAGCACGCCAAGCGAAGAAGGAAATGGTCGAGGCGAACCTGCGCCTCGTGATCTCGATCGCGAAGAAATACACGAACCGCGGGCTGCAGTTCCTGGACCTCATTCAGGAAGGCAACATCGGTCTGATGAAGGCCGTCGACAAGTTCGAGTACCGGCGCGGCTATAAGGTCTCGACCTACGCCACGTGGTGGATCAGGCAGGCGATCACGCGTTCGATCGCCGATCAGGCGCGAACGATCCGCATCCCCGTGCACATGATCGAGACGATCAACAAGCTGGTGCGCACGTCGCGCCAGATGCTGCACGAAATCGGCCGCGAACCGACGCCGGAAGAGCTTGCCGAGAAGCTCGCCATGCCGCTCGAAAAAGTGCGCAAGGTGTTGAAGATCGCGAAGGAGCCGATCTCCCTCGAAACACCCATTGGCGACGAGGAAGATTCGCATCTGGGCGACTTCATTCCGGACACGAACGCGGTGCTGCCGATCGACGCTGCGATCCAGTCGAACCTGCGCGAGACGACGACGCGCGTTCTGGCCTCGCTCACGCCGCGCGAAGAGCGCGTGCTGCGCATGCGCTTTGGCATCGGCATGAACACCGACCATACGCTCGAAGAAGTGGGCCAGCAGTTCTCGGTCACCCGCGAACGCATCCGCCAAATCGAGGCGAAGGCGCTGCGCAAGCTGAAGCACCCAAGCCGCTCAAGGAAGCTGCGCAGTTTCTTGGATAACT
>JBJXEH010000236.1:0-4010 GCA_046153995.1 Micropepsaceae bacterium
CGGTTATGAGCGCAGCGAGCGCTAGCGAGGGCGTGATCGTGTTGTCGGCAGCGAGCAGCGCCGCGGCGACGGTCGCCACGTCTTCGAGGATGAAGGTTGCGAGCACGATGGCGGCGGCGATGGCCCAAGGGTTCGAGCCGAGCGCGAGCAACAGCGTGCCGGTGTCATCGATCACGGCGCTTCCATCATGGCGAAAGCCTTCGCAATGGCAGCTTCGACCTTGTCCTTCGAGTTCCACGGCAGGAAGTGGTTTTGACCGTCGAGGACGGTCACTTCCATCGCCTTTGTGCCGGTTAGGTGTTTTTTCATGAACGCGACGTTCGCATAGGGGACGAGGTCGTCTTTCGTGCCGTGTACGATGGTGATCGGGACTTTGATTGTGGCGAGACGCGGTGCGAGCGCTGCGAGTTGTGGTTCGAGTGAGATGATTTCGCGGTTGGCGTTTCGGATCATGCGGGGTAGCAGAGCGCGGATCGGCCAGGTGTCGCCGACGTACTGAATGAACGGCACACTTTCCTGTGCGGGGTCGAGCGAGCCCGCGACGATCACGAGCGCTGCGACCAAGTCTGGATCGTCTGCAGCCACTTGCGCGATGATCGGGCCACCGAGCGAATGGCCGACAAGGACGGCGGCCCTCGCTCCGTTTGCGCGAATGATGGCGGCGACGGCTGCGGCTTGCTCCGAAAGCGATGTGACGGCGCCGTCCGGGCCGCTTTGGCCGAAGCCTGGGCGGTCGATGGCGATGTAGTGGTAGCCGGCCGGTACCGTCATCAGGTAGTCGGCCCAGGCTTCCGCGTCGCCGGGCGTGCCGTGGGCGAAGACGACGAGCTTGCCCGATGGGTCGCCTGCTTCGATGTAGCTGAGTTTGTAGGACGCGAGCTGCAGCGTTTTGTGCGGCAGCTTCGTGCGCATCTCTTCTTCGCCGGTCGCGGGACCGGGAATTGCGCAGCCAGCGAGCGCGAGCAGCGTGCCGATCAGCGCGATGCGGCGGGTCCAGGGTGGAAGTTCGACGGCCATGGGGCCGCTTATTGCGCGAAGGGCGCGCTCTGACAAGCGCGCCCCTCGATCACGGCAGCGTTAGGGTTCTGTGAGCGGCGTCTTAGTGCGCCTTGCCCGCCATTGCCGCGCCGATTTTGGTTTCGAGGACGGTCGCGTTGAACGGCTTCAACAGATAGCTGTCGACGCCGGCTTCTTTCGCCGCAATCGCGTGGTCGGCCTTTGCTTCGGCCGTCACCATGATGAAAGGGGTGGTCTTTAGGGCGTCGTCGTTGCGCACTTTGCGCAGCAGGTCGTAGCCCGTCATCCCTTCCATGTTCCAGTCGGAGATGACGAGGCCATAGTGCGCCTCGCGCAGTTTCGCGAGCGCGTCTTCGCCGGTCGCGGCTTCGTCGATGTCGGTGTAGCCCAGCTGCGTCAGCTGGTTCTTGATGATGCGGCGCATCGTGGCGTAGTCGTCGACGACTAGAACTTTCATGGAAGCACCCTTGTTTCGTCCAAGAATAGGACAGCGGGCGTTTCGGTTTGGTTGACGGCGTGCGAATTCGAATGCGAAGAGAGTGTTACTTCGCGTCAACTCAGGTGAACGGATCATGACTTCATTGTCGGGCAAAGAGATCGTCGTCACGGGTGCGACCGACGGGATCGGGAAGGTGACCGCGCGGGAGCTCGCCAAAATGGGGGCTTCCGTGACGATCGTCGGGCGCAATGCGGCGAAGGGCGAGGCTGCCGTGGCCGAGCTTCGGAACGCTGCAGGGCACGAGCGGGTCGGGTTTGTGGCGGGCGATCTCGAGAGCCAAGCCGGCGTGCGTGCGGCGGCGAGTGAGATCAAAGCGCGAGTGAAGCGGCTCGATGTGCTGCTCAACAATGCCGGGGCGATGTTTCAGAGCCGGCAGCAGACCGCGGACGGGATCGAGCGGACGTTTGCGCTCAATCATCTTGGGTACTTTCTGCTGACGCACGAACTGCTTGATCTCTTGAAGGCGTCCGGGCCATCGCGCATTGTTTCGGTGGCGTCCGCCGCGCATCAGGGGGCGAAGCTCGACGTTTCCGACTTGCAGAATGAGAAACAGTACTCAGGCTGGCGGGCTTATGGGCAGTCCAAGCTTGCCAACATCCATTTCACGTATGAGTTGGCGCGGCGGCTTCAGGGGACGGCGGTGACCGCGAACTGCTTGCATCCCGGGTTTGTGGCGTCGCGGTTCGGCGACAACAATGGCGGGTGGCTTAAATTCGCGATCGGGCTCGCGAAGTCGGTTGCCGCGATCTCGGAGGAGAATGGCGCGAAGACGAGCGTTTTTCTGGCGAGTTCTCCGGCGGTTCAGGGTGTCAGCGGCCAGTACTTCGACAAGTGCGCGGCGGTCCGTTCGTCGGCGGTGTCGTACGACGTCGATGTCGCGCGCGAGCTTTGGCGGCAGAGCGAGCGGTTGACAGGTGTCGCTTAGCCTTCGAACAAGCTCCAACCGCCGCGGCCGGTGATGCCGCGTAGCAATATGTAGCTTAGGAGGCCGACCGGACCGACGACGAACGTCAGCAATAGCGTTGGGGCGGTGAGGAACGGGCTGATGCCTGCGCGCTGCGCATCGCGCGCGATCCAAGCGCCGACGAAGAGATCGAAGACGATGTAGTGCGCCCAGCCGGCGACGACGGCTTCTTTGACCGAGAACGTCTTCATCAGCGCGTCGAGCGAGGCGAAGCCGGAGCCGTCCGGCATCGGGATCACGCCGGTCATCACGTTCGCGAGCAGCCAGGTGTAGGTCACGCCGAGCACGATCGGGGCGAAGACCGAATGTACCAACGTGTCGGTGATCTTCAGGAACGGCAGGAAGATGAGCAACGCCCAGAACGGCATCACGCCGATGTTGAGTGCGAGGTAGATGTCGTCGGCGGAGATCGTCGGGATCATTGGCGTGGCTCGTGGTGACTCGGCGCATGATAGCGCGCGGGTGAATCGGCGGCAAAGCGGCGTGGGTTTCAAGCTTAACCGAAGCGGCGTTTCAGCCAAGAAATCATCACCTGGTTCAGTTCATCCGGCTGTTCGGCTTGGGTCCAGTGGCCGCAATTTTTGATCAGGTGCTTCTCGAGGTCGGGAACGAACGTCTCCATCCCATCGGCCATCGAGGGGCGGAGCACGATGTCGTTTTCGGCCATGACCATGAGGCAGGGCACGTCGACCTTCTGCGCGGTGCCTTCGGTCGTCTGCCAATTGCGGGTGAAGTTGCGGTACCAGTTGATGCCGCCGGTGAAGCTGGTGCGGGTGAACGCTTTTGTGTAGACGTCGAGTTCTTCGGGGCTGAGCAGTACTTTGCCGGGCCACAGGCTTTCGTCGAGTTCGAGCGCGCGGACGAGGGCGAGGTTCTTCTCCTCCGGCGGGCGCTTTTCGAACTCTGCGATCGTCATGCCGGACTTGCGGTAGAAAAGGCGCAGCGTCTTCGCAACGTCGCGGCCGAGGATCGCGTCGGCGACGCCTGGTTTTTGGAAGAAGACGATGTACATATCCTCGCCGTAGACCGCGCGCATGAGCGCGATCGGGTCCATCGGCGCGCGAGGTAGGAACGGCGTGTTGACGCCGATGACGCCGGCGACGCGGCTTGGGTGCAACAGCGGCATCTGCCAAACGACGAAGCCGCCCCAGTCGTGGCCGACGAACACGGCTTTGTCGATCTTCATAGCATCGAGCATGCCCACCATGTCGCCGGTGAGGTGGTGGATGTCGTAGGCTTCGATGGGGGTTGGGCGGTCGGTCAGGCCGTAGCCGCGCTGGTCCGGCGCGATGGCGTGGAAGCCTGCGTTGGCGATCGCGGGGATCTGGTGACGCCATGAGTATGCGAGTTCGGGGAAGCCGTGGCACATCACGACGGGCACGCCCTGGCCCTGCTCGTACACCGCCATGCGGATGCCGTTCGTTTCGACGTAGCGCGGCGCGTTCCAGTTGATCGTCATGGGTTCTCTCACGCTGTTTTGAGGCCGAGGGCGGCCAGCATTTCTTTGCGGTTGGGGCCGAGCTTTGGCGG
>JBJXEH010000237.1:0-20084 GCA_046153995.1 Micropepsaceae bacterium
TGGATCAGCACGGTGCCTTGCACGTCACCGGCGCGGCCCATCGTGTGGATGCGGGCGTTTGTGATTGCGACTGTGTCGGCGACAGCTGCGTGTGCGAAGATCAGCGCAACGAAGCTGAGCAGGATGGCGAAGCGGGTCATTATTCGCCTCCCTTCGGTTGGCCGAGCATGAAGTCGGATTTCGGCTGGAGTTTTGGATCGTTGCGGTCGTAGACGACGGCGCCGTCGATGAAGACCTTTTCGGTCTTGGCGTAGACCGAGAGCGGGTTCGCGCTCCAGAGCACAACGTCGGCTGCCTTGCCCGCTTCGAGCGAGCCGGTTTTATCGGCGATGCCCATCATCTTTGCCGGGTTCGCCGTGATCCATTTGATCGCTTCGGCGTCGGTGATGTTGATGCCGATGCGCCGTCCGGCGGCAAGGGCTGCGGCGGCTTCTTGGTTTAGGCGCTGGGAGAGGATGGCGTCGTCGGAGTGGATGACGGCGCAGCCGCCAGCCGCGTGCACGAGCGCCGCGTTCGCTTCGATGCCGTCGATCGATTCCATCTTGAAGCCCCACCAGCCGGCCCAGGTGGCGACGCAGATACCCTCTTTCGCAAGCAGGTCGGCGACTTTGTAGGCTTCGGAACCGTGATGGAACGCCGAGATTTTGTAGCCGAACTCCTTGGCGATATCGATCATGATCGCCATTTCGTCGGCGCGGTAACAGTGGTTCTGGACCAGGATCTCGCCGTTCAGCACGCCCGTCAGCGTGTCGAGTTTCAAGTCGCGATCGGGTGCTTCGCCTTTGCCCTCGGAGGCGTAAAAGCCATCCCATTTCTTCGCGTACTTCGACGCTTCAAGCCACGCCTTGCGGTAGCCCGCGACGTTGCCCATGCGCGTTGCCGGTGGCTGGTTCTTCGTACCGTAGACGCGCTTCGGGTTCTCGCCGCACGCCATTTTGAGGCCGTATGGAGCGTCCGGAAACTTCATCGCCTGCATCGTGCGGGCGGGCACATTCTTCAGCGTGACGGAGCGGCCACCGAATAGGTTTGCGGAGCCGGGCAGGATCAACAGCGACGTGACGCCGCCGCGGCGGACTGCATTGAATGCTTCGTCTTGCGGCCAGACGGAGTGTTCGGCCCAGACTTCAGCGGTGTTCGGGCTGACGGCTTCGTTGCCGTCAGAGAGCGCCTGACCGCCGGGCTGCGCGTACACGCCCAGATGCGAGTGCGCGTCGATGATGCCGGGCGTTACGTACTTTCCCTTGGCGTCGATCTTCGTGTAGCCGGCGGGCACCGCAACGTTTGCGCCGACAGCTTCGACCTTGCCGTCTTTGATCAGCAGCGTGCCGTTCTCGATCTTGTCGCCGTTGCCGGTGAATACCGTCGCGCCGACAAAAGCGGTTGGCGTGCTGGCGAACGGCTTGTAGGTCGAGGGGAATGGATTGGCGTCCGCCTTTGGGTCTAGCTTCGGACGCTCGACTTTTGGCCCTTCGGCATCCGTTGTGGCGCAACCGGTGACGAGCAAAGCGGCCGCCAGGCAGGCGGCTAGAACGCGTGCGTTGATCAAGATTTTAGTCCCCCAAGGTCCCCTGGCGGCACTATTGCACTTTCGGAACCCTAAGAAAATCGCTTGAATCCGCACACTATGGTGAAAGCAATCGCATGATTTACGTGGCTTTGGGCGCGAATGTGCGGTCTTCCGCGGGGCCACCTGCGGTGACCCTTCGGCAGGCCCTTGCGGCGATGCCGCGGCATGGGATTGAAATCCTCGCCGTGTCGCCGTTTTACCGGTCTGAGGCTTGGCCCAATCCGGCCGATCCGCCTTTCGTGAATGCGGTCGCCGAGGTTAAAACGCGGCTCTTGCCGGGGCAGCTTCTGAAGGCGTTGCTCGCCGTCGAGAAGGCGTTCGGACGGGTGCGCAAATCGCGCAACGAGCCCCGCACCTTGGACCTCGATTTGATCGACTACGGTGGGCTCATTAGCGACGCGGAGCAGTTGATGCTTCCGCATCCGCGGCTGCATGAGCGGGCGTTTGTGCTGAGGCCGCTCGCCGACATCGCGCCCGCGTGGCGACATCCTGACACGGGGGAGGGCGTGCTTGCGCTCCTTAGAAATGTTGGGGAGGCGGGGCTCGAGCGGCTGGCAGAGGCCTGAAAACTGCGGTTTTGGCCTTGTTTTCGCGGCCGCAGCAGACTACTTTCGTCGCTCACCCTCATGCGAAGGATTCTCGCGCCCGATGGCTCGCGTTACCGTTGAAGATTGCGTCGACAAAATCCCGAACCGGTTTGAGCTCGTTCTGCTCGCCGCGCACCGCGCGCGTGCGATCACGTCGGGATCGTCGTTGCTCGTCGATCGCGACAACGACAAGAACCCGGTCGTGTCGCTGCGTGAGATCGCTGCGTCGAAGGTGAAACCCGAGGGCCTGCGCGAAGAATTTCTGCTCAGCCTGCAACGCCATATCGAAACCGACGAGCCGGAGGCCGAGAAGGCCGCGATGGCGGAAGCCGCCGACGTGCCGGAATTCTCGAACGTTTCCGAGGCCGAGTACGCCCGTGCAATGCGCGCCGACTCCGACGTCAAGCGGCCAGAGGTGGTGGAAGAGGTTGACGAAGGGGACGCTTAACCCAGCCGATCAGGCACTCTTCGTGCCGCCCAAAGGGCGGCTTTCTGCTCTCCAAGATAAGCGCCGCGTCATGAGGAGTTTTGTCCCATGATGCGGCAGTTCGAGCTCGTCGAACGCGTCAAGGCCTACGATCCGGATGCGGACGAGGACTTGCTGAACCGCGCGTACGTGTTCGGCGTCAAAGCGCACGGCAACCAGAAGCGCGATTCCGGCGACCCCTATTTCTCACATCCGTTGGAAGTCGCTGGGATTCTGACCGATCTCAACCTCGACGAAGCGACGATCGTGACGGCTCTGCTGCACGACACGATCGAGGACACCGAAGCGTCCTACGAGGAGATCCAAAGACAGTTCGGGAAAGTGATTGCCGACCTCGTCAACGGCGTCACGAAGCTTTCGAAGCTGGAACTGCAGTCCGAAGAGACGAAGCAGGCGGAGAACTTCCGCAAGTTCATGCTGGCGATGAGCCACGACGTGCGCGTGCTGCTCGTCAAGCTTGCCGACCGGTTGCATAACATGCGCACGCTGAAGTCGATCAAGAAGGAAGACAAGCGCAAGCGGATCGCGACCGAGACGATGGAGATCTATGCGCCGCTGGCAGGCCGCATGGGGATGCAGAATTTTCGCGACGAGCTTGAAGACTTGGCGTTCGAGGAAATCAATCCCGAGATGCGCACCTCGGTGATGAAGCGGCTTGCGGAGTTCCGCAAGAAGACCGGCGCGGTGACGGAGCGTTTGGCGCAGACGTTGAAGCGTAAGCTTTCCGAGTACGGGATCGAGGCAGAGGTCAGTGGGCGCGAGAAGAAGCCGTATTCGATCTGGCGCAAGATGGAAGAGAAGGGGCAGACCTTCGACCAGCTGGCCGATATTTTTGCACTGCGCGTGACGGTCGGTACGATCGAGGACTGCTATCGGGCGCTTGGCGTGATCCATAGCACATGGCGGCACGTGCCTGGGCGGTTCAAGGATTACATATCGCTGCCGAAAACAAACAACTACCGCTCGCTGCACACGGAGATTTTCGGGCCGGAGAACCAACGTATCGAACTGCAAATCCGTACCGAGGAGATGCATGAAATCTCAGAGCGCGGGATCGCGGCGCATTGGACTTACAAGGACAAGCTGAACGGCGGCCGGCCGCTTGCAAACATCGACGCCTACGAGTCGCTGCGTTCTCTGATCGAGTCCATTAAAGTGGGCGATACGCCCGAAGAGTTCTTCGAGAACACGCGGCTCGAGCTGTTTCAGGATCAGGTGTTTTGCTTCACGCCGAAGGGGCAGCTGATCGCGCTGCCACGCGGTGCAACACCGATCGACTTTGCCTATGCGGTCCACACCGACGTCGGCGACACGTGCGTGGGCGCCAAGATCGACGGGCGGCACGTGCCGCTGTCGACGAAGCTCAAGAACGGCAACAGCGTCGAGATCATTCGCTCGCCGAAGCAGGGCCCGTCGGCCATTTGGGAAAGTATGGTCGTGACCGGCAAGGCGCGCTCGGCGATCCGTCGGTATCTGAAGAACGCCGAGAAGCTCGAGCACCAGCGCATGGGCCGGGCGATCCTCGAGAAGGCGTTCCGCGATGCGGGGCAGGAGTTTTCCGAGAAGTCGCTGGGTGCGGCGTTGAAGAAGCTGAAGCTTGCTAAGGCGGATGATGTTTATTCGCATCTTGCCGAGGGGTTGGTCAGTGCGGCCGACGTCGTGAAGGCAGTGTTTCCCGGCCTCAAGGAAGAGTCGACGCTGGCGACTTGGACGAACTGGATCACGCGCAAGCCAAAGCCGAATGCCATTCCGATCGAAGGTCTGTCGCCGGGCCTCGGGTACCATTTGGCGCCTTGTTGCCAACCGTTGCTCGGCGACCGGATTGTCGGCGTGATCGCACAGGGGCAGGGCGTCGTCGTGCACACGATCGATTGCGACCGCCTGGTCGATCAGCAGGATCAGCTCGACCGCTGGCTCGATCTCAAGTGGTCGCCGGACGCCGCAAACGAGGTCCAGGTCGGGCGGCTCAAAGTCGCGGTCAACAACGAGGCCGGCGCGCTTGCCAATATGTGCAACTCGATCGCGCAGCACGGCGGGAACATAACGAACTTGAAGATCGTCGAGCGAGCACCGCTCGTCTTCGGTATGCACGTCGATATCGAGGTGCGCGACGCGAAGCACCTTGCCGACATCATTACGGGCTTGCGTGCGTCGCCGTCGATCAACGGCGTCGACCGGACTCACGGGGAAAAGGAACTTGCTGCTCATGACGCCTGAACAAGTGCTCGGCGAATTCCGGAAGTCTGGCGCGCTGCTCAAAGGACACTTCATCCTCTCTTCCGGCCGGCACGCGGACACGTTTCTGCAGAAGGCGCTGGTGTTTCAGTACCCGAAGCGAACGGCGAAGCTGTGCAAGGCGCTCGCCGGCTTGATCAAGACGAAGGTGAAGAAGCGGGTGGACGCGATCGTGTCGCCTGCGGTCGGCGGGATCATTCCGGGGTACGAGACGGCGCGGCATCTGGGGCTGCCCGCGATGTTCGTCGAGCGGCAGGACGGCGTGTTTCAGTTGCGTCGGAATTTTCACCTCGATGAGACGATGAACGTCGTGATCGTCGAGGACGTGGTGTCCACGGGCTTGTCGTCGCGCGAGTGCTTCGAGGCGGTGAAGAAGACGGGCGCGAAGGTGCTGGCGCTGGCGGCGCTGATCGACCGCTCCGGCGGGGCCGCGAAATTCGACGTGCCGTTCGTGCCCCTCGCGCGGATCAAGGTGGCGTCGTGGGAGGCAGACAAGTTGCCCAAGCACCTAGCGGGGACGCCCGCGGTGAAGCCCGGGAGCAGGGGGCTGAAATGAGCCGGCATCTGCGCCTCGGTGTTAACATCGACCATGTCGCCACCATTCGTAACGCTCGTGGTGGCAAGCATCCCGATCCGTTGCGGGCGGCGCAGATGGCTGTTGCTGCCGGCGCGGATGGCATCACCGCCCATCTGCGCGAGGATCGGCGGCATATCAGCGATGAGGATATCGAGCGGTTGGTGCGCGAGATCGACCGGCCGCTGAATCTTGAGATGGCGGCGACGGAGGAGATGCTCACGATTGCGCTTCGTCACAAGCCGCATGCGGTGTGTCTGGTGCCGGAGCGGCGCGAGGAGCGCACGACGGAAGGCGGGCTCGACGTCGCGGGGCAGCATAATCATGTCGCGCCGTTCGTGCGCGAGTTGGCGGCTGCGAAGATCCGTGTGTCGTTGTTTATCGAAGCGAGCCCTCAGCAGATCACGGTCGCAAGTAAGATTGGCGCGCATGTGGTGGAGCTGCATACCGGCGCCTATTGCGAGGCGCATGTGCATGGCGACGTCGCCGAGCGCGACAAGATTCTGGCGCGGTTGAAGGCGGGTGCGACGGAAGCAGCGCGGCTTGGCCTTGAGGTGCACGCCGGTCATGGTTTGAGTTTCGAGACGGTTGGGCCGGTTGCAGCGATCCCTGAAGTGGTCGAACTCAATATCGGTCACTACCTGGTGGGCGAGGCGATCTTCACCGGGTTCGACGCGTCGATCCGGCGGATGCGGCATCTGATGGATGAGGCGCGCGGCGGTGCCGGCGCTCAGTTTGCGTGAGGGCGGCATGATCATCGGCATCGGCAGCGACTTGATCGACATCCGGCGCATCGAGGCCACGCTGGAGAAATTCGGCGACAGATTCGTGCAGCGGTTGTTTACGGACGTCGAGCAGCGCAAATCAGAGGGGCGCAAGAACCGCGCGGCCTCTTATGCGAAACGCTTTGCGGCGAAGGAAGCCTGTTCCAAGGCGCTGGGCACCGGATTTCGAAAAAGCGTGTATTGGCGCGACCTTGGCGTCGTGAATATGCGGTCAGGCAAGCCAACGATGGCGCTGACCGGCGGGGCGGCGGCGCGGCTTGCAGAGATTACGCCTAAGGGCATGCGTGCGCAGATCGACCTCTCCATTACGGACGACTTCCCGCTTGCCCAAGCGATCGTGATCATTTCGGCTGTACCGGCCGATTTGCCTCAGTAAGGCCGTTTTCGGCGGTTATCCGTCCTGTTGTTAACGGCCTGTAACACCTGGCGAATTGACAGTTTTGTGCCGAAACCTCATTTCTTGTGGACATCGAGTTTGCATTGGGAACGCGTATGACGTCCGAGACTGAAAATCCGTGGTGGCGCACGAACGCAGCGGTCGAGACCTACAAGACGCTGGGTATCGCCGCATTCTTCTTTCTGTTCATGCCGACGCTGCTGTTCCAGCCGTTCCGCATTCCCTCGTCCTCGATGGAAGGAACGCTTGAGGTCGGCGACTATCTCTTCGTCTCGAAATTCACTTACGGCTATTCGCAGTACTCGTTTCCGTTCTTCACGCCGGTCGCGTTTGCAGGCCGCGTGATGGACAAGCCGGCCGAGCGCGGCGACGTCGTTGTGTTCCGCCTGCCGCAAGACCCAAGCCAAGATTACATCAAGCGCGTCGTCGGCGTTGCGGGCGACCGCGTGCAGATGATCGGCGGCGTATTGCACATCAACGGTGCGGCCGTGAAGCTCGAGAAGATCGAGGATCGGGTCGATATCGACGAGTACGGCAGCGAGCGGCGCGTGGCGCGTTACTACGAAACGCTGCCCGGCGGCGTGAAGCATGTCGTGTTGGACAGCACGCCCGAATCCCGGTCCGACGACACGGAAGAGTTCACTGTGCCCAAGGGCCACTACTTCATGATGGGCGACAATCGCGACAACTCGAATGACAGCCGCGTGCCGGGTTCGGGTGTGGGTTACGTGCCGGAACAGAACTTGGTCGGCCGTGCGGAGGTCGTGTTCTTTTCGCATGACGGTTCGGCGCAACTTTGGGAAGTTTGGAAGTGGCCGTTCGCGATCCGCTATAGCCGCCTGTTCGGCCTGATCGACTAGTCTCATGGACGGCCAAACCTGGCGGTCATCTTGGGGTTTGGAGGCGCTGAAGACGGTCGTCTATGCGCTGCTGATCGCGCTTGGCATCAAGACGTTTCTGTTTCAGCCGTTCAACATTCCCTCAAGCTCGATGGAAGAAACGTTGCTGGTCGGCGACTATCTGTTCGTGTCGAAGTTTGCGTACGGCTATTCGAACTATTCGCTGCCCGTCGATGTCGATGCGATGAAGGGGCGCGTGTGGTCGGCCGAGCCCGAGCGCGGCGACGTCGTCGTGTTCCGCCTGCCGGCGCGGCCGTGGGAGGACTACATCAAGCGCGTGGTGGGCTTGCCCGGCGATCGCATCCAGATGATCGACGGCGTGCTGCACATCAACGGTGCGCCGTGCAAGGTGGAGCGCGTCGAAGACTTCGTCGAAATGACGCCCTATGGCGAGCGCCGTATGGCGCGCTATCGCGAGACGTTGCCGAACGGCGTTCAGCATTTCATTTTGGACACCGAGCCCGATAAGCCGGGTGCGGACAACACGCAGGAATTCGTTGTTCCCAAAGACCACTACTTTATGATGGGCGACAACCGCGACAACTCGAACGACAGCCGTATCCCGGACAGCGGCGTCGGATTTGTTCCCGCACAAAACCTCGTCGGCCGGGCCGACATCATCTTTTTCTCGACCGATGGCAGTGCACAAATCTGGGAAATCTGGAAGTGGCCGGGCGCGTTCCGCTACGGGCGCTTCTTCCACACGATCGGCTAAAGCGCGCAAGGCCGACGGCAAGCCGTCGCGCGCGCTTCGCTTCGGACATCGCTTCAAAGATGCGGCGTTGCTGACGCGCGCGCTTACGCATTCCAGTGCGGGCGGCGCAGATAACGAGCGGCTGGAGTTTTTGGGCGACCGCGTGCTGGGGCTCATCATCGCGGAGCTTTTGATCGAGCAGTTTCCGCACGAGAAGGAAGGGTTGCTGGCGTTGAAGCTGAACGCTCTGGTGCGCATGGAAACGTGTGCGCGCGTCGCGGAGCTTGCAGGTATCGATAGCGCATTGATCTTGGCGCAGTCTGAAGAGCGTTCCGGCGGGCGCAAGAAAGCTGCGATTTTAGGCGACGGGTGTGAGGCGGTGATCGGCGCGCTCTATCTCGACGGCGGGATCGAGGCGGCGGTCAAGTTCGTGAAGAAGTATTGGCAACCGCTGATGAGCGAGGTTACCGGCGATCTGCGCGACCCGAAGAATGCGTTGCAGGAGTGGGCGCAGGGGCGCAAGCTGGGCACGCCGAGCTACCGCGTGTCGCGGCGCGAGGGTCCGGATCATGCGCCGCGCTTTACGGTCGAGGTGTGGGTCAAGGGGCATGATCCCGCGATGGGCGAGGGGTTGAGCCTTCGTTCTGCCGAGCAGGCTGCGGCGCGTGTGCTGATGAAAAGGATAACGGGGTGAACGAGCTGGAAACGCGCTGCGGCTTTGTTGCGATCATCGGTGCGCCGAACGCCGGCAAGTCCACACTCGTCAACCGGCTTGTGGGGTCGAAGGTTTCGATCGTGAGCCGCAAGGTGCAGACGACGCGTATGCGCGTGCGCGGGATCGTGATCGAAGGTGCTTCGCAGATCGTGTTCGTGGATACGCCCGGTATTTTCGAACCGAAGCGCAAGCTCGATCAGGCGATGGTCGCGGCTGCATGGGCTGGCGCCACCGATGCCGATTTGATTTGCCTGATCATCGATGCGCCGGAGCTTGTGCGCGATCCGAACGGCCATGCCGGGCGGGATACGGCGCGGATCGTGCAGGGTTTGAAGGACGCGCGGCGTTCGGCAATTTTGATCGTGAACAAGGTCGATGCGATCAAGCGAGATCTGTTGTTGCCGCTGGTCGATCGCTTTCGCGCCGAGACGAAGTTCGACGAGGTGTTCATGATCTCGGCCGAGAAGGGCGACCGGACGGCGGACCTTGTTCGCTATCTGGCGGCTCAAGTGCCGCCGGGGCCGTGGGCATATCCTGAAGATCAAGCGTCGGACATTCCGCTTCGTTTGCTTGCAGCCGAGATTACGCGCGAGCGCATCTACGACCGGCTGCACCAAGAGCTGCCCTATGCGACGACGGTCGTGACGGAACAGTGGCTGGAGATGAAGGACGGCAGCGCACGTCTGGAGCAGACGATCTTCGTCGAGCGCGACGGGCAGAAGGCGATCGTGCTCGGCAAGGGCGGCGCTTTGATCAAGGAACTCGGCTCAACGGCGCGCGCCGAAATGGAGAGTTTGTTCGGCCACAAGGTGCATCTTTTTCTGCATGTGAAGGTGCGCGAGAACTGGGCCGACGATCCCGCGCACTATCGTGAAATGGGGCTTGAGCGCCCGAAGTCTTAGCGGCGGAGCGTGGTCAGGGGGCCTGTCGCAAGCCCGTTGACGACGGTCAGCATCTGCTCCGGCGTTGCCTGCACGCCACGCAGCTGAGGCTGCCCGAACGCTGCCTTCTGGAAGCCGTTGCCCGGACGGTAACTGGCTATGAGCTGACTTTGGATGCCCTTCATCGCCTCCGCGAAGTTCAGAATGAACGAAGCGATGTTGATCGCGATATTCTTCTTCGTCACGCCGCCGTCGACGAGTTGAATGCGGCCGCCGCCGATCTTGTTGGCCTCGACCCGTACCATGGTGACGAAAGCGTTGCTCTTGTTTGCCGTGTTGACTGCATCGAGCGTGTAGTTCGTCGTTCCCGTCTCAAGGAGCGCAACGAGCGCGTAGGCGATGCATTTCCCAGGCCGGATGTCGCATCCGGTGAGCATCATGTTGTAGGGCATGGTGCCGTCGTAGAAGACGATCTGCTTGCGGCCATTGCTTACGTCTCTCGTTTCGATCTTTTGCGCGCCGAGCTCTCGCAATAGTGTGATGAGGCTTTCTTCGGTGACTTGCGTCACGACCTCGTTCGGATTTGTGATCGGCGGCTCTGCGGGCTCGGCTACGGCGATGTTCGATGCGAAGGCAGTTGCTGCTATCGCGAGCGCTGCGGCTGCGGTGTGGAAGCGCATGTGATCCTCGAAATGGGGGTTGGCGCGGGGCTGCAGTCGAAAGCTAGCTGTCTTCCCGAACGGTCACAACGATACCGCAAG
This sequence comes from Micropepsaceae bacterium, assembly GCA_046153995.1. Taxonomy (GTDB): domain Bacteria; phylum Pseudomonadota; class Alphaproteobacteria; order Micropepsales; family Micropepsaceae; genus SZUA-430. The sequence goes on from JBJXEH010000237.1 coordinate 10,583, forward strand.
TCGTTCTGCAAGGTTCTATTCCCTTGACACGCGCAAGCTGTGCGCATTGCTTGGCCGATATGGAGTGGACCGATGACGGCATTGTTTTGGGCCTCAGGCCGTTCGGGGAGAACGGGGCTATCCTTGAGGCTTTGACGCGCGAGCATGGGCGGCATTTGGGGCTCGTGCGCGGAGCGATGTCGAAGCGGCTGAAAGGTGCGTTGGAACCCGGCAATGCGGTGAAGCTTCATTGGCGCGGGCGGCTCGATCAGCAGTTGGGTGGCTATACCGTTGAGCTTGCGGCGGCGCGCGCAGCGCAGTTTTTCGACGATGCGTTGAAGTTGGCAGCATTGAGTTCGGCGTGTGCAGTTTGCGCCGCGCTGCTGCCCGAGCGCGAGTTGCATGTCCGTGCGTTCGACGCGCTCGATGCGTTGCTGATGTCGATTATCGAACATGCTTCGCCGTCGTGGCTTAAGGACTATGTCCGCTTCGAGTTGATGCTGCTTGAGGATCTGGGTTTCGGGCTTGATCTCACGCAGTGCGCTGTGACGGGCAGCCAAGACGATCTTCGTTTTGTGTCGCCGAAAACCGGACGTGCGGTTAGCGCGAGCGCGGCGGCGCCGTATCGCGACCGTTTGCTGAAACTGCCGCTGTTTTTGACGCCCGAGGGTGGCGCGGCTGCGGCGAACGATCTTGTGGACGGTTTGGTGCTGACGGGGTTTTTTTTGGAGCGCGTGGCGCTGGAACACTCCGCCACCCTGCCGCAGCCAAGGGCGCGGTTTCATGAGCGGCTTGCGGGCCAGAAGCCGGGCCGGTAGTCAGTCGCCTTCCAGTAAAAGTGAGGGATTCGTGATGGCGCTTGAGGACCTGATACGCGACGTCGACCTCAAGGACGCGCTTGGCGAGCGGTACCTTGCCTATGCGCTCTCGACGATTATGCAGCGCGCGCTGCCGGACGTGCGGGACGGGCTGAAACCCGTGCACCGGCGGCTGCTGTTTTCGATGCAACGCCTCCGGTTGAATGCGGATTCGAGCTTCTCGAAGTCGGCGCGCGTCGTGGGCGACGTGATGGGTAAATTCCATCCGCATGGCGACCAGTCGATCTACGATGCGCTGGTGCGCTTGGTGCAGACGTTTTCGCTGCGCTATCCGTTGATCGATGGGCAGGGCAACTTCGGCAACGTCGACGGCGATAATCCCGCCGCGATGCGCTACACGGAAAGCCGATTGACCGTCATCGGCGAACTGCTGCTGGACGGGCTGGACGACGACGGCACCGGATACCGCCCAACCTACGATGGCCGCGAGAGCGAGCCGCTCGTCTTGCCGGGTGGGTTTCCCAATCTGCTTGCGAACGGTGCGGTCGGCATCGCGGTCGGCATGGCGACGAATATTCCGCCGCACAATCTCGATGAAATTGCGCAAGCCTTGATCCATCTGGTCGGCGCGCCGAACGCGCGTGACGATACGTTGTTGCAGTACATAAAGGGGCCTGACTTTCCGACCGGCGGCATTGTCGTCGAGCCGGCGGAGTCCATTGCGGAAGCCTATCGCACCGGCAAGGGCGGGTTCCGACTGCGCGCGAAGTGGCACAAGGAGGAAGGCGCGCGCGGCACGTGGGTCGTGATCGTGACAGAGATTCCCTATCAGGTCGCGAAGGGTAAGCTCATCAAAGACGTCGCCGACATGATCGTCGATAAGAAGCTGCCGTTCTTAGACGACATTCGCGACGAATCCGCGGAAGACATTCGCGTGGTGCTGGTTCCGAAGAGCCGCAATATCGAACCCGATGTGATGATGGAGCAGTTGTTCCGCACGACGGCACTGGAGACGCGTTTCTCGCTGAACATGACGGTGCTGGACGCGGCGCAGACGCCGCGGGTGATGAGCCTGAAGCAGGTGCTGATCGCGTTCCTCGATCATCAGCGCGACGTGCTGATCCGGCGGGCCAGCCACCGGTTGGCGAAGATCGCCGAGCGGTTGGAGATTCTGGAAGGCTTCCTGTCGGTGTTCTTGAACATCGACAAGGTGATCAAGATCATTCGCACGTCGGACGATCCGAAGGCGGAGTTGATCAAGGCGTTCACGCTGACCGATCTGCAGGCCGAGTCGATCCTCAATATGCGACTGCGCAGTTTGCGCAAGCTCGAAGAGATCGAAATCCGTCAGGAGAACGTGTCGCTGCAGGCCGAGCAGAAGGAGCTGAAGGCGCTGGTCAAATCGGAGGAGAAGCAGAACGACCGCTTGAAGGCGAGTTTCCAAGAATTGCGCGCCAAGTTCGGGGCAAAGACGCTACTCGGCAAGAGGCGTTCGGTGCTGGCGGATGCGCCGGCGATCGAAGATGTGCCGATGGAGTCTCTGGTTGAGAAGGAGCCGATTACGGTCCTCTGCTCCGACAAGGGTTGGATCCGTGCCATGCGGGGCCACGTCGAGCCGAACGACGACGTGAAGTACAAAGACGGCGACAAGGGCCGGTTCTGGGTGCAGGCGCAGACGACGGACAAGCTGGTGATGTTCGCAACAAATGGGCGGTTCTTTACGCTGGAGTGCAAGGACCTGCCGGGCGGGCGCGGTCACGGCGAGCCGGTGAGGCTCATGTGCGACCTCGAGAACGACCAGGACATCGTCGCGTTGTTCGTGCACGAGCCAGGGCGCAAGCTGTTGATCGCGTCGAGCTCGGGCCGCGGGTTCGTCGTGCCGGAAGACGAGGTGATCGCTCAGAAGAAGGGCGGCCGCCAAGTGATGAACGTCGATCCGCTGGAAGAGGCAAAAGTTTGTACGCCGGCGTCGGGCGACCACGTCGCGTTCATCGGCGATAACCGGAAGATGGTGATCTTCAAGCTTGCCGATGTGCCCGAAATGGCAAAGGGCAAGGGCGTTGCTTTGCAGAAGTACAAAGACGGCGGGCTCGTCGACGCGACGGCGTTTGTTTATGGGGACGGTTTGCTGGACTACAACGGACGGACGTGGGAGAAGAGCGAACTCAGCGACTATCGCGGCGAGCGCGCGCAAGCCGGACGCCTGGTTCCGAAGGGCTGGCCGAAGAACGGCAAGTTCGCACCGGGGTTCTAATTCTTGGGACCGCAGGCAACAAGGATGCCCGCGGTCCCGGGGACTCTAAGGTGAGTACTTGAACGACAGTGAGACGCGAGAGCGGTAGGCGACGACTTTGCCTTTGTCGTCGAGGCGCATGTCGAGTTTCGTCACTTCAGCGATGCGCAGATCGCGCAGCGAGTGGGACGCAAGTTCGACCGCGTGCTTGGCGGCCTCTTCCCAGGATACGCGGCTGGTGCCGATAACTTCGGTGACGCGATAGACGCCGGTATCGCCGGCTGATTTCTTCGCCATGAATTTCCTCCTGTTTTCGCGGGTGCAGGTCATGCCTGCAGCCTTGAGCATAGGCGGAAAATTGGGGGAGGGCGACGGGGCTTTTGGGGAGGGGCTCGCTCTCTGGCTCAAGCCCCCACCCTAACTTGGTCAGCGCGTCAGGCCGCGGCTCGCTACGATGGTGATTGTGTAGCCGGCAATGACGTCGATCAGCTGCATCAGGGCCAGCAGGAAGAACGTCGAGACGGTGAAGGCCGGGAACGAGATGAACTGGACCACGTAGATCAGCAGCGTCATCACGGCGATGCCGTGGTTGACGAGGCTTAGCATCGGCGAGCCGATCGACTTCAGCACTTCGATGAAGAGCAGGCCCATGCCGGCCGCGACGATGACATCGGCTTGTGTCATCGACCAAACGGCGCCCGAGAACATCGTGAGTTGGAACGCGGAGCTCGCGAGCCACGCGTTCACCGCGGCCGGGTTCATGCCATAGACGAAAATCGCCATGAAGTTGAAATAGAGCATCGGCAGAAGCAGCAGCGGAAAGACGTCGAACGTCGGCGACGACGACTTCAGCCGAATTTTACGTTCGCGATAACGCGTCATGGAAATCCCCTAGCTGGCACGAGTGATTCGCCAATTATAGTGAGGTTTTTTACGGTCAATGCGCCGTCGTGCAGGCCGGTCTATCGAGGCCGATCTAAGCTTGAACGAAAGCTGGCAGCGCTAAAGCTCTGAAAGACAATGCAGTACCCGGTCTTGCGCCGAATTACGGGTCGCCGTGTCTTGTTGCAGCGCTGCTGCACCGGCGGAACTGCGCGTTAGGTGGGCTTGTACTTCTTCTTCATCGCCGCGACCGACAGCGTGATGAGCTTCTTCAGAGCAGCCATGTCGATGTCCGACAAACGTTTGATGTAGAGGCATGACGCGCCGGTTGTGTGCTTACCCAGTTTCGCGAGGAGGTCTGCGTAATCGTCGAAGCCCGGCATGATGTAGAGCGTGAGGTTCGTCTTGCGGGGGCTCAAACCTACGATCGGCCAATCGCCTTCACGGCCGGTTTCGTATTTGTAACGAAGTGAGCCGAAGCCGATGATGCTCGTGCCCCACATGACGGGGTCGGCTTTCGTTGCGGCACGCATGATTTCGATGACGGCGGCGGCATCTTCGCGTTTTTGTACATCCGTCACACTTTTGAGAAACGCGGCAACGGACTGTTTTGTCGCTTTTGTCTTGGCTTCGGCCACCAGCAGTCTCCTCATGCGACGATTGTTGCCAGGCGCGGCAAATTGAGTAGCGCCGCCACTTCGGATACTCGAAGGACCACCAACCGTGCAATCGGATCACGACCGTGTCGGACGAGACCACAATCCAGCGGACCAAGCGAACGGCGCAGAGCCTGCGCTTCGAGCGGGCCGTGCGCGCGTCGATCCCGGGAACCATGCCGCGGCTTTCCGATGTGGATTACTCGTCTGTTCGCGACTTGGTGCCGTGGATCGCGGTCGTGGATCCCGACCGTGCGAAGCTCTCCCTACGGTTCACGCGCGCCGGTGCCGGCATTGCGACCTTGGTGGGGCGCGAGGCGGTGGGGCTCGACTATTTGGAATTGGTCGATCCCGCGATCAAGGGCGATGCGTTCGACAGTTGCTTCTTGATGCTCTCGCGGCCTTGCGGGCTTTGGCAGATCACCCCTGCCACGATGGCCGACGGCTCGACGCTTAAGGTCGAGTACACGGGCTTTCCGGTATTCGACGACGAACGCGGGCGCGGGCAGATCATCATTATGATCGCGCACTCTATTCCCGATGTGGTCAGAGTGCCGCGCATCGACGCTATCCGCCACGCCAGCGAATGGCATTGGCTGGAGCTGCGCAACGGCTAGCCTCCTGGCGATGAATTCGGTGTCAGAGGCAGGCGATCATTTGCGCTTTCGCCGTAGAGCCACAGCATCAGCCACGATTTGACGGTGGTCGAAAGCGAGCCGCTTCGAGCGCCAGTCCGCGACGAATTCGGCGGCGGCTGCGTCATCGCCTGCTTTGGGGACCGCTCTTTTCAGCTCGATCAAGAATGCGATCGAGACGACGTGGCCGCGCGGGTCGCGGCGGGCCTGAGAATAAATCCCCACCAACTGCGGCTTCTTTGCCGCAACGCCCGTCTCCTCCATCAGTTCGCGGCAGGCGGCTTGCTCGACGGTCTCACCCGCTTCGACGAAACCGCCAGGTAGAGCGTAGCGCCCTTTGAATGGTGGCGACTTGCGTTTGATTAAGAGCAGCCGGTCTTGTCCGTCGAAGACGACGGTATCGACGGTGAGCTTCGGTTGTGCGTGCATCGTGCCCAAAGTGCCAGGTGGCAGAGTTAATCGGCTATTTACCGTGGCGAGGCAGAGTTTAACGATCGATTGCGAAATTGCGCGCGCTCTCTTTCTCCGCACACGGAACAACGCTATAGGGAAGGCTGTATCTCATTGAATGAGCAAGTGAATTTCGCGCGTGAGGGGAATATGCGGGCGTACGAGGAGCTGAAGGGCGCGACCGGCCGGCAGATCTTTTTCCGTCCGAAGCGCTATGACGCGGCCGAGCTTTTCTCCGGCGCGCCGCCGAAAGTGTTTGTGAAGTCGGCGGCGTTGCGCCTCGGCGACATCAGTCTCACCGGCATCAGCGTCAGCGCGAACCAGAGCGTCGAAGTTTCCGTCGAGGTCGGCGAGATCGTCCCGATTGCGGTGAAGCAAGCGGGGCTGTCGATCTTCGAAGGCAAGGCGAAAGTCGTGCGCACGGAGCGGTCCGTCTTCGGTCCGAAGATCGCGCTCAATTTGATCGACGACGTCGTCGATTTTCATTCGCTGCTCCGGCGCAACGCGCAAGCGCGGATTTCGCAGCAACTGGCGACGCTGGATCCGCATATGAGCGGCGTGGTTGCGTCCGAATATCGCGCGCATTGCGCGGACGTGCTGCGCTTCTTGCGTGCTTATCGCTCGGTCGTCGAGACCAGCACCAAACCGTTTCCGCATCAATCGACGGGCTTGAGCACGGACGAGGCTTACGAGATGTGCGCGGAGCGGATCATTCCGCAGTGGCGCAGCCTATGGCGTGCGGGCAACCAGCTTGTCGGCGGTTTGATGGACGACAAGAAGCGCCTTGAAGCGACGAAGGAATACACGGAGCTGGTGCTGACGCCGGAGCTCAATCACGGTGCCGTGTGGTGGCGCAGCTACTTTAAGCCGGCGGGCTATCCCGGCGACTTCGAGATTATGAACTATGTGTACGACTGGCAGCGCGAGGGGCGCGACGTCTATTCGCAATTGATGCACCGCGTGGGTCTCGACGTTGCGGAATGTATCGGAACGCGCATGCATGTCGTGCGCAAAACGATCGGCGACGTGGTCACGGCACGCGCGAACGGTGCGCCGGTGCGGATTATGAGCTTGGGCTGCGGTTCGGCGCGCGAGGTCGAGCTTTACCTGAAGGATCCGACCGCCCCGCAGGGTCCGGCCGACTTCACGCTGATCGATCAGGAACAGGCCGCGCTTTCTTACGCGTTCGATCACGCGCATCCTTTGACGCTGAAGGCAAAGCCCCAGGCGCGCGTCAAGCCGATCAACGTGTCGTTCAGCGACGTGCTGCGCGGAGGATCGTGGCTGGACGAGGCCGGGCCGCAGGACATGATCTATTCGGTCGGCCTGATCGACTATCTGATCGACCGGCGGGCGCGTGCGCTGAGCGCGCGGCTTTATGAACGGTTGGCGCCAGGCGGGCTGTTGATTGTGGGCAACATGAACGACACCGAACTCAGCAACCTGTGGCCGATGGAATTCATCTGCGATTGGCACCTGTTCTACCGGACCGAGAAGGACATGCTGGGCTGGACCGACGGCATGCCCGGCGCGCATGCGTGGACGGAAACCGACCCAACCGGCCGCGTGCGGTTGCTGTTTGCGCGCAAGCCGGCGTAAGCGGCCCACCCCCAAGACTGCACAATCTTTGAGCGGCCCTCGCCCCTTTTGAAGGCGCGCGCGGCTGCGTTCGACTATGGTCTCGTTGCCGCGCAGCGCAAACGGACACCATGTCGATCAAAGCCAGCCTCTACCATCTGACCCACTATCGCTACGGCCAGCCGGTCATTCTGGGTCCGCAAATCGTGCGGCTCCGGCCCGCGCCGCATAGCCGCACGCGGGTGATCTCGCATTCGCTGAAGGTCACGCCCGGTGGGCACTTCGTGAACCACCAGCAGGACCCTTACGGCAATTGGCTGGCGCGGTTCGTGTTTCCCGAACCCGTGCGCGAGCTCAAAATCGAGGTCGATCTCGTCGCCGATATGACGGTCTACAACCCGTTCGATTTCTTCGTCGAGGAGGAGGCCGAGCACTGGCCGTTCGAGTATCCGGAAGATTTGCGGCCCGACCTTTCGATCTACCGGGGCACCGAGCCGGTGGGTCCCCGGCTCCGCGCATTCTTGGAGTCGATTCCGCGGACGCGCACGCGCACGGTCGATTTCGTCGTCGGACTGAACGCGCGGATCGCGAAGGAGATCGGCTACGTCGTGCGTATGGAGCCCGGTGTGCAGACGCCCGAGGAAACGTTCGAGCGGGCGACCGCGTCCTGCCGGGACTCGAGTTGGCTTTTGGTGCAGGTGCTGCGCCATCTGGGTTTCGCCGCGCGCTTTGTCTCCGGCTACCTCATTCAGCTCAAGCCGGATTTGGTTTCGCTCGACGGGCCGCCGGGCACGGACCACGATTTCACGGACTTGCACGCGTGGGTCGAGGTTTATCTGCCGGGTGCGGGTTGGATCGGCGTCGATCCGACGTCGGGATTGCTGGCGGGCGAGAGCCACATACCGCTCGCCGCGACGCCGCACTATCGCAATGCTGCGCCGATTGCTGGTGTGGCCAGTGCTGCCGCCACCGACTTCAGCTTCGACATGCGCATCGCCCGGATCGCGGAGCATCCGCGCATCACGATGCCGTTCTCCGACGAAGCGTGGGCGGCGCTCGATGCGTTGGGGCGCAAAGTGGACGAAGCGATGGTGGCGGATGATGTGCGGCTTACGATGGGCGGCGAGCCGACGTTCGTGTCGATCGACGACTTCGAAGCGGACGAATGGAACACGAGTGCGGTGGGCCCCACGAAGCGCGGCCTGGCCGACGACTTGATCCGGCGTTTGCAAGCGCGGTTCGCACCGGGCGGGTTCCTGCACTACGGGCAGGGCAAATGGTACCCGGGTGAAACACTGCCGCGTTGGACGTTCGCGCTCTATTGGCGCCGCGACGGGCAGCCTATCTGGAACGATGCGAAACTGATCGCGAAGGAGTTCGTCGATACCGGTGTCGGGCCGAACGAGGCGGAGCGGCTGCTGCGGACGATCGCGGAGGCGTTGGAGATCGAGCCGCGGCATGTGCTGCCGGCGTTCGAAGATCCGGCGCAATGGATCATCAAGGAAGCGAGTCTGCCGGAGAACGTAACCCCGGAGAATTCGAAGCTTAAAGACCCGGAGGAGCGCGAGCGCATCGCGCGTGTGTTCGGGCGCGGCCTTACCGTACCGTCGGGCTACGTGCTGCCGGTTCAGCGCTGGCAGGCGAAAAGCGGCAGGTCGCGTTGGCGGTCGGAGCCGTGGCGCTCGCGCCGCGGACACCTTTATCTTGTGCCCGGCGATAGCCCCGTCGGTTACCGCTTGCCGCTGGGCGGGTTGCCCTATGTGGCGCCGTCCAACTATCCGCACATTTACGCCGCCGATCCGACCGAGCCTAAAGGGCCGCTCCCCGGCGCGAGCCCACGCGAACAAGCGCGCGCGCACTTCACCGCGTCGGAGGCTACGCAAACGCGCAGCGAACAATCGTTCGTGAGCGATATCGACGGCGCGGTGCGCACGGCGATTTCAGTGGAGCCGCGTGACGGACGCTTGTGCGTGTTTATGCCGCCGGTGGAGCGGTTGGAAGACTATCTCGATCTGGTGAGCGCGGCAGAGGCCGCCGCGCGCGCGATGAACGTGCCAGTTCATATCGAAGGCTATCCACCGCCGGCCGATCCGCGCATGAACGTCATCCGCGTCACGCCCGATCCGGGCGTGATCGAGGTGAACATTCATCCGGCTGCGCGTTGGGAAGACTGCGTCGCGATCACGCAAACCGTCTATGAAGAAGCGCGACAGTCGCGTCTGGGTGCGGACAAGTTCATGCTCGACGGCCGCCACACCGGCACCGGCGGCG
>JBJXEH010000238.1:0-8423 GCA_046153995.1 Micropepsaceae bacterium
GCTCTTGCGCAAGCGCACCATCAGCCCCTAACAAATCGGCCCATCGCGCATATGGGGACAATTTAAGGCAAATGAACGGCGAAACGATCAAAGACGTGCTCGATCTGCTCAACCTTGAGGCGATCGAGGTGAATATGTTCCGGGGGGTGAGCCCTAAGGATCGCTGGCAACGCGTGTTCGGGGGCCAGGTTTTGGGCCAGGCGCTGGTTGCTGCCTACCGCACGGTGGATGCGCGCGTGTGTCACTCTCTTCACGCATATTTTATCAGGCCGGGCGATCCGAAGGTGCCGATCCTCTACGAGGTCGACCGCGCGCGGGACGGGAAGAGCTTTGCGACGCGGCGCGTCGTGGCGGTGCAGCATGGCGAGCAGATCTTCAATCTGTCGGCGTCGTTCCAGGTGACTGAGGAGGGGCTGGAGCACCAGTTCGGTATGCCGAAGGTGAAGGGGCCGGAGGGGCTCGAGACCGAAGACGAGCGCCGCCGCCGTTTAGCGCATCAGCTGCCGGAGGCGGTGCGCCAACATGTGACGCGGCAGAATCCGATCGAGATTCGGCCGGTCGAAGACGACGACGATTTGATGAACCCGAAGAAGGCGCCGCCTTATCAGCACGTTTGGATGAAGGTGCGGGGCGACATGCCGAGCGATCTTGCCATGCATCAATGCGTGCTGGCGTATGCATCCGATATGACGTTGCTCGACACCTGTCTCATCCCGCACGGAATTAGCTGGTATTCGGGAAAGCTGCAGTCGGCGAGCCTCGATCACGCGATGTGGTTCCATCATCCGTTCCGCGTGGACGAGTGGCTGCTCTATGCGCAGGACAGTCCAAGTGCAGCAGGCGGGCGGGGTTTGAACCGCGGCAGCGTGTTTACGCGTGACGGGAAGTTGGTCGCTTCGGTGGCGCAAGAGGGGCTGATCCGGGTGCGCAGTTAGGGGAATCCAGGACGAAGCGCACCCGTTTTACGAGAGCTTAGCGCGCGTCGCTCGCTTTAGTATTTTGTTAAGGGGTGGGGCTTAGGCTGCAACTTGTTAGTAACCCGGCCTTCCCCAGAGGCCGGGATTGAGTCCCCCGCCGGCCGAGTCGTCCCCATTCATCCGGCTCTCCGGCAAAGAGGCGGCCACCCAGCACCCCCCAGTGCTGATGGGTTACGGGCGTGGAAGAACCCAGCTTCCACGCCCCCGCCTGTTTTCTTGCCCGCCCAAGCGATTTCGCCGATGGTTCGGGGTGCGTAGCGACCAGAACACCCGGTTCGGCCTCGCCCTCGTTGGGGCGTTGGTGGTGCACGTTCTGGTTTTGGTGGGGCTCGCGTTCTCCATTTCGTTTCAGCCTTTGAAGCCGCCCGTTATCGAACGGCAAATCGTTGCGGTCGTGGCCGCGCCACCTCCGCCGCCGCCGCCCGATGTCGAGACCTTTGCGTCAGAGGATGCGCCGGTCATGGTGCCGCGTTTTCGCCCCCGCCAGCCGGTGGGCGTAGCGCCGGAGAGACGGCAACGCTTCGGCGATCCGGCGCTGGCGGTTTGGCGGCACCTGTGCAATCGCGATCCGGCGTTGGGTGAAGCTGTGCAGCGCGCGTGTCCTGAAGATTTCGGGACCGTCGATCTCAGCGTGCGCGATCCCCTTAACCGGCAAGGCGACTCCGGCATCATGCTGGGTAACGATTCTACGACGATGTCGCTCGAGGAGGCAGGCCGGAAGAAAGGTTGGGTGAAACCCGCGTCGCCGTTTCAAGCCAATGGCGCGCGCGCCAAACCAAACGATCTGGGTCTACCGGGCGAGGATCCGTTCGCAATTCTGCCGAAGTGACTTAGTGCGTTGCGTGACGCTGGCGTTCGGAATGACCGGCGCGGGCCAAGGCGGTTGCGATGTTGTTGAGGCGGCCGATCGATTCGAACACCATGTGGATCGCGCCGTTCGTGCTGAGGTCTTCAGTGGCCGCTGTAGCCGCTCGTGTTTCGAGGCGGCTGATCAGCTGCGCCAGAGCGGCGATGTCGTTCGTTGCATTTGGCATGGGTTCGATTTCGCCGTCCGCCTCGTCGAGCCCATGACCGGGGTGCGTTTCGTTCAAATAGGTAAACAGCGACTCGGCGCGGGCGCCGACTTCGATTGCGGATTCACGCAGGCGCGGGCCGTCCTTCGCACCGTTCGCCTGTGCGCGCGCTGCGATCGCGCGCAGTTCGCCGGTGATGGCGGCAAGTTCCGTGCGCAGGGCGCTTGAGGGTTCGACGGCCGGTATGTGGGCTTCGATGTCCTCCGCGTGTTGATCGAGCGCGCGGCCCATCGCCTTTAACCGCGCGGCGCGATCGGCGCCGGTAGCCAAGTCCTTCACGTCGGCCGCGAACTTGCCTAGCGCCGATTTGAGCGAGGCTGTGTGATCGGTGTTTTCCTGTGCGGCGTTCATCTCGGCCGCGAGGTCTTTCAGGCGCGCCATGATCTCTTCGCCGGGTACGTCGGCGAGCGTGCGCTGTTGCGTGCTGGCGGCAAAATCAGGCGCCGCGCCCAGCGACAGAAGCGGGCTTGCGTCCGAGGTCGCCAGCAGACGCTCCTCGGTCATGCGGATCGCGAGGTCGCGGATTTCGCCGCGCACGGTTTCGAGCTGGCCCTGCAGCGCGTCTGCCAGCGCATGCAGATTGGGGCCAGCGTTCGATGGTGCTTCGGCCGGATTGGCGAGGCGCTCGGCGATTTGGTCGAGCTTCGCGATCGCGGCCTTCAAGTCGTTTCCGTCGCTGGCTGCGGTGCGTAGTTGCCGGTCGATTTCGCCGGTGGTGGTGCCGATCGCGGCGGAGGCTTCTTCGGCTTTGGCGCGAAGCCCGGCAAGGTTCGCCGTAACGGCTTGCTCCAGCGTGTCGAGGGCGGCCAGTTTGCGGCCCAGACGTTCGTCGACCAGGCCGATTGTTTCGCTCAAACGGGCAGCGAGCGTGTGAACCTTGGCCGTGGTTTTGTCGGCGCCGGTCGAGATTTTTTCGTAGGATTGGGCAAGTGTGTTTTGGAGTTCGCCAGCTTTCTCGACAGTGTGTGTGAGTGCGGTGGCTGCCTCGTCCAGGCGGCCGTGGCTTTGCTCGAACTTTGCGCCGATGTTGTCCAGGCGGCGGATGCGTTCGTGGGCTGCGGCAGTTAACGCTGCGTTGCCGAGGCGCAGTTCTTCTGTCGCGATGCCTGCGCTTTGGCGCAACGACCCTACCGCTTCGTTGGCGCCTGCCGTCGATGCCGTTAACCCGATGAGTGCCGCGTCGAGTTGGCGGCGGTTGCCGTCTTGAAGCTTAGCGAAATCGGCGGCTGCGGCTTTGAGCGCGTTTGTGGTTGTGGTGATGTCGTCGGCCAAGCGTTGCAAAAGCACGGAGGATTGGCCGTCCAGCGTGATGTGGATCTGGCCCTTCTCTGCCAGCGTTTTGAGCGCCGTGGTTTCTGTGAGGCTGCGGCGGAGCGTTTCGCCGGCGCGGGCGAGCGCGCCGAACTCGTCGGTGCGCTCTGTGCCCCAGACTTTTTGCGTGACTGCGCCTTCGCCGACGGACGCGAGGCTGCGCTCCAGAGACTTTAACGGTTGGATAATTCCAAGGTGCAGCAGGCCCGCCACAACGAGCAAACCGATCACCAGAGCGCATAGCGCACCGAAGATCAGGATTTGGCTCCAGTTCAGCGCGGCTGCAGCGCCGCCCAGTGCTTGGCCTTGCTCGGCGGAGCGCAAGCGATCGAGCGCGGTTCGCAGTGCAAGATACGATGCTTCCAGCTGCGGCGGTTGCGGCAGCGTTGCCAGGTCGTTCATCGCCGCAGTGCCGCGCAGGGCCGCCGATCCGGTTTGGGGTGCCGTTTGTGCAACATGGGCAAATGTTTCGCCTACGCTTCCGGCTTCGCGCAATGCGGCGGTGGCCGATGGGTTGGCGGCGTAAATTTTCTTCAGCTGTGTGAGTGCGCGTTCGGCGTCGATTGCGTGTTGCGTGAGCTGCTGGCGGGCGCCGGCGTCACCGGTTAAACGATAGGTGCGGTAAGTCTTTAGAAAACCTGCATGACCCAGCGCTTGTTCAACGGCCGCAGTCTCGGCGGCCGCTGTGTTGGCGGGGTCGTTCAAAGCACGCTGCAGCTCGCTGACGTAGCCAACGAAATATGCGCCGCCCAGGATCAGGGCTGCGGCCGCAATGACGGCACCTACGCTCAAAGCGCGGCTGAACGAAGACAAGGTCCGCACGGCTTCCCCTCAGAAAGCGCCAGAAACGGCGCTTTTTCGTGCCGGTGATTCGTACCGGATTCTAGGGAATAGCGGCGGGGGAGGGGAGGGTGGTTAGGCCGGGGCGCTGCGGTTGCGCTCGATGCGTTCCAGAATTGCATCGGTGCGCGCCATATGGGCCGCGATATTGGCGACAGCCGTGTCGTGTGCGGTCCGCCACGCGGCGAGGTGGCGCACCACGCCCTTGTGCAACGCGTCGAGCTCGACCGCTTCTTGGCGCAGCGTCTTCGAGAAGTTCGCTGCCGGTTTTTTCTGTTTTTTTGATTGTGCGGTGACTTGTTTCAAGTTTCTTGCTTTCGCTCGATGCCACAAGCGGACGTGCCGCCGAAGTGTTACTTCAGCGGCACGTTAGGCGCACAAGGTAAAGAGTGCGTAAGTGGGGCGCGTTTAAAGAACGCGTTCCACTTTCGTCGACCGGCGCGGCTTTAGGTAGAAAGTGTCCGTCACGGTCATGCCATCGTTCAGATACTCACCGAACAGCGTTTGATACCGAAAGCTAACCTCGGCCATGATGACGCTCTGACCGTTACCCAAAATGTTCGGGATCGAAACGGGCGCCCCCTGCGTGCGGGGCGCGACACCGCGCGCGTCGCTCCAGTGAACGGTCGTGTTACCTGTGTTTTCGTCGGCGATGACCGACGTGACGCGGATCGTGGCGTTGCCGGTATCGAACGGATGCATGATGACGTTGAGTGCGCCCATGATGTCATTTATCTCAGGCGTTGTGACCAGCGTGTCTTGGGCGATAAGGTCGGCCGCCGACGAGGCGACATTGGAGACCTTGCGCGCAGCCAAGATGTAGTTCGCAATCTCCGACACGCCGAAGAGCGTCGTGAGCATGAGCGGAATGATGAGTGCGAACTCGATGGCCGACACGCCACTTTGCGAACGGCGAAACTTTCCGATGAAGCTGAGCATGGGTGGACCCTTAGTTATTCAGAAGCGAGCCGAACGGCTCGTTACGGAAGGAAATGGATGCTTCAAGCAAGCGGTGACCGCCGGCCATGTTAACGAACTGCGTGCCAACGGTCGGGGTCAGCATCGGCCATGTATAGAACGCGCGGACGACGATGACGTCGCCAGGGGCGCCGGGGTCAAATGTCAAATTGCCGGTCATGTTGCCGTTGTTGTCGAGCGCCGCCGGGAAGGCCGCGTTGTTGAAGCCGTTGTACTTACGTACGTCTAGGCCCAGCCGGGCGTCGCAACCCAACATCATCGAAATCTCGTTGCAAACAAGATCGCGGAACTGGTTGGCTGTCATACCCATCGATTGCGCCTCGCCGGTGCGGATCTTCCGCGCGGCGCCTACGATGCCGTTCTCAAGCGTGGTCGAAGCGAAGAAGATGAGCGAAATGTCCAGAACCGCGTAGAGAAGCATGAAGAACGGCATCG
The DNA here is from genome assembly GCA_046153995.1 of Micropepsaceae bacterium. Classification (GTDB taxonomy): domain Bacteria; phylum Pseudomonadota; class Alphaproteobacteria; order Micropepsales; family Micropepsaceae; genus SZUA-430. The sequence continues at coordinate 5,615 of JBJXEH010000238.1, forward strand.
CGACGAGCGCAAACTCAACGACTGTGGCGCCGCCTTTCGCCTTCTTGAACCGGCTCATAAAGAGCATCGTGCGCGGTAGCAAAACCATCTGTCGCTCCTTCGTATTGTGGCCTTCGTATTGCGGCCGCCGTAGCGCGTGCGCCAACGACCCTCTTTGAGGCAACAACAGCGTCTACCACCGACGGGCATGCCGCGAAAGCAAAGGGTGAGGGTTTGACGAATATTGGACTAACGAGTGCGATGTCGATTCACGACTTGTTATGGATACTTGAAAGTGTCTAAGCGTTTCTATTGTGCCGATACACTTTCTTAAGTCTTGGCGGCCACTCTTGGGCGCAAAGGTGAGAGCCCGGCAAGGGTCTGCCTTTGTGTGGGCAATTTATGGGAGCCAAGAGCCATGACGCACGCGAACTCGCGGAAGCCGCGCGGTTTCTTCAAACGATTTTTGAACTCCCGCGGCGGCAACGTTGCGATGATCTACGGTTTGGCGATGATGCCGACCATCGCGGCCGTCGGGTCCGCGGTCGATCTGACGCGCGCAATGGTCGTCAAGATGCGGCTTGGCGAGGCGCTTGACGCGGCTGGTCTTGCAGTCGGCGGTACGATCGGTATGAGCAATTCCGAGATGACCGCCAAGGCGCAACAGTTCTTCTATGCAAACTACCCGGACAGCGAACTCGGTACGGTCACGTCGCTCACCGTTTCGAGCAGCGGGTACAACAACAACCTGGTGACGGTGGCCGGCACGGCGCGCGTCGATACGGCGTTTATGGGCATTTTCGGCATCAACTACCTCGACATCGGCGTGTACGTTCAGGTGACGCGCGAGTCGAAGGGGCTTGAGATCGCGCTCGCGCTCGACAATACCGGTTCGATGTCGTCGAACGGTAAGATTCAGGCGCTTAGAAGTGCGACGCTCGAACTCATCAACATTTTGTTTGGCGATCAGAACTCGCCGGCGCGCCTCAAGATGTCGCTGGTTCCCTTCTCACAGACTGTGAGGGTCGATACCGCGCAGTTCACGAACGCCGGTTGGATGGACACGACCGGGCAATCGAGCACGGCGAGGCTGAACTTCGACAACAATGCCTATGCGTTCTCAGTCTGGACTTCGATGCGAAATGTGAGTTGGGGCGGTTGTCTTGAGGCGCGTCCGAACGGTCTTGAGGTACTGGACACATCGCCGACTGTTGGCACGCCCGACTCGCGTTGGGTGCCGTATTTCGAGCCGGATGGACCCGACTCCAGCGCCTACTCGGGTTATACGACGTACATCAACGACGGTGTGAGCGGCAACCAAGAGACGCGGTTGCGGCGTTCGGCGAAGTATGTGAACCAAAACCGGACAAACCCGAACGCCGACTGCAATTTGCAGCGGATTTTGCCTCTCACCAACAACAAGGTGCAGCTTCAGGGTTATGTCAACGGTATGATCGCTTCAGGCAACACCCATGTTGCAATAGGCGCGGGGTGGGGCTGGCGGACGCTCTCGCCCTCGGCTCCGTATACCGAGGGTTCACAGTACGGCGATCCTGATTGGACGAAGGCGTTGGTGTTGATGACCGACGGCTTAAATACGACGCCGTCGAACAGCACGTGGCACAGATCGAGCTACACCGCTTACAACTACCTGATCCGCAATCAGCTTGGTACGACGAATGCTTCGCAGTCGGAAACGAACCAGGATGCGCGCACGCAGACTGTCTGCACCAACATCAAGAATGCCGGTATCCGGGTCTATTCGATCTTGCTCGAAGAAGATGCAACGCGAGCGAGGAACCTAATGCGTAACTGCGCCACGGACGTGTCGCTCTATTTCGAGTCGCCGAGTGCGAGCGAGCTTGAGAGCGTGTTCCAGGCGATCGCGCAAGACTTGTCGAACCTGCGCCTCAGCCAGTAAAGCGCTGGCTCTAAGGCACAAGAAGAAGGCCCGGCAGTTTCCTGCCGGGCCTTTTCATTTGGGAGGCGAAAGATGCGTCTAGCGGCGATCGGTGGCGAGGTCTGCCGATTTGCGGCTGACGTCGACCTTCTTGTCGGAGTCGGCGTGCATCAAGTCCATTTCTTTGTCGCCCTGGGTGACCGTGCGTTCGCAACGCGGCGAACAGGCGAGGTTCCGTTGGCCCATCGAGCCGCGATAGATCGTGACCTGCGCCAGGTTGGGGGCGCCGACGGTCACATTCGTGTTCAGGACTTCCGTGCCTTGAGAATCCACGGCGATGATGTTCGTATTTCCGAACATGCGGCCCTGCACATAGACGGTTTTATCATTCACGAGCAGCGCGTCGGCGATGAGCGGGTTGCCGACCAAGACGGTTTTGGCGGAGCGGTCGAGCTTCACGACCGTTGTCTTTTCGTAGTCTACGCGCATGTGGCCGGGGAGGGACGCTTGCGTTCCGTCGGCGAAGGCTGGGAGTGCGAAAGAGGCGGTGACAGCCGCGAGAAGGGCTGCACGAAATGCGGACATGATGGTGCTCCAATGCGGTTCGATCGTCGCACGGCAGACTGGCGCAAAGCCATTAAGGATGTCTGAACCCTTACGAGCGCGCGTTCCTGCGAATCGCAGCACCCAAGTGTATCGTTTTGAGTCGAGCGGGTTCGCCGCACTTTCAATTCTATGCTTCGTTGTTACGCAATCTTAAGTACACGAGCGCTTTTCATTGCATTCTACTTGCGGTTCCCACTGGATTACTTTGAAAGCAGGCTTTTATTAAGTAGGGCCACCTAAGCTCCCCCCTGCCTACGCAAGCGGACCGCAGAGTCCGCGTGGGTAGGATTGGTAGTGGTGTTCATTGAAGGAGGCCTCAAATGA
>JBJXEH010000239.1:0-25777 GCA_046153995.1 Micropepsaceae bacterium
CCGCCTGGCGCACCCGCGGCCTGAGCGAGACGGACACCTTCGACAGCCAAGCCCAATTCGGCTTCGCGACCTTCTACGAAATGTGCCGGATCGCCCGCGAAAACCGCCTGCCGATGAAGCTGCACTATTGAACCCGGGCACTGCCGCAACACCGGTGCTGCGCGGGTGCAACAGTGCCCCCAAGAAGCGCCAACGGCGCATTTACCATGCACCTGCACGGCTGCAGTTAGCTACCATTCTTAACCACAGCGGATCTGAATTTCTCTGTTAATACATGGGGTTACGGTGCGGTCCCTGTGGATTTGTTGCAGCGCCGTATCGAATCCTGTTGGGACCTGCGACAAATCGTGGCAGAATGTGGACACCCTGAAGGAAAGGAGAGCTCTCTCGATGGCTGAGCAGCTGAGTCTTATCACAACCGGGGTCGTATTCGCGTTTCTCGGGGCCATAGTAATCGGGCTCCTATAGACCGCGAAATGACGGGGAAATTCAGAAGGGCCGGCGGTGATCACCCCGGCCCTTCTTCTATGTCGAAGGGACACGAATGCCTGAGATTCTCACCGTACTCTCCTACATCGCCACCCTGTTCAGCCTAGGCCTTGGACTGTTCGGGCTGATCAGGCCCCATGGCGCGCTGGACCTGATCGGCCTCCAAACCGTCCCGGGTCTCGCCCACTCGATATCGGAGGTCCGCGCCACCTACGGCGGCGTCTTCACCGGCGTCTCGCTCTATCCGCTTATGACGGGCGAGCCGCACGCGTTCCTGACGCTGGCTTTGGGCTGGATGCTGGCGGGCTTCTGCCGCCTCTGCTCGGCCGTGATCGACGGTGCCATGACGCGCTTCAACCTCACCTCGATCGCGTTCGAGTTCGGCGTCGGCGCCTTCATCGCGCTGCCGCATTTGAGCCTGCTATAGGCACACGATGAAAGCAGCAGCCGCAGCGCTGATATGGGCCGTATTTGCAAGCACGGCATCCGCTTGCCCGCCCAGCGTCACCGATTCGTTTCGCGACGCGCTGAGCGCTCGCAACGAAGCACGCATCTACGCGGCGGCGAACGCAGCACATAAATGCCTCGGCGATCCAAAGCCCGAAACGCCCGAACGCTACACCACACCGGCGGCAGCGAACGGGCCGCCAACGCTCGACAACCTTCGCGCCTATTGGCGCGCAGCCGAGCAGCAGATGTGGTGGCTCAACGCGCCGCAGCGTCCCGCCACCGAAGCGCGCGCGCCGTTGCGCGTTCCGGCAGCTGTCCTGCGCGGCGCAGCGATGGCGGCGCGCCACGACCATGACGAACGCGCGCGCTACATCGAAACCGGCCGCAAGACTGCCGCCTATCTACAAGCCGCGCAAACGGCTGCGGGCAACGGCGTGTTTCCAGTTCCCGCATGGGAAGGAAAATCAGAAGACCGCGTCCGCACGCTCACCGATCGCTTCGTCAAACAAGCACGCGCGCGCGGCGATCTCGACGCCGCCACGCGCAACGGCTGGATCATCGACGATCGCGGAGCGGGCGATCTCGCGTTCGACAACGGCCTCGCCGGCGAAGCGCTCCTTCTGTTTCACGCGGTGGACCCGCAAACGGCCTATCTCGACGCGGCCCGCAAAGCCGGCGAATGGGCGATGCGTCAGCCACTCTCGACGAACTTCAACTACAACGGCTTCAGTGCGGCGTTGCTGGCGCGGCTCTACCAAGCGACAAAGGACCGGCGCTACCGCGACGAAGCAGTCGCACGGATCAAGCTCGGCGTTCTCCCCGGCATGATCCCAGACGGCCGCTTCGCCGGCCATTGGATCGACCCGCACAACGAACGCCTCGTCTATCGCCTGATCATGATCCGGCAGATGACGGTCGTTGTCTCCGCGCTCGACGCCGCAGATCCGGATCGCGCGTTCATCGCCACGCGAGCCGCAACCGCGCTCGCCGCCGCCGAAGCGCAGATGAACGCCGCGGGCGGCATCGCCCACCCGGCAACGCTGATCATGACCTACTGCGATAAAGTCGCGGCACCGCAACGCTCAGCAATAGAACGCCAAACAATCACTCACATTCTTGCATCGCTGCCCGCAAAGCGGGTCGCATACGACCCAGCAGCGGTACATTGCGCAATGACGGCCAGCCCTTAGGCACGATCAGGAAACCGCGCCGCGTATTGCTCGAGCGGCAGCTTCAAGCCGTTCGTGAGGTAGGCGACCGTGTGATAGAAGCCGGCGAGCAGGATCATCTCCAAGATCTGTTCGTCGGAAAACGTTTGGCTAAGCTCAGTCCATAGCTCATCGCCGATTGTCGAAGTATCGTGCAGTTCGTCGGCCAGCCGGACGATTAGCCTCTCGCGCGGCGACCACACGTCGCTGACGCCGTGTGCAAGCGTCGCCGCCACCTCTTCCTTCGTAAGCACCACCCGCTCCGCGAACAGCGCGATGTGAACACCCCATTCGTACTCCGAACCCGTGCGCGCGCACGTCCGGTCGATCATGATCTCGCGCTCGCGAAGCGGCAGCGGCCCCTTGTCGAGCAGTCCCGCCGCCATGAAGCGCGAAAACGCCCGCTCGCTGCGCGCAAGCGTCGTGAACAGTACCAGCGGCGGAACACCCGGCGGCATCAGCCGCTCGAACGTCTTCTGCACGGCCTCCGAAAACGGCGGCTCCTGCGGTTTTATGCGTGCTTCGGTCATGGCACGGCTCCATTGCTACAGTATTTGTAGCAACAACGCACTTGCCGCGCTACATATTTTGTAGCAATGTGGACATCGGCATCATTCTCCAACGAATACCGCCCCCACTGCGGGGCGGTCGAACGTTCGTAGCCCGAAGGGCGGAGAAGGTTCGGGTGGGGGGCACCCACACGCAGGTTTTGCCCCCCACCCGAAATTTCTTCAGCCTACGGCTTCCGAAATTTCGACCGCCCCGCGGCGGGGGCGGTATCGTTTAAAGTAGAGCCTCAGTGAAAATAGAGTCGTAGCTTTTAGAACCACATGACCAAGTCACCCAAACCCGGCCGCCCCGTTCGCGGCTCGACAACCGGCCGCCCGATCATGGCCCTACTCGACCTGCTCGGCCGCCGCTGGAGCTTGCGCATGATCTGGGAACTGCACCGCAAACCGCTGACGTTTCGCGACCTGCAAACGGCGTGCGGCGGCATCAGCCCGACGATCCTAAATACGCGCCTCGGCGAACTGCGCGACGCCGCCATTGTGACGCAAGATGACAGCGGTTACGACCTAACCAAAGAGGGTGAGAAGCTCATCAAAGAACTGCTTGGCCTCCACCGCTGGGCCGAACGCTGGGCCAAGCGCAAACCCTAAGCGGCGGCTGCGGGTATCTATCTCTCCTTGGCTACTCGCCCTGCATCGTGCACGATCCTGCGTGGCGACCAACGGGACATGCACATGGGACGACACAGACAACTTCGAGCTTTAGTGGCGCTCTTTGCGATGGCCGCATCCTGGTGTGGCAAAGCCCAAGACATCCTGCGCGCGAATGCGACTTTGACTTTTGAGCGACGCTCAAACGGAGAGGTCTGGGCCAACTTCGATCTTTCGTTCCGAAACACGACCGGAAAGACGCTCTGCCTGCAGCAAGGTTCAATTCCTGGCAGCAGTGACTTTCACGTCGAAATGATAAAGATGTACGGACCTAAAGGGGAGCTACCTGTCTCAGACGTAGACCCGTACTGGCGGGCGCCGGGAAACATAGTGCGCGATGCGCTTCTCGTGATCGTCATTCCGCGAGACCAAGAAGTTCGCCAAGGAGTTCGCTTCGGAAAGGACGACTATGTCATCACCGATCCCGGCGAGTATCGTGCGGTCTATCGTGTTGGACTCGCTGATTGCGCCGAGCTTCCCAACCTCAAGCGAAACAGCTTTCACGATGAGAATCCGAAATGGTTCCTTGGCAATCTCGTAGCAGCAGCGACGGCGACGTTGAAGTAGAAGGGCCCTAAGCTGCCGCCTTCCCCGGTGCGTACGCCAGGATCGGCCCCAGCCAGCGCTCGGCCTCCGCCAGCGTCATGCCTTTGCGTTTTGCGTAGTCCTCGACCTGATCGCGGTCGATGCGACCGACGCCGAAATAGGCCGCGCCCGGATGACTAAAGTAGAGCCCGCTGACGGATGAGCCCGGCATCATCGCGAAGCTTTCGGTGAGCTCCATCCCCGCGTTCGTGCCTGCGTCGAGAACGCGGAACAGCGTGCCCTTCTCGGTGTGATCCGGTTGCGCGGGATAGCCGGGCGCCGGGCGGATACCGCGATACTTCTCTCCGATCAGATCCTCGTTCGAAAGCTTCTCTTCGCGCGCGTAGCCCCAGAGTTCGCGCCGCACGCGTTCGTGCGTGTATTCGGCGAGCGCCTCGGCGAGCCGGTCGCCCAGCGCCTTGAACAAGATGCCGTCGTAGTCGTCGTTCGACGCTTTGAAGACGCGGCTGCGCTCCACCTCGCCGTGGCCCGTGGTGACCGCAAAGGCGCCGAGATAATCGGCGACGCCGGTTTCCTTCGGCGCAACGAAGTCGGCGAGCGCGAGGTTCGGCCGCCCGTCGTCGCGCCGCATCTGTTGGCGCAGCGTGTGGAACGTGGCGAGCGGCGTCGCCCGCTCAGGCCCTTCATAGATCGCAATGTCGTCAAAGCCGACCGAGTTCGCAGGCCAAAACCCGACCGCGGCACGCGCCGTCAGCCACTGATCTTCGATAAGCCGCTTCAGCATCTTTTGCGCGTCGGCAAAGAGCGAGCGCGCGGTGGCGCCGACCTTGTCGTCGTCGAGGATCAGCGGATACGGCCCAACGAGTTCCCACGTGCGGAAGAACGGCGTCCAATCGATGTATTTCGAAACCGCGCGAAGATCGATCTTGTCGAACGCACGCACACCGAAGAAGCGCGGCACCGGCGGAATGTAGCGAACCCAATCGAGTTTCATCCGGTTCGCACGCGCCTCGGCGATCGGTAGCCGCCGCTCAGGCGATTTACCGCGTGAATAGGAGGCGGCGACTTTCGCGTATTCCGCGCGCGTCGCGTCCACGAACGCACCGCGCTGCTCCTTAGAGAGCAAGCTCGACGCCACGCCGACCGCGCGGCTGGCGTCCGTCACATAGACGGTAGCGCCCCGCTTGTAGTTCGGCTCGATCTTGACCGCCGTGTGCACCTTCGACGTCGTTGCGCCGCCGATCAGCAGCGGAATGTCGAACCCTTCGCGCTCCATCTCCGCCGCCACATGGCACATCTCGTCCAGCGACGGCGTGATCAACCCCGACAGCCCGATGATGTCGGCCTTCTCGGCCCGCGCCGCCTCGATGATCTTCGCCGCCGATACCATGACGCCCAAATCGACCACGTCGTAGTTGTTGCACTGAAGCACGACGCCCACGATGTTCTTACCGATGTCGTGCACGTCGCCTTTGACGGTCGCCATCACGATCTTGCCCTTGGCCTCGCGCGCTGTGCCGGCCGCGTCTTTCTCTGCGTCCATGAACGGCACCAGATAGCCGACGGCTTTCTTCATCACGCGCGCCGACTTCACCACCTGCGGCAAGAACATTTTGCCCGCGCCGAACAGATCGCCGACGACGTTCATGCCATCCATCAACGGCCCTTCGATCACATCGAGCGGCCGCTTGGCTTTAGCGCGCGCTTCTTCCGTGTCGGCAACGACGAACTCGTCGATCCCATGCACCAGGGCGTATTTGATCCGCTCCTCGACCGGCGTCTCACGCCAAGCGAGCGTCTGTTCCACCTTGGCCTCGCCGCTGTTCTTGTAGCGGCCCGCGACATCGAGCAGCCGCTCGGTCGAATCCGCGCGCCGGTTCAACAGCACATCTTCGACCGCATCGCGCAGTTCGCCCGGCATGTCCTCATACACAGTCAGCTGACCGGCATTGACGATGCCCATGCTCATGCCGGCTTTGATCGCGTGATAAAGAAACGCCGAATGCATCGCTTCGCGCACCGGCTCGTTGCCGCGAAACGCAAAAGAAATGTTCGACACGCCACCCGACACATGCGCGTGCGGCAGTTCTTTGCGAATGCGCGCCGCCGCCTCGATGAACGCATTGCCGTAGTCGTTGTGCTCGTCGATCCCGGTCGCAACCGCGAAAATATTCGGATCGAAGATGATGTCTTCCGGCGCAAACCCGACCTTGTTCACCAGTACGTCGTAGGAGCGCTTGCAGATCTCGAACTTGCGCGCAGCCGTGTCGGCCTGGCCCTTCTCGTCGAACGCCATCACGACGACGGCCGCGCCATAGCGCTTGCACTTCTCGGCATGCTCGATGAACGCCGCTTCGCCTTCTTTCAGCGAGATCGAGTTCACGACCGGCTTGCCTTGCACGCACTTCAAGCCTGCTTCGATCACCGACCATTTCGACGAGTCGATCATCACCGGCACGCGCGCAATCTCGGGCTCGGCCGCGATCAGATTGAGAAAGCGAACCATCGCCTTCTCGCTGTCGAGCAGGCCTTCGTCCATGTTGACGTCGATAATCTGCGCGCCGCTCTCGACCTGGCCCTGCGCGATGTCAAGCGCCTCGTCGTATTTGCCGTCGGTGATCAGTTTGCGGAACTTCGCCGAACCGGTGACGTTCGTGCGCTCGCCCACGTTGACGAAATTCGTCTCGGGCGTCAGCACGAACGGCTCCAAGCCCGACAAACGCATCTGCTTCTCAAGCGTCGGCACAACGCGTGGCCGATGCGGCTTCACAGCAGCGGCGATCGCCTTGATGTGCGCTGGCGACACGCCACAACAGCCCCCGACGATGTTAAGTAACCCCGCTTGCGCAAACTCGCCTAACACGCCCGCCATGTATTCCGGCGAGTCGTCGTAGCCGCCGAACGCATTCGGCAACCCGGCGTTCGGGTGCGTCGACACCAGCGTGTCGGCGACCCGCGAAAGGTCGGCCACGTACTGCCGCAAATCCGCTGCACCAAGCGCGCAGTTCAAGCCCACTGCGAACGGCTTCGTGTGCCGGATCGAATGCCAGAACGCTTCCGTCGTCTGCCCGGTCAGCGTACGTCCGGATTTATCCGTGATCGTGCCCGAAAGCCAAATCGGCACCTTGTAGCCGACATCGTCGAACACGCTCGCGGCGGCGAAACCTGCGGCCTTCGCGTTCAGTGTGTCGAAGATCGTCTCCACGATCAGCGCATCCACGCCGCCTTCGATCAGCGCCGCGATCTGCTCTTTGTAAGCCGCCACCAACTCGTCGAACGTGATCGCGCGATAGCCCGGATCGTTCACATCCGGCGACAGCGACGCCGTCTTGTTTGTCGGCCCAACTGAACCGACCACCCAGCGTGGTCGATCCGCGCTCGAAAACTTATCTGCACTCGCGCGCGCAACCCGCGCCGCTGCGACGTTGATCTCCGCGCTCAAGTGCTCGCAGCCGTAGTCCGCCTGGCTGACCTTCTGCGCGTTGAACGTGTTCGTCTGGATAATGTCGGAGCCCGCATCCAGAAACGCGTCGTGAATGTCGCTGAGCACCGAAGGCTTCGTGATCGCGAGCAGATCGTGATTGCCCTTCAGATCGTGCGTAGAGTTGGCGAAGCGCGACCCGCGATAATCCTCCTCCGACAACTTGTACGTCTGGATCATCGCGCCCTTCGCGCCGTCGAGCAGCAAAATGCGCTCGCGCGCAGCATCGATGAGCGCCTGAAAGCGCTTTGCCTGTTCTTGTTTGTTCATGACCCTGCCGCCGGAGCTTCCGTCCGGACGCCCAATAGATGGCAGATCGCAAACGTCAGATCCGCCTGATTCAATGTGTAAAAGTGGAATGAGTCGAAGCCGTGCCGCCGAAGTTTCTCGACCTGCTCGGCCGCAACCGTTGCCGCAATCAGCTTGCGCGTCTCAAGATCGTTATCGAGCCCCTCGAACTTGCGCGCGAGCGAGTCCGGGATCGACGCGCCGCAGCGCTTCGCCATACGCACGACACCCTTAAAGTTCGTGGCCGGCATAATCCCCGGCACGATCGGCACGCGCACGCCCTCGCGATAAGCGCGGTCGGCAAAGCGCAGCACGACGTCTGTGTCGTAGACGAACTGCGTGATCGCGCGCGTCGCACCTGCGTCGATCTTCGCGCGCAGCAACGCATAGTCGTGCTCGACCGACGGCGAATCCGGATGCCGTTCCGGATACGCGGAAACGCTGATCTCGAACGGCCAAATCTTGCGAATGCCACGGATCAGATCGGGCGTGGACTCGTAGCCATCCGACACCTGTGCATAAGGCCCCGGCTCCGGCATGTCGCCGCGCAACGCCACGATGTGCCTCACGCCGGACCGCAGGTAATCGCGCACAATCTCGTCGATCGCCTCGCGCGAAGATCCGACGCAGGTCAGATGCGCAGCAGGCTTCAGCTGCGTTTCGGCCAGCATCCGCTTGATGGTCGCGTGCGTGCGCTCGCGCGTCGACCCACCGGCGCCGTACGTCACCGAAACAAACGCGGGATTGAGCGGCGCAAGACGCCCGATCGAACGCCAGAGCTGCACGTCCATGTCGTCCGTGCGCGGCGGGAAGAACTCGAAGGATACGGCAAGCGACATCAGGCAGCCTCCGCCGTCTTGCGCCGCAGGATCGCAGGCGCCACCGCGAGCCACACGACGACGGTCAAACCGGACGCGCCGCGCGGCGGAAATGCGCGCATCGCCGATAGCGACAGCCCCGCGGCCCTGCACCACTGCGTGACTTCCTTATCGGCAAAGCCAAGGCGGCGGTGCTGATGATCGTCGCGCAGAAACTCAAGGGCATGCGGCGCAAAGTCGACGATGACGACTTTGCCGCCGGGTTTCAGCACCCGCGCCGCTTCCGCCACCGCCGCCGACGGGTCCTCAAGATAGTGCAGCACTTGATGCAACGTGATCAGGTCGAAGGTGCGTTCGCCATACGGCAACTGAAAAAGATCGCCGCGCCGGACTTGCACGTGACTGAGCGCAGCCCGCTCGATCCGCGCCCGCGCGAGCGCAAGCATCTCGCCGTTCAAATCGACGCCCACAGCACGCACAGCTCGCCGCGACACAAGCTCAAGAATGCGGCCGGTCCCTGTCCCCAAATCCAAGTACGACGGCACTTCCGCTGTGCCGATCAGATCGAGCAGCGCGCCTTCGACTTGTTCTTCCGGAATATGCAGGGCGCGCAGCCGATCCCATTCCGCCGCGTTCGATGCGAAGTATTCCTGCGCCGAATCCTGGCGCTGCTTACGCACCGCCTCAAGCCGTTCGATGTCCCGTTTCAGAACAACATCGTCCCACGGCAGCAACTCGCTCAGCTTCTGGGCGATAGCGCGGGCAGGTCCTTCTTCCGCCAGGCGATAGAAAACCCAACTGCCTTCCTTGATGCGTTCGACGAGTCCGGCCTCCGACATCAACTTAAGGTGACGGCTAACGCGGGGTTGGCTCTGACGTAGGATTTGCGTGACCTCGGTCACAGTTAGCTCGCCCTTGGTGAAAAGCGCGAGCAGACGCAACCGCGTGGCTTCTGCGGCCGCCTTCAGTCCACCCAAGATTCCTTCCAAATCAGCCATTGGAGCCCTCTGTTGAAACATATAAACATATGTTTATATGAAACGATAGAGGCCAACTTATAGTTGTAAACGACCTGACATTCCCGGCAAGAGTGCAACACCTTCGAGACATTCAGTTCTCTTACGGGATCGTAACCTTATGGTGCCAACATCATGTACCGTATAAGGAATTGGTCGGATGCTTGCAGGCTCACCGGTGGGTGGGCCGCAAGGGGTTTCCAGTTCGTATCGGGTTCGAGAATGGCGCGAGGCGATGCGCGCGGGGACCAAGAACGAACACGTTTGAAAGGGTAGCAGCGCATGAGCGCGGTGCGGAGCATATTGTTGGCTGTTGCGGTGGGCGCGGTTGCGATCCCGGGCAATGCATTGGCGGAAGAACAATTGGCGCAGGCGCAAACGACGCCGCCTGCGGCAACGGCCGCGCCGACCGTCACGACACAGCAAGTTGCTGAGGAAGACACGAACGATCCGCTCGAAGGATCGAACCGCTTCTTCTTCGAAGTGAACCAAGTGCTCGACGACGTTTTGCTGCGTCCGGTAGCGATCGGCTATCGCGCGGTAGTGCCCGACTTCGCGCGCGACGGCGTGCGCAACTTCATGAACAATTTGAACTCGCCGGTGATCTTCGCGAACGATTTGTTCCAAGGCGAAGGCGACCGCGCGGGCGACACGCTGCTGCGCTTCGGCATCAACTCAACGATCGGCATCGGCGGTCTGTTCGATATCGCGAAAGAACTCGGCCACCCCTACCACGACGAAGACTTCGGTCAGACGCTGGCAGTGTGGGGCGTCGGCGAAGGGCCGTATTTCTATTTCCCGTTGATGGGACCGTCGACTGCGCGCGACTTCACCGGCTTCGTCGTCGATCGCGGCCTTGATCCGCTCACCTACGTGAATTGGGGCGATGACGGCTGGGAGTACGCCCCGGTCGGCCGCACTGTCCTGAATGTGATCGATTTACGTTCGCGCAACATTGAAACGCTGGACGACATCGAACGCTCGTCGGTTGACTATTACGCCTCGATCCGTAGCCTTTACCGCCAATCGCGCGCGGACTCTATTCGCAACGGGGCCCCGTCCCAGGACCTACCGGACTTCGAATCTGGCGGCGGCATCACAGCGCCGTCAACAATTAGCCCAGATTCAAGCTCAAAGTAGCACCCGCCGCGAAAGCCAGTTTCATCCGCGCCTGAAACGCGCGAGGGTTCGAGGATTATGGGTCTCTTTGTGTTAGCTCGCCGTGCGTTTTTGTCCGCCTGCGTCGCGCTCGTGGCGCTGGGCTCGGCGGGCCCTGCTCTTGCCGACCGCGACGCCGAAGTATTCGCGCAAGGCTTGATCGACCGCGGCGTCGGCATCCTGCGCAACACGAACGATCCGCAGCGCCGGGCAAAATTCAGCGAGTTCATCTTGAATTACGCCGACGCGCGCAAGACCGCGATGTTCACGCTCGGCAACTATCGCCGCGGCGCGAGCGAGGCCGACGTCGAAGCGTTCGTACAGGCGTTCACAAATTTTGCGACGGCCGTCTATGAATCGCGCCTCGACCAATACAAAGGCCAGACGCTGAAAGTGACCGGCTCGATCGACAACAAGCCCGGCGACGTGACCGTAAACATGGTCGTTGTCGATCCTGGTGCACGCGACCAACTGCGCGTCGCGTTCCGCGTGCTCGGCGGCAACGGCAGCTACCGCTTCGTCGACATCCAAGTCGCGGGCATTTGGCTGTCGGTCGAACAACGCGACCAGTTCGCCGGCTACCTGTCGAAAAACAACGGCAGCATCCCGGCCCTCACCGCGCACTTGAACGCACAAGCCCGCCAGATCATGGCAAGCTCGGGCCGCTAGACTCGCTTCCCATGGTCGGCTTTGCCTGTCCGCCGAAGCCACTTGGCGTAGGCGGAACCCGTGCAGCGCGCGATAGGAAGAAGGTTCACCACAAAGCCACGAAGAACCACAAAGCGCCTTCGTGCCCTTTGTGGCTTCGTGGTGAAATTTCTTTCTTGTCTCTCTACCGCGCAACGCCTCGGAGTAGCCGCGTTCCGCCTACGCCAAGTGGCTTCGGCGGACAGGCCCAGTCATGACGGACTTGGGGTTGGCGTGCGTTCAGCGGATGCCGCTGTCGCATTCGATCTCGACGCGCGCGGTTTTACCCGCTTCGACTAAGACGGGCACAGGCGTGCAGCTCGGCAGCATGCCTTCGACATCGACCGCAACGTCGAACCGCCCGGTGGGAGCGTCCATCCAGAATGCGCCTTTGTCGTCGGCTGTCGCACGCTTGACCACCTGCCCGCCCGGCGTCCGCAAGACGACCGTCGCGCCCTTGTAGACCCCATCGCAAGGCACGCCCACTTGGCACACGGGCATGATGGGCCCGAGCTTGACCACGCCCTCGATCACACCGGTTTCCATCGATCCGGCTTCGCAGGCTTGGAGAGCCAGCAAGGCAATGAATGTTACGGCAAGACGTTTCATCGGGCCCTCGTTCAGCTACCGAACCAGTTTCTTATATTTGATCCGGTGCGGCACCATCGCGTCGTCGCCCAGACGGCGCTTCCGGTCGGCCTCGTAGTCCTGATAGTTCCCCTCAAACCATTCGACGTGGCTGTCGCCTTCGAAGGCGAGCATGTGGGTCGCGATGCGGTCCAAGAACCAGCGATCGTGGCTGATCACCATCACGCAGCCCGCGAACGCCGTCAGCGCGTCTTCAAGCGCCCGCAACGTTTCGACGTCCAAATCGTTCGTCGGCTCGTCGAGCAGCAGCAGATTGCAGTGCGACTTCAACATCTTCGCCAAATGCACACGGTTGCGCTCGCCGCCCGACAGTTGGCCCACCTTCTTCTGCTGATCGAGCCCCCGGAAGTTGAACGCCGAAACATAAGCCCGGCTCTGCATCTGCCGCTTGCCCAACTCCAGAATGTCGAGGCCGCCGGAGATTTCCTCCCAAACCGTCTTCTTCGCGTCCAGCGTATCGCGCGATTGGTCGACGTAACCCATGACGACCGTGTCGCCGACTTTCAGCGCACCGGAGTCTGGCTTTTCCTGCTCCGTCAGCATACGGAACAACGTCGTCTTGCCGGCGCCGTTCGGCCCGATCACGCCCACAATGCCG
Organism: Micropepsaceae bacterium; assembly: GCA_046153995.1. Taxonomy (GTDB): domain Bacteria; phylum Pseudomonadota; class Alphaproteobacteria; order Micropepsales; family Micropepsaceae; genus SZUA-430. The sequence continues at coordinate 12,608 of JBJXEH010000239.1, forward strand.
CCCGGCGGCAAGGTGAAATTCAGATCGTCGATCAACAACCGGTCGCCATAGGCCTTGTTCAAGCTCTTGGCCTCGATCACCGCCGAACCAAGCCGCGGACCGGGCGGAATGATGATCTGCGCCTCGCCGGTCTTGACGCTGCCCGCTTGCGCCAACAGATCCTCATAAGCCTGGATACGCGCCTTGGACTTCGCCTGTCGTGCTTTCGGGCTCGCCTGAATCCACTCGCGCTCGCGCACCAGCGTCTTGAGCCGCGCTTCTTCCCCCTTCGCTTCGACGGCCAGACGCTTTTCCTTTTGCTCCAGCCACTGCGAGTAGTTGCCCTCGTAGGGGATCCCTTGGCCCCGATCGAGTTCCAAAATCCAACCGGTCACGTTGTCGAGGAAGTAGCGGTCATGCGTCACCAGCACGACGGTGCCTTTGTATTCCTTCAGATGATGCTCAAGCCACGCCACAGACTCCGCGTCCAGATGGTTCGTCGGTTCGTCGAGCAGCAACAGGTCCGGCGCCTCCAGCAGCAACCGGCACAGAGCCACGCGGCGCTTCTCGCCGCCCGACAGCTTCTCGATGTCCGCATCCCCAGGCGGGCAGCGCAACGCATCCATCGCCTGCTCGATCTGGCTTTCTAAGTCCCACAGGCCTTGCGCCTCGATCTCGTCCTGAAGCTTGGCCATCTCGTCGGCGGTTTCGTCCGTATAGTTCGCCGCGATCTCGTTGTAGCGATCGAGCACGGCTTTTTTCTTCGCGACCGCGATCATCACGTTGCCCATGACGTCTTTGGACGTATCGAGCTGCGGCTCTTGGCTCAGAAAGCCGACCCGCGCCCCCTCTGCCGCCCAAGCTTCCCCGGTAAACTCCGTCTCGAGCCCCGCCATGATCTTGAGCAGCGTCGACTTACCTGCGCCGTTCAACCCGATGACGCCGATCTTCACGCCGGGAAGAAACGACAGCCAAATGTCCTTCAAAACCTGTTTGCCGCCGGGATAGATCTTCCCCAACTGCTTCATAACGTAAACGTACTGATAGGAGGCCATGGGACCGCCGTTCCTTAAAATTCAAAGGTGTGCCGGAATTAACGGGCGTTCTAGAGCAGCCCACCCCGCCCGGCAAGCACGCGAAGGCTCTTGCGGGCACGCCCGGCTTGTGACCTTTTTGCCGGGCGACGGAGAACGGCGCTTGCGGGGAATGCCATGAGTTACGTCAGCCGCACATTGGGCAAGAGCGAGAAGATTTTGTTCTCGACGGGCTATCACTGGCTTTACTGGCTCGGCATTGTGCTGCTTGCCGGACCGTTCGTCTTCATCGGTGTTTTCGGCATACCTTACGCGGCGCGCGAGTACTTTTTGTTGATCCTTGCCGTCGTCCCCTTCGGCTACGGCCTCTATCTTTTCGTGCACGGCATTGCACTGGAAATTGCCGTCACCAGTGATCGTTTCGTGAAAAAGACCGGCTTGATCTCGATCCAAACCGAAGAAGTCAGCCTCGACAAGATCGAAGAAGTGAACATCGAAGAGTCGATTCTAGGCCGCGTCTTCGGCTACGGCACGATCTACGTGCACGGCACCGGCGCCGGAAACATCCGCGTCAACCTGATCAGAGACCCCGTGCATATGCGGCGCGAGATTCAGACGGCACGCGAGCAGTTGAAGCAACATCGGGGGGAGTAACCCCTTGGCCGCTACCACGTCGTCGTGACGCTCACGAAGGCCGCCACCGCATCGGCGCCGGCCTGGCCGCCTGCATCCTGCTGATAGATTGCGCTCACCTGAAGAGCCGTGACATCGCCGAGCTTCGCCGTATAGCCGAGCTCGTAGTCCGTTTCCGGCACCACGCTTGCGAGGCTCACGATCTCGGTCGTGTAGACGATCTCGCGCGCTTCCGAAACGCCGGTCGATGCCGTGACCACCGCCGACCCGCTGGTGATATGCAAAGGCCGCGAAACGGCAAACCCAAGCGTATCGGCCTCACCGAACACGCCGCGTTTCGACACCGCAAGACCGTAAGCTTCCGATGCGACCGCAGATACGCTGCGGAGCAATGCGTTGGCGAGCGGCGTGGCCTGCGTCTCGCCGCGATTCCACGAAGCATTCACGACCCAGTTGCCGCCCAGATTGACCCGCGCGCCGGCGCCGATCGACGCGGTGGCCGCATCCGACGTCAGCGCCAACGCGCCCTGTTCGTGGCCGCCCAGCATGCTGTTGTCCTCGGTCGTGTAGGCGGCGTTGACGCCGGCAAGACCCCACGGCGCAAAACGCCAGCTTGCTGAAACGACCGAGTTCCCGGCCGCGCGCACGTGCGTCGCGTCTTGCGTCAAACTCGCGCGGACCGGATCACGGTCCGCAGTCGAGCGGTCTTCCGGCTCCGACAGCGCGTGGCCCGCGGTAAGTGTAAAATCGTCGCCGATACGCACACTGCCCGCGGCAAACATCGCGCTGTCCGTCAACCCCAGATAGGGCGAATTCATGGCGGAAGCCGAGATGAACAAACCCGAAGTGGCACTGCTCGCCGCAAGATCCAACGCATTCACGCGTCCCTCGAGCGAGGCGTTGTGGCCGGCCGTCACCGACAGATCGTCGGTCAAACTCGCACGCAGAACAACATCGTTGAGCGCGACCGGTTCCTCATTCGCCAAGCCCGCCGTTGCGACCATGTTCGGCGCAACGTCGCCGACGAAACCCGACACGCTATAGCCGTCACCGGCGAACGTGACGCTGCGGAACAATCCCGTTTGCGACACGAGGCCCTCAAGGCTCACCGCCGGGGACGTGATCGATGCCGTCAGGTCGGTGCGATAGTCGCGGCCGTAGCCGTCGAAGAACATCGCGTCCTTCGCGACTTGCGATCCGCGCAAACCCATCCCAAGCGCGCCGGACAACCCGGACTGAGAGATCACGCCGGTACCGGCGAACTGCGCCGTCGATGCGCCGGATGTCGCGATTGAAGTCAGACCGACCGGCGCCAACGCCGCGGTCAAATTGACAAGGCCGCGCCCATAGACGCTGTCCGTGCCCGTCGCACCCAAATCGGTCGCCGTGCTCAGCAAAATGCTGACGACCTGCTTTGGCGTTAGATACGGCGCCGCCGACAGCACGCGCGCGGCAACACCCGACACGTAAGGCGTTGCCATCGACGTACCGGAGGCAACAAAGTACCCACCGCCGGGAAAGGTCGAAGTAATGTTCTCGCCCGGTGCGACCAGAAATACATCTTTGAAACACGTCGTCGCGCGCCCAACCGCCATGCAGCCGCCGTCGCCGGGCGTATTCGAGAAGGCCGAGATGACATTCGAGTCATCGACCGAACCGACGATGATCATGCTGCCCACGACGCGCGCGGTCGTCGCGTACGCTGCGGGAAAGTCAGGCTGCGCGAGGCCATTGTTGCCCGCGGCTGCGACAAGCACCGCTGTTTGCGACGCATATTGCAGCGACGACAGAAGCGGCGCCGATCCCGCTGGTCCGCCCAAACTCATGTTGATGACGCGCGCGCGCGCCGTGACCGCAGCCCTAACACCTTTCTGCAGCGTGTCCGTGTCACCGAACCCCGTCGAGTCCAGTATTTTGATCGGCAACAGAATCGAGTTAGGCGCGACGCCGGTGGTGCCCGTCCCATCGGACGCAGCCCCGATGATGCCCGCAACGTGCGTCCCGTGACCGTTGTCGTCGTCGCCGCGCACCGCATCGCCCGTACAAGAGCCGAAACAAATGCCGTTGCCGATGCGGCCCAAGAACTCCGGATGATCGAGATCGATGCCGCTATCGATTACCGCGACGATCACCGGTCCGCCGAGGCCGGGCGTCGGCGTCGGACGCGGCGGCTTCGGCACCGGCCGCGTACGCGTCAGCGCCGTTGGCACCACCACACCGTGCGCCACGTAGACCTCGGCCAGTGTCAACGGATCGACGGCGTTCCAATCGTCATCTTGCAGCAAATCGTCGGCGGCAAACCATCGCGACGCAGCCGTTTCGGCGTTGGCGGCAACGGCAAACGCGCTAACACCGAGCGCAAGCAAAGCAAGACGAGCGGAAATTGACATCACGCACCTGGGTGAAGGACGAGGACACCCCATCTTCTGCGTTGACGTCCTAACTTATGGTTTTTTCCCGCTGAGATTTTTCGATAAAATGCCGGTCGTCGCGCACGCGCGCCACCGCAACGGTTTCCAAGCGGTTAAGGCGGCGTCCGCGTGTGAACGATTGGTTAGCAGGTCGGCGCACAGTGGCTTGCCGAGCCGTAGCTCGCCCACGCCCGCCTTCGCCCGAAGTGGGCTTCGGCGCGGCAGCCTTCGCCGCTTCGCGAGCGAAGGCTGGTGGGCCCGGTAGGACTTGAACCTACGACCAGACCGTTATGAGCGGCCCGCTCTAACCAACTGAGCTACAGGCCCCTGCCTCCGCTTTGCCAAGCGCTGGCTGCCGGGGGACGCCCGCTATAGCAAACCAGCCTGAATCTACGAAGCCCCCAGTTTTGTGATCGTCCATTCACCTGTGAGCTATGCCGGTAGCCCGGTTTGTCGCAGGACATAGCCTTTGTTCCGCCCCGATCGAGCCAGATATGATCGCATGCAAGCCGTCGCTTGTTTGAAAAGGACTAACTCCCATGAACGTTCGTGCGATTGCGGTGGGCTCAGGCCTCGTTATCGTTGCCGCCTTGGCAGCCGCCGCCTTGATAGGACCCCGCCCCAGCATGTCCGCCTCCGACAATGCGCTTCCGCGCATCATCAGCATCTCCGGCCTCGGCGAGGTGAAATCGCCGCCCGACATGGCGACGATCCAAACTGGCGTGACCAGCGAAGCGGTCTCGGCCAAAGACGCGCTCGCCAAGAACAATGCAGCGATGGCAGCGGTCATGGCAGCGTTGAAGAATGCGGGCATCAGCGATGACGACATTCAAACGTCGGACTTCTCGGTGTCGGCGAAGTATCCGCCGTACCCGGCGGCCCAACGCATCGTCGGTTATACGGTGTCGAACCAAGTCACCGCACATGTGAAGAACCTGAAGAACCTCGGGCCGATCCTCGACACGCTGGTGCAGTCCGGTTCAAACCAAATCGGCGGCATCACGTTCGGCATCGACGAGCCGAAGAAGGTACTCGATGAAGCGCGCAAGAAGGCGGTCGCCGATGCGCGCGCGAAGGCCGAACTCTATGCCGAAGCCGCCGGCGTTTCGTTGGGCCGTGTGGTACAGATTTCCGAATCGAGCTCGATCACGCCGCCAATACCCATGTACCGCATGCGTGTGGAAGCAACGGCGGCCGACGCCTCCGTCCCCATTGCAGCCGGCCAGCAAACGGTCAGCGCCAACATCTCGATAACCTACGAAATCCAATAGGGCCGCGGTCACACCCCTATGCCACAATCGTGAGCGTCAAACTGGGCGGGACCCACTATGGTCCCGCCCATTGCTCGACTAGGAACTTGAATGCGAACGACGCGGTGGAAACTTGTTACGGCTTTGGCGCTTGCGGCGGCCGCCGCCGTCATCGCAACCGCGACCGCAGCGTTCGGCCCGAACGACCTGATTCCGCGCAAAGTGCTGTTCGGCAACCCTGAGCGTACTGCGCCTTACCTGAGCCCCGACGGAAAGCGGATCGCCTTTACCGCAGCCGTCGATGGCGTGATGAATCTGTGGGTAGCGCCGGTGGGCGACATCGCCGCCGCCAAGCCCGTCACGCAAGAAAAGCGCCGCCCGATCATGAAGTACTTTTGGGCGCGCAACGGGCGGTATCTGCTCTATCTGCAGGATCAAGGCGGCAACGAGAACTTTCACCTTTACGCCGTCGATCTAGACACCAACACGACGCGCGATCTCACGCCGCATAAGAACGTGCGCGCAGAGGTTATCGCCGACTCGTATGAGCGGCCGGACGAACTGCTCGTCGGCCTCAACAATCGCGACCCGCGTTGGCACGACGTGTGGCTCATCAATATCGTCACTGGCGAGGCGAAGCTCGTTCTCAAGAACGATGGTTTCACATCGACGTTCGCCGACGGCGAGTTGACGGTACGCCTCGCCGCAAAGTCACTTCCGGACGGCGGTCAAGAGTATCTACGTCTCGACGGCAACGAGTGGAAACCGTTCGCGACGGTGGCAGGTGACGACGCGCTGACGACGGAACCGTTGTTCTTCACGGCCGATGGCAAGTCGCTCTACATGATCGACAGCCGCGGCCGGGACAAGAGCGCACTCGTCAAGATCGACATGGCCTCCCGAAAAAGCAAAATTGTTGCAGCGGGCGATAAGGCCGACGTTTCCTACGTGATCAAGCATCCGCAAACCCACGAAATCCTGGCCTACGCCTCCGAGTACGACCGGATGGAATGGAAGGCGCTGAAGCCGGACATCAAAGGCGACATCGCGTTCCTCGACAAGCAAGTGAGCGGCTACTGGACCGTCCTCAGTCAGTCGCAAGACGGCGAGCTTTGGACGCTATGGATCGACAATCCCGGCGAGCCGATCAAATTCGCGCTGTTCGACCGCGACAAGCGCGCGCTCAAGACGCTCTTCACCGCACGCCCGAACCTCGAAGGCGCGCCACTGCCGCGCACCGAGCCGCACGTCATCAAAGCGCGCGACGGGTTGGACCTCGTGAGTTACGTCACGCTACCCAAGGGAAGCGACACAGACGGCGACGGCGTTCCCGACAAACCGCTGCCGCTAGTGCTTCACGTGCATGGCGGACCCTGGTCACGCGACAGCTTTGCGTACAACCCGGCGAACGCGTGGCTTGCAAACCGCGGCTACGCGGTGCTGGCCGTGAACTTCCGCGGCTCGACCGGTTTCGGCAAAGCGTTTGTCAACGCCGGCGACAAACAGTGGGCCGGCAAAATGCACGACGACCTGATCGACGCCGTCGATTGGGCTGTCGCCGAACGCATCGCGCGCAAGGACAAGGTCGCGATCTACGGCGGCTCTTACGGCGGCTACGCAGCGCTTGTCGGCCTGACCTTCACGCCGAAGAAATTCGCCTGCGGCATCAGCATCGTCGGCCCGTCGAACCTGCAGACGATGCTCTCGAACGTGCCGCCGTATTGGGCCTCGATGCTCGACACGTTCAAGCGCCGTGTGGGCGACCCTTCGACGGCGGCGGGCAAAGCACTGCTCAAGGCACGCTCCCCGCTGTTCCGGGCGAACCAAATCGAACGTCCGCTACTGCTCGCGCACGGCGCCAACGACCCGCGCATCAAGCAGACCGAGTCGAACCAAATCGCCCGCGCTGCCGCACGCAAAGGCGCGGCGGTGACCTATGTCCTTTACGCCGATGAGGGACACGGTTTCGCCAGGCCCGAAAACCGGCTGTCGTTCTACGCCATATCCGAGGCGTTTCTGGCGCAATGCTTAGGGGGCCGAGCCGAGCCGATCGGCGCCGATTTCGCCGGTTCTTCGGTGGCAGTACCCGCCGGGCGGCAGTTCATCACAGGTTTGAAAGAAGCGCTCGCCCACCCTTAAGGGCTTAAGGCATACTGGCCCCAGCCAGACGGGGAGGTCTCCCACATGCGCTTCGCACTCATCGGCGCGGCTGCACTTGCAGCCACTGCAACAATCTTCTTTGCCATCGCTCAACCAACACCTCCGGCACAGACACCCCCGCGGCAACTGATGCCGATCGACTGGGAAGAATTGCGCGACGCAGTGAAGAACCAGCGTTTGCAACGCACACGGACGATGAAGATGTCGATCGCAGCGAACGCGCCGCGGCCGTCGCTGCCGATGTTGCTGCCGCTTGAGCCCACGATGCTCGCCGCCGCCATCAACGTCTTCCCGCGCCCCGACTCCTACGCGGCGTCGATGCGCTTGGGCGACGTCACGATCGAAGTGCATGGCGATCGCCGCGCCGCGGTATTCGCCAAAGACGATCCGATCATGCGGCTCGCGCAAGGCAAGCTGAGGAGCATGGTGGCGGGCAGTCAAGTGCCGGTCGTCATCGACAAGACCGAGGGCGGCTTCGACATCACGTTCAGCCGCTTCGGCGCGGCCTATCTGATCGCGATCGAGTGCCGCCAACCCGAAACCGACGAACGCTGCACGAAGCCCGCGTTCGTGCAGAAACTCGCCGAGCGCATGGCGCTTGCCGGACCGGATTCACCCTGATGCGCGGCTTCCTGATCCTCATTATCGTTTTGATCCTCGCCTTCGTGGCGTGGGCGTTCTTCATCCAGTGCGGCGGCAAGACACCCTGCACGACGGACCAAATCTTTCCGCCCACGGAGCAACCGCTGCCCGAGCCGACGCCGGACCCGGTCCCCGATCCTGAGCCAACGCCCGATCCTGAGCCAACGCCCGACCCGCAGCCGGATCCGCAACCCGAACCGCCGAAGGACCCGAACGGCAACACGTTCTTGTTCGAACCCGCCGGCAAGCTGCTCGCAGGCTCCGGCTCAGGCGTGGAGACTGAGACGATCTACGCGCCGGGCATGCGCTATCCGACGGAGGTCGCGCCCTCGTTCCCGAACAGCCAAGTCTATATGAAAGGCGGCTACTTGGGTCCGGCCGGCGGCCAGTGCGATGCACAGAATTACAGCTATCCCTGGCGCGACAATTTCTGTGAGAAGCGCGATTGGAGCACCCCGATCTGCCCCGGCGGCAAGGGCCACCAAGGCCAGGACATACGCCCGGCGACCTGCAAGACGGGCATCCACTGGGCCGTCGCCGCGGAGGCGGGTCAGGTCACCAATATCGGCAGCTACACGCTGACGCTCACCGCTGACAGCGGCATCCGTTATCGCTACCTGCACATGAAGATGAATGCACTCGCAGTGGCGCTCGGCGATACCGTGACACGCGGTCAGCGTTTGGGCTTGGTTTCGAACGATTTCGGCGGCTCGCCGACGACGATCCACCTCCACTTCGAGATCAAGACGACAGTGGCACTGCCCGACGGCACCTCACAAATCCACTTCGCGCCGCCCTACACGTCGCTGGTGGATTCTTACAAGCGCCTGCTGAAAGGGACGCCATAAGCCCCGCCGTCTTACGTCGCAACAAGCGAGAATAAGCCCGTGCCAAAGCTCGTCCGCGCTCCCGTCCGGCAAGTTCGTTCGCGTGTGTTCGACAGTTCGCGCTGGCGAGACTACCGCGCACGTCCCGACGACATCGTGATCGCGACGTATTCCAAATGCGGCACGACCTGGATGCAGCGCATCGTCGCGATGCTCGTGTTCAAGAGCGCCGAGCGCAAACCCGTGTGGGACCTTTCGCCATGGCCCGACATGCGTTTGTTCGGCCCGATCGAGGATACGCTGGGCCGTGCGGAAGCGATGACGCATCGGCGCTTCTTCAAATCGCATCTGCCGTACGATGCTCTGCCTGTTTATGAGGGCACGAAGTTCATCCACATCGCGCGCGACGGCCGCGATGCGGCGATGTCGCTCTACAATCACTTCGCCCGCTTCACACCGGCCGCCCGCCAGATGTTGGACAGTGTCAGCCTTGGCGATCCGAAATTCGGCACGCCCTATCCGCCGATGCTGCACGATCCCGCGGCGTACTTTCATGCCTGGATCGAAGACGGCGGCTCGCAAGGCGACGCGGGCGCGTCGTTCTTTGATGTCGAGAACAGCTATTGGTCAGCGCGGCACGAAGCGAACATGCTGCTCGTGCACTACAACGACCTGAAAAAAGATCGCGCGGCCGAGATGCAGCGCGTCGCGGACTTCTTGGAGATCGAAATCCCGGCAGCCGAGTGGCCCGCCATCGTCGAGGCCGCAAGTTTCGAAGCGATGAAGAGCCACGCCGACGAACTCATTCCGGCCGCCCAGATCTTATGGGAAGGCGGCGGCAACGGCTTCCTGCACAAGGGCACGAACGGCCGCTGGCGCGATGTCGTCGCAAAGCAAGACCTCGACCTCTACGACGCAAAGATCAAAGCCGCGTTCTCGCCTTCACTAGCCCGCTGGCTCGAAAACGGCCGCCTCACTGCCGGCGACCCAAGACAAGCTGCGTGAGCAATCATTGAAATTGTTTTCTAGAGTTCGACGACGTTCGCCCTGAGCGTGGAAGCCCCCGGCTGCTCGCGCCAATGCTTGTTGTTCAGCACCTGGCCTTCCAAACGCACACGCGTGACCGTGGTGAGATCGAGGTCGGCGTAGAGCCACATCGGCTCGTTCATCGCTCCAAGCGCCACGACGCCATTGTCCGGAAAGCCCAGGTCGGGTGGCCCGAACACGCCGGCCGCACCGACATTGTTATCCACCGCAGGCGACCACGGCGCCTCACCCACCGTCGGCGACTGCACGACGTAGCATTGGTTCTCGAGCGCCCGTGCCTGCGCCGCCACCCGCACACGGTAGTAACCGGCGAGCGAATCCGTACAGCTCGGCACGATGATCATCGCAGCTCCCGCCTCGCTCATCGCACGCGCGATCAGCGGAAACTCCGCGTCGTAGCAAATTGCAATCCCGAACATGCCGATGCGCGAGTCGAACACGGTCACATCGCGCCCGCCTTGTACGCGCCATTCTTCGCGCTCGAAGCGCGTCATGATCAACTTGCGCTGCTCGCGGATGCGGCCCTTCGGCGAGATCGCGCGCGCAACGTTGTAGGCGGCGCCGTCTTCCGTCCGCTCCGGCAGGCTTGCGGCCACGATGTGAACTTGATGCTGCTCGGCGAGCTCGGCGTGCAGCGTGTCGATGCTGCCGCGCAAGCCGCCGATGAAATCGATCGATTGTTGCAGATCGCTCCAGACTTCCGGTGAGAAACTGCGCGCCAACTCCATCGCGCCATATTCTGGAAACACGAGCAACTGCGCATGGTTCGCTGCCGCCTCGCCGACCCAGCGCGATATTTTTTCCGCATAAGCCTCCCAAGACGCGATCGGATCGATCGGATACTGAGCCGCTGCGACGCGCACTTTCATGAAAGCCTCTTCGTCCAAAATTGCATCGGCTTCGGCGATTCTGCCAAGGCGCCGATTTCCTTCCAGCTGATGGTGCAAATCAAGCCTGGTTCGGGCGCATAACCGCGCTTCCCCCAGAACGCGTCAAGGGGTTCGTAGCCGTCGGGTCGCGCGGGATGATCTGCGGGGCGCACCACGGAGCAGAACGCGGCACTTCTTGCGCCGCACGACCGGGCGTGAGCCTCGCGCAGTTCGAAGAAACGCACGCCGATCCCGTGACCGCGATAACTCGCCCGGAGCACCGACTCGCCGAAATAGAAGGTGGTGGAAAGATCGTCGCCCCGCTGCCGGAACGGCGCCGTCACATCATCGACCTGTGCGCGTAGCGGCGCTGCCGTGGACGCGCCGACGACGTCGCCGCCGTCGAACGCAGCCACGATGACGGCGTCCGGCGCGGCAGCGAACGCTGCGATGTAGTCGCGTTCGTAGGCGAGGTCGCCGTCGTAGAGATAAGGGTAGGCTCGAAACACTTCGATGCGAAGCCGCGCGACATCCGGCAGATACGCGGTCAGCCGCGCGCCGGTCAGCGCTTCGACGCGAACGCTCATGCGCCGACCTGCGCCATCCAGTCTTTCAGATTGTAGGTGGTGGTCACCCGCGCGATGAGGCCACCCTTCACATCGAAGAACGCCCCCGCGGGAAGCACGTATTTCTGTCCGCTCGCTGGCGGCAGTCCCTCGTCCGTCGCGAGATAGGCGCCGTACACGACGAACTCCGCCGCCGCATGCGCGCCATCAGGGCTCGACAGAATAACGATCTCCTTCAGTTCCTCGCGGTAGCATTTTTCCATGTGCGCAAGGAACGCTTCGAAGTGCGCCTTACCGCGATGCCGCCCACCCTGATTGACGTCGTGAATCACGTCATCGGAAAGACACGCGATCATGCCCGCCCAATCGCGCCCATTGAACGCCGCGTAGTACCGCCGGATCAGGTCTTCGGTCTGATTTCGCATTTAGCTCACCACCTTGAACTCACCGCTGGCGCTGTCCAGAACTTCGAGCTGCCCGTCGAAAATGCTGAACAGCGCGCCGGATAGGCTGAGCGTTCCGGCCTTCACGGCCGCATCGACAAACGGAAACGCCGCTAACCGCTCCAGCGAAACCCGGATCGATTCATGTTCGACGGCCGATTGCCGGTCGACGTTGCCCTTCGCCCGCGCCGCCGCCGCATCGAGCAGCGAAATCCAATTGCCCAAAAACACCGCGTCCTCGCCTGGCCGCCCGTCGAGTGCCGCCGCGACGCCGCCGCACTTCGCGTGCCCCAGCACCATGATGTGGCCAACCTTCAAATTCCGCACCGCGAACTCGATCGCCGTGCTCGTCCCCTGCAATCCGTCGCCCGCGCGAAATGGCGGCACCAAGTTTGCGACGTTGCGGATAACGAACAGCTGCCCGGGCTCCGCATCGAAAATCGTCACCGGATCGACGCGGCTGTCGCAGCACGAGATGATGCAAACGGGTGGCTGCTGCGCCTGGTCGAGCGTGCGGTAAAGGCCGGCGCGCGCGTCCCAATGGCGCTCACGAAACCTGCGATATCCGTCGAAGAGAAAATCCACGCGCGCCGCCAAATCGATTGTGTATCGACTGACTTAAGGCGCAAACCGGCGCTTGCCAAGCGCGGCTGATTATTCGTTGGGGTCTTTCTTGGCTTCGGCCTTCTTCTTGGCCTTCGCCTTGCAGACGTCTTCGTCGGCATTGTCTTCGTCATCGCAGTCGATGTCGTCGTCGTCCGAGGAGCCCACGACCACATCCACGGCGCCGGCAGCCACATCGACCGTCGTGCCCACGACAGTCGACGTCACACTTATCGCCGTGTCGACAACGGCAATCGCCGCGCACCCGTTGAGACCGAGGGCAAGGATGACGAGAACGACGGCGGTAACGCGCATGAGGACGGCCTTTGGCTTTGAGTCTTGCGGCAGTGAACATCTGCACGCCCTGCCGGTCAACCGCCCGGACGTTGCGCCGCCCGAAACCATACAAGGAGGCTGCCTTTGACCCCGGGTCGCAAGCTCAGTTAAGCCAACCGGATGGCCACCATCGAGACCCTGTTTGCGACCCGAGTCTACCAAGCACCGCTTGGCGGAAAGAACGCCGCGCGCCTCAACCGCGACCTCGAAGCCGCGTGCCTCTCGATCGCGCGCGACGACCGCGCGGGCCAAGCCTGGTGCCGCGAGCACGCCTACGCCGGCTACACGTCCTACGCCTCGCTGAACGACCTGACCGTGCGCGCGCCCGCTTTCGCAGACCTCGAACGCCGCTTGGCGCCACACATCGCGA
>JBJXEH010000240.1:0-5649 GCA_046153995.1 Micropepsaceae bacterium
CCGATCCGCATCTCGCCGAAGCCGAGAAGCAACTGCGCGCCTGCGTCCATTGCGGCATCTGCACCGCAACGTGCCCGACCTACACGCTGCTCGGCGACGAACTCGACGGCCCGCGCGGCCGCATCCAATTGATCCAGCACATGCTGGAAACGGACAGCACGCCGAGCGCCAAAGTTGTCACCCACATCGACCGCTGCCTCTCGTGCCTGGCGTGCGTGAGCGCATGCCCCTCCGGCGTCAACTACCCCCGCCTCATCGACGAAGCCCGCGCCCACGTCGAACTCAAGGCGGCGCGGCCCGCGACCCGGCGCTGGTTGCGCCGTGCATTGGGCACCGTGCTGCCCGACCGCAAGAAGCTGCGTCTGGCACTATCACTCGCCCGCCTCGGTGCCATCGCAGCACCGCTCCTGCCGAAGGCGCTGCGCATCCCGGCCGAAACCGCGGCACGCTTTGCCATCCATGGCCCATCACCCAAATCCCGCCACCACAAACCGGAAATGGCGCCGGCCAAACGTGTCGCGCTCCACTTGGGTTGCGTGCAGGAAGTCGTGGCCCCGCAAATCACCGCCGCCGCCATTCGCGTACTCACCCGCCACGGCTTCGAGGTCGTGACCGTCGAAGGTACCGGCTGCTGCGGCTCCTTAAATCACCACCTCGGTCAAACCGCCGAAGCCGAACGCCATGCCACCGCGCTGGTCGCAGATATCGCATCCGCCGAAGCGGGCGGCCGCTTCGACGCCATCGTCACCACCGCCTCAGGCTGCGCGACAACGATCCGCGACTGCGGCTTTCACCTATCGACGCAAGACGCGAAGGATGTAGCCGCTCGCACGCGCGATATCGCCGACGTTCTAAAGGACGTACCGCTACAGACCGGCACCGCGCACAAAGGCACCCGCGTCGCCTACCATTCCGCCTGCTCAATGACGCACGGTTTGAAGCAACCCACCGTCGCGCCGCAACTGCTCCGTAAACTTGGCTTCGACGTCGTCGAACCGCGCGACACGAACTGCTGCGGTTCCGCCGGCGTGTACAACGTCCTCGAACCGGAAATCGCGGGCGAACTGCAATCCCGAAAGGCGGCGAGCCTGATGGCAACGGCACCGCAAATCGTCGCCACCGGCAACATCGGCTGCTGGGCGCAAATCAAAGCCACGGTCCCGGTCCCCGTCGTTCACACAATCGAATTAATCGACTGGGCGACCGGCGGCCCGCAGCCATTCACGAAATAGGCAGCGCACTTACGCGCCGGTAATCTTCTTGGGTCTTGCCGCTGGACTTAGCGCCCCGAAATCGTAGCATGCAGCCCATGCGCCCCCTGCTCGCAGCCCTAGCCATCGCAACGCTCGCCGTCCTGCCAGCACACGCGGACCAAAACGACGCGCGCCTGGACCGTTTGTTCGCGCAACTGGCCGGCATCCGCACCGCGCCGGAAGCCGCCGCCATCGAAGGCAAGATCACGGAGATATGGTCGCTCTCGGGCAGCGACACCGTCGATGTCCTCATGGCGCGCGCGCAACTCGCGCTCGACGCGCAAGACTTCGCGACCGGCAAGAAGCTTCTCGACTCCGTCGCCGAAATGAAGCCCGCCTACGCGCAAGTCTGGTTCCGCCGCGCGGAGCTGCTCGCCGCCATGGACAGCCAGCAGGAAGCCGCCGCCGATCTGGAAAAGGCGCTCGCCCTCGAACCGCGCCACTTCCGCGCGCTGGTGATGATCGGCCAAATCGCCGAAGCCGCAGGCGAAAAGAACGCGGCCGTTGCCGCCTACCGCCGCGCCGTCACGCTAAACCCGATGCTCGAAGCCATCGCCCGCAAAGCCGGCCAAATCACCGACGAAGCCGAAAAGAAACCCCCGCCGACTTAGAGCGGCCACCTGCGCACCATTCTCTAGATCGTCATGGCCGGGCTTGCCTGCCCGCCGAAGCCACTTGGCGTAGGCGGGACCGGCCACCAGGGCCGCGCGCACTAAGTTCGAAATATTTTCACCACGAAGCCACTTCGTGATTTTCGTGGCTTCGTGGTGAACCTTTCTATCTTAGGCCCCAGGCGCTCCCGGCGCACGCCGCCCGACGAACGCAACACGCAACAAGTTCGTGGCGCCCGGCGTGCCCAGCGGTACACCTGCCGTCACCACGATCCGCTGCCCCGCAGAAGCAAACCCCTCGCGGAACGCGATCTGGCAGGCACGGTCGACCATGTCCTCGTGATCGTGCGCGTCTTCTGTAACCACGCAGTGCAAGCCCCAAGCGATGGCGAGCCGCCGCCCGGTAGCCGCAACCGGCGTCAACGCGATGATCGGAACGCCCGGCCGCTCGCGCGACGCGCGCAAGCCCGTCGATCCCGACCCCGTCCAGCAGACGATGGCCGCCGCCTTCAGCGTCTGCGCGACCTGCCGCGAGGCCGCCGTGATCGCATCCGGCGTTGTGGCTTCCGGCTCCGAACGCTGCGCGTCGATCACCATCCGGTACTGCGCATCGCCCTCGATGGAGCGCGCAACGCGATCCATCATCTCGACCGCCTCGACCGGATACTTGCCCGCCGCCGACTCCGCCGACAGCATCACAGCATCCGCGCCGTCGAACACCGCGGTCGCGACGTCGGAAACCTCCGCGCGCGTCGGAATGGGGCTTGAAATCATCGATTCCAGCATCTGTGTCGCGACAACGACGGGCTTGCCCATCGCGCGCGCCGCCCGCGTGATCTGCTTCTGCTTGCCGGGCACATGCTCGACCGGCAACTCGACGCCCAAGTCCCCGCGCGCCACCATCACGGCATCCGACAATTCCAAAATCTCGTGCAGCCGGTCGATCGCCGACGGCTTCTCGATCTTCGACAACACACCCGCACGGCCCGCCACGATCTTGCGCGCCTCCGCCACATCTTCCGGCCGCTGCACAAACGACAGCGCAATCCAATCGACGTTGTGCTCCAACGCGCGGTCGAGGTCCGCACGATCCTTCGCCGTCAACGCAGCAATGGGCAGAACGGCGTCGGGCACGTTCACACCCTTGCGATCCGTCAATCGCCCGCCAACTTCGACAATCGCCGTCGCACTGTCGCCAACCACTTTCTGCAAGCGCAGCCGGATGCGGCCGTCGTCGATCAGCAGCTGCCCGCCTTCCTTCAGAGCCGCAAACACTTCTTTGTGGGGCAGAAAAAGGTGGTGTGCGTCGCCCGGCCGCGCGTCCAAATCGATCGTGACCTCCGACCCCGTCGCAAGATCGACGCCGCCGCCAACCATCGCACCGATGCGCAGCTTCGGCCCCTGCAAGTCGGCAAGGATGCCGATCGGCCGCTCAAGCTCCGCTTCCAAGGCGCGGATCATTCTCACGTAAGCGCTGAGCGTTTCGTGCGTCGTGTGGCTCATGTTGATGCGAAAGACGTCGGCTCCCGCCTGGAACAAACGCCGGATCGTCGCCGCATCGTTCGATGCGGGTCCAAGCGTTGCTACGATCTTCACATTACGGCGGCGGCGCATGCGTCCCTAGTCCGAAAGATTTTGCACCCAAACGTCTTTCTCGCCCGTATCGATCTCGAAGAACCCGGCTTGCGAGTATCCGCGCTTGCGGCAATTGTCCCGGCCCTTGATCGTGAAGTTGTCGGTCCCGACGCAGAAGAAACGGTTCCCATCCCAGGCCCCGTCGACCCCCAAATGCACGCCGCGCAAATAGTAATAGCGCGCTTTCAGTGCCCCACGCAAAACGTCGGTGCAGGCGCGCGGCTCGACGCGCCACCAGCCCTCGCTGACCCAGCCTTTGGCGGCCGGCCGCGCAATCGCGATCAGGAACGGACTGGCCGTCTTGTTGCAAACGGTGAACGTCGCCCACGCGGGCGAGACCGCGCAGGCGGAAGCGGCAAGAGCAATCAACAAAGAGCGGCGAATCATCCCGCTACCAGCATCGTGGCCGCGCGCGCCGAGGTCAAACCTCAGGCGCAATCAAGATCGCGCGATAGTCGTTGACGTTCGTACGTGTGGGCCCGGTCACAATCGCTTGGCCGATCGCCGCAAAGAAACGCCCCGAGTCGTTCTCATTTGCGATGGCCCGCGGATCGAGGTTCAACGCTCGCGCCTTTGCCAACGTATCCGGCCCAATCCAAGCCCCCGCCGCATCGTCGCAGCCGTCGATCCCGTCCGTATCGCAGGCGAGCGCCCAGATGTTCGGGGCCCCGTGCAGCGCTTGCGCCAGAGCCAGCAAATACTCGCGGTTCGGCCCACCCCGGCCGGAGCCTTTGACCTTGAGCGTCAATTCGCCCCCGGAGAGCAACACCATCGGCTCAGACCCCACCCGCGCATCGCGCGCGATCTCCGCATGCGCCTGCGCCACCCGCCGCGCGTCGCCGGTGACATTCACCCCGATGATCTTGGTGACCAGCCCCAAGCGATGTGCCTCGTCTGCTGCAGCAGCCAACGCATCCGCCCCGCGCGCGACGGTACAATATTCCGAGCGCGCCAAACGCGGATCGCCGGGCTTGATCGACTCATGCAACACGGAACCACGTACACCGTACGTCGCGAGGATCGCCACTGCATCCGCGCAAGTCGTCGGATCGCCAACCGTCGGCCCCGACGCGATCACCGATGGATCGTCACCCGCCACGTCCGAAATCGCCAGCGTAAGCACGCGCGCCGGATACGCCGCTGCAGCAAGCCGCCCGCCCTTGATCGCGGAGAGATGCTTGCGCACGCAATTGATCTCGCCGATCGACGCCGATGACAGCACCAACGCCCGCGTAATCGCCTGCTTCCCTTCCAATGTCAGAGGCGGCAACGGCGCGCTCCAAAGCGCCGACCCGCCGCCTGATAGCAGCACCAAAACCAGGTCGCTCTCGCTCAATCCGGACACGAGCTGAAGCGCCCGTGCCGCCGCATCGCGCCCGGCCGCATCGGGCAGCGGATGCCCCGCCTCAACGACCTCGATCGACCGCGTCGGCACACCGTGCCCATACCGCGTGACGACCAAACCCTCGACCGGCCCCCACGCGTCCTCAACCGCAGCCGCCATAGCCGCCGCAGCCTTCCCCGCCCCCACGACCACCACACGCCCCGGCGGCCGCGCGGGCAGGGCAGGGGGCACGACGCGCGCAGGCGTACACGCCGCCACCGCCGCATCGAACACCTGCCTCAGAGAAGCTGCTGCGTCGAACAGTCTGTGCTCCTTCGCGTTCCCGTTCGCTATCTTCGCTTAGTCTATCCGCAAACCAGGTGACACGAAACGTGGCCGCTTTTGAGACCGCAAACGCAGGCGCCGCGCCGCACCTTATCTTCGTCTGCGACCACGCCTCGAACGCGCTGCCGGCGGAGTACGGCACGCTCGGCCTCGACCCCGCGTCGTTCCAGCGCCACATCGCCTACGACATCGGCGCCGCCGACGTCACCCGTGCAATGGCGCAAGCATTCAACGCGCCGGCGATCCTCGGCACCTACTCGCGGCTGCTGATCGACCTGAACCGCGGCGCCGACGACCCGACGCTGGTCATGAAACTCTCCGACGGCGCGATCATCCCCGGCAACGCGAAGGCGGATCACGCCGAAGTGGCCAACCGCACGCGCCACTTCTACCGCCCGTATCACGACGCCATCGAAGCCGAGATCGCCCGCGCCCGCGCGCAAAACATCACGCCGGTGATCATCTCGATCCACTCGTTCAC
>JBJXEH010000241.1:0-3572 GCA_046153995.1 Micropepsaceae bacterium
TGCTGATGGGCAACCGCTGGCTGGTCGACGACCTCACGACAAACTGCCCCGACATCGTCACCGCCGAAACGACGACCGAGTTGGTCGCCAAAATGAACACGCTGAAGCCCAAGTCGAAGCTCGACACCCAAACCCTGCACGACGAAATCGCCCGCTTCGACCTCACACTGAACACCGGCATCGCCGACGAACAGCGCAAAAAAATCGACTACCTGCGAACCTACCGCGGCGACCGCATGCGACTAGCCAAAGACCAACGCATCCTAGACCCGAAGGGCGGCCCGCTCATCGCAATCTGCGAACACATCGTAACCCGCAAATCGCTAGGCGGCATCGTCACCGACCTACGCTGCCGCGCATTGGACTCAAGCGACCGCCCCATCCCCAACCTCTACGCCGTAGGCGAAGCCGCAGGCTTCGGCGGCGGCGGCAGCCACGGCACAAGGGCGCTGGAGGGCACGTTCCTACTCAGTTGCGTGATTACAGCCCAAAGATGCGCCGAGGCGATCGCCAAAGGCTGAAGCACTTCCTGGGACCGCCGGCTTCCAGCCGGCTCTTACTTTCGGCACCCGCTCGCAGCTCGCGCGTGGCCTACACCAAACGCACCACCAACGGATGCTCGACAAGCGCCCGGTCTGTGGTGAGCAACAGCAACCCCTCCACTTTACACTGCGCCAGCAACAACCGGTCGAACGGATCGCGTGTGGCGGGTTCAGGCACCACATCCGCAACCGCATGCGATGCGAGGATGGGCACTTGCACCAAACCAATGTCTTCGACCAACTCGGGCAACCGCGCTGGCGGCGAGGGCAACGGCAGTTTACCGAGCCGCCACTTGATTGCCGCCTCCCAAAGGCTCGCGACACTCACGAAAGCTTCCGTATCTTCGCGGTCGAGCAACCGCTTGATCGAAGGAGACAGCTTGTCGGTTTCCTCTCTGATCACCGCAAGAAGGATGTGCGTATCGAGAAGAACTCTCATTTGCGCGGGAGCGGCAACGGGCGGATCAAAAAATCTTCGGGCAGCGGATCGTCGAAGTCGTCAGGGATCGGCCCCACGATCGTCTTGATCTTGTACTTGCGCTTGAAGGCCTCCATCGCACCCCAATTCAAACCACCCTTCCGGGGCTTGTGAGGCACAAGATCGAACACCGGCTTCCCGTTGCGCGTGACCACGACAGTCTTGCCGCGCTCTACCTCCCGGGCGAGTTCGGTCAAACGGTTCTTGGCGTCGCGGATGGAAACAGTTTTCATGACCGAAATGTAGCCACATGTAGCTACATTTGTCAAGAACGTCTTTTTCCTGCGACCGTGGACGTCCGCGGTCCCAGGGTTAGCGCCTCAACGGGGACACTGTGCTTTACGAAAAGACGGCACGGAGAATCTCGCCTTGGACAGTGCCGTTCGAGACTTTGCTGCCCGGTTTCACAGCGTCCGCTTCGAGCCATGCCAGAGCGAACGACGCGGCGCGGGCTTCGGACCAGCAAGTGGAGGTTATCGCGCCAACCGTTGTGTTGCGGACGGAAACCGCACCAGCGCTCAATGGTTCGTCGGCGGTGAGGTGCACCAGTACTGGGCGGCCTGCTAGCTGTTGAGCAGTAAGTTCTCGCGCCCCGTTAAACCGCCGGGTCAAATCCGGAGCCACACCGAGATCGCCCGGCAACCGCAAATCTCGTGCACCACGCGCCAACTGCGCCGGCAGCCAATCCACGCCGGCGCGCGGGATCGCGCTTTCGACGCGCAGCGCCTCCAGCGCCTCCGCACCCACCGCGGCGACGCCCAAACCCGCGCCCGCCTTCCACAGCCGGTCCCACACGACGATGGCGTCGTCGGCGCCGGTCCAGAGTTCCAGGCCATCACCCGAAGCGTCGCGCATCAACGCGACTTGCGCCGGCCGCCACGCCGCGCGAGACCCGGCGCCGCCACCACCGCCAGCCGAAACCTCACCCGTCAACCCCGACGCTGCCGCGAGCGCCGCCGTCAACGGTCCGCGCACGCCGATCGCCGCGCGCATGCCCGTCGCGTTCGTGACCTTCACGTCGAAGCCGCGCGCGCCGTCGGCGATCCACGCGAAATCGCGCGAGGCCGTTCGCACCTCGAAAGATGCAGCCGCAAAGCGCACGATCACGCCTTCGCCGCGCACGAAACCGGCATCGTCGCACCACATCGTGCGCGCGGTCTGCCCCGCTTCGAGCCGCGTGACATCGCTGATCGAAAACCAACTGAGATAAGCGCCCGCATCCGGCCCCTCGACGAGCCAGCACTGCCGCGCCGACAAATCGCTCATGCCGACGCGCGTGACCAGCGCCTCCTGCTCTTCGCGCAACGACGAATAGACGGCGGGCACGGTAAAGCCCTCGTCCACCGTCCAATGGTTCGTCGCACACAGTTCGGCCGTGCGCGCATGCAGCGGCGTCGCCAAGGATGCGCGCGAAGAAAAGTCGCTCATGCCCGCACCTCGGCACCCAGCACCGCATTCGCCGCGTTGCGCGCGTTGATGCCGGTGATGCCGCCCATCGGATGCGTGCCCGCGCCGCACAGGAACAACCCCGGCACCGGCGTCTCGTACCGGCTCACGCCGACCGCGGGCCTTAGCAACCCCAACTGATCGAGCGAAAGATCGCCGCCATGCCAATGCGCGCCCACGGTGCCAGCCATCGCCTCGATATCGCGCGGCACGAACACGTCGGCGGCAAGGATCATGTCGGGCAGCTCCGGCGCGTACTGGCGAAGCACCGCACCGACACACGACATCAAATTCGCCTTAGCCTTATCCCACGATCCCGTGGCCAAATTCTTCGGCACATAGAACACATGCGCGGAGAGCACATGCTGCCCCGCCGACAACGTCGTGTCGTGCGTGGAAGGGATGGTGATCTCCATCACCGGATCGGCCGAGAACGTACCCTGCTCGTAAGCCGCGAACGAACGCTCCAGCTGATCGATGCCTGAACACAGGATCAGCCGCTCGCGCAAGAGCTTCTTGTCGATGCCCTTGAACGACGGCAAGCCGGCGAGCGCCAAGTTCACTTTCGCCGTGCAACCTTCCGCGCGGAATCCGTTCAACCGCCGCTTCAACCCAAGCGGCAGATGCCGCGCGGCGCCAAGTTGCAGCATCGTCGTCTTCGGATCGAGGCTGGAGACCACCGTACCCGCATGTATCGCGTCGCCGCTCGCGAGCTCCACACCGGCAACGCGCCCATTGTCAAACAGCAAGTGCTTCACGCGCGCATTCAACCGCACACGCACGCCAGCACCTTCGGCGGCTTTCATCAGCGCACCCGTGAACGCCCCCGCCCCGCCTTGCGGATGCACGAAACCTTCCGTCGTATCTGCATTGATCGCGCGCCGCATCGCGGCCAGCAGCGCCGTCCCCCGCGCGCGCGGCGGCAACGCATTGCCCAGCACCGCATCGAACGCCAGCGCACCCTTCAACAGTGGCGACTCGAACTCCGCGTCCAACAC
The DNA here is from genome assembly GCA_046153995.1 of Micropepsaceae bacterium. GTDB lineage: Bacteria > Pseudomonadota > Alphaproteobacteria > Micropepsales > Micropepsaceae > SZUA-430. The sequence continues at coordinate 3,465 of JBJXEH010000241.1, forward strand.
CTCGGCAATCGACGCATCGAGGAAGCTCGCAACATCCGCATCCAGCGCACCGCTCTTCGCGCCCGCACGGCCGCCAAACATGCCAGCCTTCGCCTGCTCGACCGCGCC
>JBJXEH010000242.1:0-31858 GCA_046153995.1 Micropepsaceae bacterium
CGTCCGCTTGATCGTCTCGACCTCGAAGCACTCGATCTGGTCGCCCTTTTGGATGTCTTGGTAGTTGTCGAATGCCATGCCGCATTCTTGACCGGTCACGACTTCCTTCACCTCGTCCTTGAAGCGTTTCAAGGTCGATAGCGTGCCTTCGTGGATGACCACGTTATCGCGCAGCAAACGAACCTTGTTCCCGCGAAGAACCTTGCCTTCGGTAATCCGGCAACCGGCAACTTTGCCGATCTTCGTGATGTTGAAGACCTCGAGGATCTCGGCGTAGCCCAAGAAATTCTCGCGCAACGTCGGCGACAGCATGCCCGACAGAGCGGCTTTGATGTCGTCGATGATGTTGTAGATGATCGAGTAATAGCGGATCTCGACGCCGTCGCGCTTAGCAAGCTCGCGCGCCTCGGCGCTGGCGCGCACGTTGAACGCAATGATCGGCGCACCCGACGCACGAGCCAGAATAATGTCGCTTTGCGTGACGCCGCCGACGCCGGCGTGCAGCACCTGCGCCTTCACCTCGCTCGTCGACAGACCGCCAAGCGCCGACGAGATCGCCTCGACCGAACCTTGCACGTCCGACTTGATGACCAGCGGCAGAATCTTCGCTTCGCCCACACCCTTGGCGGCCAGCACCTGATCGAGCGACGCACGCCCGCCCGGACGTGTGCGCGCTTCGCGCTTCTTGCGTCCACGGAAGTCCGCGACCTCGCGAGCACGCGCCTCGGAATCGACCACCGCAAAGTCGTCGCCCGCTTCCGGCGGTGCGGAAAGGCCCAAAATCTCGACCGGCTCCGACGGCCCAGCGCTCGGCACAGGCTCGCCACGCTCGTTGACGAGTGCTCGCACACGGCCCCACTCGGCGCCGGCAACGACGATGTCGCCGACTTTGACCGTTCCGCGCTGCACGAGCGCGGTCGCTACCGGACCGCGGCCCTTGTCGAGCTTCGCTTCGACGATCGCACCTGATGCGGCGCGCGAAGGGTTGGCTTTGAGATCCAAAACTTCGGCCTGCAGAAGGATCGCTTCCTCGAGCTTGTCGAGGTTGATTTTCTTCGTGGCCGACACTTCGACCGCTTGCGTCTCGCCGCCCATGGATTCGACGACGATTTCGTGAGTCAAAAGCTCGGTCTTGACGCGATCTGGCGTCGAGTCCGGCTTGTCGATCTTGTTGATCGCAATGATCAGCGGAACCTTCGCCGCTTTCGCGTGATTGATCGCCTCGATCGTCTGCGGCATGACACCGTCATCGGCTGCCACGACCAGCACGACGATGTCCGTCACCTTCGCACCGCGCGCGCGCATCGCGGTAAAGGCCGCGTGGCCCGGCGTGTCCAGGAACGTGATCTTTTGGCCCGACGCCAGCTTCACCTGATAGGCGCCGATATGCTGGGTGATGCCACCCGCCTCGCCCGCCACAACATCCGTCGAACGCAACGCGTCGAGCAGCGAAGTCTTACCGTGGTCGACGTGACCCATGATCGTCACGACCGGCGCGCGGGGCACCAACGTCTCGTCGGCATCCACCTCGCCGGTCAGTCCCTCAAGCACGTCGGCTTCCGCGACGCGCTTCACCGTGTGTCCGAATTCTTCCGCGATCAACTGCGCCGTATCGGGGTCTAGCGACGTGTTGATCGTCACCATCTGGCCCTGCTTCATCAGGTTCTTGATGATATCGACGCTGCGCGTCGCCATGCGGTTCGCAAGTTCCTGAACCGTGATGGATTCCGGAATGACAACGTCACGAATGATCTTCTGCGGCTCTTCTTTGACGCCCATTTGTGCGCGCTGCGCACGTTGCACATGACGCTTATAGGACGCGATCGAACGGACCCGTTCGTTCTCGTCGAGCGCTGTCACCACGCTGAGCTTCGCGCGCCGTCCGTCGTCGGCAACCTTGCGCGGTTGCGTCGGTGGCTTCGCACCGGGGCCAGGGCCACCGGGGCCGGTACGGCGGCGAGCGCCCCCGCGGCCATCATCCTCTTCGCCGCGCCGCGCTTGCACACCGGCACCTGGACCGCCGGCAGGCGGCCTCGCCGTTGTCGCTGGCCCACGACCGGGCGCACCTGCGCCGGCAGCAGGACGAGCACCAGCACCAGATCTCGGTGGGCCACCGGCAGGACGCGGCCCCGCACCGCCCGCCGGGCGCGCACCTGGGCGGGGCGCAGCTGTGGCAGCACGTTCTTCCGGCGCATCACGACCGCGAGAAACGTCTTCCGTCGCGCGGCGTGCATCGTCTTCGGCTTTGCGCTTGACGGCCGCCTCGCGTTCCTTCGCAAGGCGCGCATCTTCTTCGGAGCGGCGCTTCGCTTCTTCTTGAGCGCGGCGGCGCTCGCCCTCTTCGGCAACGCGCGCATCCGTTAACGCACGCGAGCGCGCTTCTTTCTCGCCCTCGGTCAGCGTGCGCAACACCATGCCGCCGGACTTCGGCTGCACGGGCGGCGCCTTTGCCGGCTTCGTCGAGACGGCCGGTGCGGGCGCGGCAGCCTCAACCGGCTTCGCAACTTCCTTCACGGGCTCGGGCTTGCCGCCCGGACGCACGACAGTCGGACGCTTCTTCTCGACGACGACCGCTTTCGAACGGCCATGACTAAACGCTTGGCGCACGACGCCCGTTTCCGGACGCTTCACGCTCAACACTCTTCCACCGCCGGACGCATGCAGCGTCTTCTCGCCGTCCGGGGTCTTGCCGTCAGTCATGCGTACCTTTCGATCTCATCGAAACTTCAAATCACACAAACGCCGGGTGCGTCGCGGTCATCAACCCGCGCCCCATTCCGGCGGACACAAAACGCGGAAACCGCCAAGCCGCCCCGCCTCGACCGAGAACCGGGCCGCGAGCGCGCCTGACGTGAGGGCAGCATGTACCACACTTTCGCGCCCGAATGCCAAGCCGATTTCCGTAAATGTCAGGCATCCGACGACTGGAATTTCACCCTGAATTCGCGCGTATTTCACAAGCTTTTCACGATCCGCAGGGCCGGAGTCCGAGGCCTCCACAAGTGCGGCGATACGTCCGTTTCGCGCGCGGAACGCTTCCTCGACCTGGGCATAACCGATCACCACGGCGCCCGCACGCCGCGCAAGCCCCAGATGCTCGATGCAGCGCTTGACGAGCAGCTGCTCGACGAGCGCGCCAAGATCGGGGGGACACTTGACGGGCGCCTTGAACGACTTTGCGAACAAGCCCTTCTCGCAAGCCTTGCCGATCGAGGCCCGCTCCGCCGTAATCCAGCACCCGCGTCCCGGCAATTTGTGCGCAACATCGGGCACGACGACACCCTCTGGTCCCGCGACGAAACGCACCATGCGCTCCGGCGTCAGCGTCTCGCCCGAAACGATACAGCGCCGAAGAGGACCTTCGACGCCGTCATCGTCCGATTTGTGGCTGCCGCCTCGCGTCACGCAGCTGGCTCTTCCTCAGGCTCAGGCTCCGGCTCTTTCTCTTCCTCCTTCGGCGCCTCGATCCATCCGGCGGTAACGCGAGCCGCCATAATGATCGCGTTCGCATCGTCGGCGTTCAAACCAAAGCTCTCCAAGAACCCGGCCTGACGCTTGCGCTCGCCATTCACGGTTTCCGTCCAACCGAGAAGATCGTCCGTCGCGCAGCCGGCGAGGTCCTCAAGCGACTTCACACCGTTCTCGCCGAGCGCCACCGCCATCGCGGGCGTAACACCTTCGACGGCGATCAGATCGTCCTCGACCCCAAGCTCGCGGCGCTTCTCGTCGAAGATCGCGTTCTGCTTCTCGAGATATTCCTGCGCGCGGCGTTGCAGCTCGCCGGCCGTCTCCTCGCCGATACCCTGGATCTCGGCAAGCTCTTCCGTCACAACGAACGCCAAATCCTCGACCTGCGAGAAATTCTCTGCCGCCAGCAACTGCGCCAGCGTCTCGTCGACGTCGAGCGCGTTCATGAACAGCTCGGTGCGTTTGCGGAACTGCTCCTGACGCCGCTCGGACTCTTCGGCCTCCGTCATAATGTCGATCTGCCAACCCGTGAGCTGCGAGGCAAGGCGCACGTTCTGCCCGCGCCGCCCGATCGCAAGCGACAGCTGATCTTCTCCGACCACGACTTCGATACGCCGCGCATCTTCGTCGAGCACGACCTTGGCAACTTCCGCCGGCGCCAACGCGTTGACGACGAAGTTCGCGGGGTCGAGCGACCACGGAATGATGTCGATCTTCTCGCCCTGCAGCTCCTGCACGACCGCCTGCACGCGGCTGCCGCGCATACCGACGCACGCACCGACCGGATCGATCGAAGCATCCCTCGATATCACGGCGATTTTCGCGCGCGAACCGGGATCGCGCGCCACCGACTTGAGCTCGATGATGCCGTCATAGATCTCCGGCACTTCCTGGGCGAACAATTTCGCCATGAACTGCGGATGCGTGCGCGAGAGGAAAATCTGTGGGCCTCGCGCCTCGCGCCGCACGTCGTAAACGTAAGCGCGGATGCGGTCGCCCGTGCGGAACGTCTCGCGCGGCAGCAACTCGTCGCGACGCACGAACGCTTCGCCGCGGCCCAGATCGACGACAACGTTGCCGTATTCGACCCGCTTCACCGTGCCGTGCAGAATTTCGCCCACGCGGTCCTTGTACTCGTCGTACTGCTTCTCGCGTTCCGCGTCGCGCACCTTCTGGAAGATGACCTGCTTCGCCGCCTGCGCCGCGATGCGCCCGAAGTCGATCGGCGGCAGCGGCTCGGCGATCAAATCGCCAGTCTGCGCCGCTGGGTTCCTGATCTGCGCTTCGTCGAGCGTGATCTCCGTCGCCTCGTTCTCGATCTTGTCGACGACGAGCCGCAAACGATGCAGCCGCGTCTCGCCCGTCTTCGGATCGATCTCCGCCTTGATCTCGTTGTCCTGGCCATAGCGCGACTTCGCGGCCTTCTGCACCGCCTCTTCCATCGCCGAGATCACGACCTGCTTGTCGATCGATTTCTCACGCGCGACCGCGTCCGCGATCTGCAGCAGTTCGAGCCTATTTGCACTGACGGCCATGTGACTTCACTCCGGTTTCGCGCCGGGCGCTTTGCCCGCGTCTTTTCTGCGTTTCAAATCATGGGCGATGAGTTCGTCGGTCAAAACCAACTTCGCCTCGCCAATTGACACGTAAGGCACGGCAAGTTCGCCGCGCCCCTTTTCGGGCCAAAGCTCCGTCTCGACGACGACATCCTCGCCCCGTAATCCCTTCAATTTCCCGCGCACGCGCTTGCGCCCGTCGAGCGGGAACTTGAGATCGAGCTTCGCCTCGTGTCCCGCATAGACTTCGAAGTCGCGCCGCCGCGTCAGCGGCCGGTCGATCCCGGGCGACGAGACTTCGAGCACGTATTCGCTTTCCATCGGGTCTTCCAACTCGAACGCGGTCGAGATCGCGTGACTGAGCCGCGCGCAATCGTCGACGTCCATCAGCCCGTCCGCGCGCTCCGCCATCACCTGCAACGTCGGCCGCTGCGCGCCAGTCAGTCGCACGCGAACGAGCGCATATCCCAACGTCTCCGCGATGGGGCCGATCAACGTTTCAAGCTCGCTCACACGTGCGTTCAAACAAACACCTCTCGCGCCCGGAAGAGGGAACCCTCAACCAGCGAACAAGCAGTCTTTCTTGTCCGAGAATGGCGGGTATATAGCCTCGCGCGCGGGACCCGCCAAGGCCCAATCGGCGGCTAGACCCGAAGAAACCGCAGATAAACGCAAGCCCGCCCCACCTTCAGCGCCTTTTGCTCATAGCGGGTCGGTGGCCAATCGGCCGGCCGCACGCGCCAATCCGCCGCGCATTCGGCCGTCCAGCGAAAGCGGATATCCGCCATCAGATGCTGCAGCGCCCAGCGCGCATAGTCGGGATGATCGGTAGCAACCCGAAGCTCAGCCCCCGGCTTCAACACGCGGGCAAGTTCGTCCAGCGTCTGTTTCTGAATGAACCGCCGCTTGTGATGCCGAAGCTTCGGCCAAGGATCGGGAAAGAGCACATAGAACGCGCTCAACGATTGAGCGGACAACCGCAGCAACACATCGCGCGCATCGTCCGGATACAAGCGCACGTTTGTGAGCTTCGCTTGATCGACCTGCGTGAGCAGCTTCGCAACGCCGTTTAGAAACGGCTCGCAGCCGATGTAGCCAATGTCGGGATGCGCTGCAGCTTGAGCCGCGAGGTGTTCCCCGCCGCCGAACCCCACCTCGAACGCAAACGCACGCGCCTTCGGGAACAGCGCGCGCAGATCGATCGCACCGTCCGGCACCGCAATCCGCGGCAACAGCGTCTCAACCAAAATCTGCTGCGAAACGCTGAGCGGCCGCCCAAGCCGGCGGCCGTAGAGCTCGCTGCGCCGCCGTCCGTTTTCGCTCAGCCGAAATGGCTCTTGAGCTGCGAGACCAAGTCCGTGCGTTCCCACGAGAAACCGCCGTCGGCTTCCGGCGCGCGGCCGAAGTGGCCATAAGCGGCGGTCCGCGCATAGATCGGCCGGTTCAGCTTCAGATGCTCGCGAATGCCGCGCGGCTTCAGGCTCACCATCTCCGGCAGCGCCTTCTCGAGCTTCGCCTCGTCCACGCGTCCCGTGCCGTGCAGATCGACATAGAACGACATCGGATCGGCAACGCCGATCGCATAGGAAATCTGAATCGTGCAGCACTCGGCCAAACCCGCCGCAACCACGTTCTTCGCAAGATAGCGCGCGACATAGGCCGCGGACCGGTCAACCTTCGTCGGATCTTTGCCCGAGAACGCACCGCCGCCATGCGGCGCGGCGCCGCCATACGTGTCCACGATAATCTTGCGTCCCGTGAGGCCAGTGTCGCCGTCGGGACCGCCGATCACGAACCGTCCCGTCGGGTTCACGAACAGACCGTCCTCGGGGCACATCCAACCGGCCGGAATCGCCGCTTCGATATAGGGCTTCACGACCGCGCGGATGTCGCGCGCATCCAACCCGTCGATATGCTGCGTCGAAACGACAATCTTGGTCGCGCGCACAGGCTTGCCGTTTTCGTATTGCAGGGTGACCTGGCTCTTCGCGTCCGGCAGCAGTTCCTTCTGCTTACCCGAATGACGCGCGTCCGCCATCAGCTTCAAAATCTTATGCGAAAGCAAGATCGGCGCCGGCATCAACTCGTCGGTCTCGCGGCAAGCGTAGCCGAACATGATCCCTTGGTCGCCTGCACCCTCGTCCTTGTTGCCCGCAGCATCGACGCCGACGGCAATGTCTTCGGACTGCGCGTGCACCAGGCACTCGATCCGCGCCGAGCGCCAATCGAAGCCTTCTTGCTCGTAGCCGATCGCCTTGATCGACTGGCGCGCCGCCTCGATCATCTGATCGTGGCCGACAGCCGCTGGACCGCGAACCTCACCCGCCAGCACGACACGGTTCGTCGTGGCCAGCGTCTCAAGCGCAATGCGCGCTTCGGGCATATGCCCGAGCATCAGATCCACGATCGAATCCGAGATGCGGTCGCAGACCTTGTCCGGATGACCTTCGGAAACGGATTCGCTGGTGAAGAGATAATTTTTGCGGGACATCGATCTTCCAAGCTCGCCAAAAAAAGAGCCGCGCCGTGTCGCGAGGCACGCGAAAAGCGCGGCTTTCTGTCAGGGATTAGGGCCTTGCGTCAAGCGTGCAGCGCCGCCGGACACTCGAAACGCTGGAAAACTAGCTGCAGTGTCAGGGATACAGAACGTCGCGCTCACCGCATGTCGCGCGCCGCTGCAATATTGTCAGAGTGCCGTTCGTTCGCGTTCGCAGGGATGGATTTCGACCGTAAGGTGCGAAAGCTGCGTCAGCTTGGAGAGCTTTGCCTTGTAGAAATCCGGCGCCAGCGGCCGGTCGGACACCAGCGAAACGATCGCTGCCAAGTGACCCGGCCCGACGCGCCACAAATGCAAATCGGATACCCGGTCGCCGCCATCCTCTAGGGTGCTCCGTATCCGCTCCAAAAGTGCTTTGTCCGGAACCGTATCGAGCAGCACGGCCCCCGCATCGCGCAACAAGCCCCACGACCAACGCGCAATGACGATCCCGCCGACGATTCCCATAAGCGGGTCCATCCACAGCCAGCCGTAGAAACGCCCCGCAAGCAACCCGACGATTGCAAGCACCGAGGTAAGCGCGTCGGTCAACACATGGAAATACGCCGAACGAAGATTATGATCCTGATGATTATGGCCGTGGTGATGGCCATGATCATGCCCGTGATCGTGGTCGCCATCGTCGTGCGCTTCATGCGGACGATGATGATCGTCATGCTGGCCGCTACTATGAAGCAGCCATGCGCTCACCAAATTGACGAGCAGGCCAAGGACGGCGACGGCAATGGCCTCATCGAATCGAATGGGAGTCGGAGCCATCAGCCGGATGATGGACTCGAAACCGATCAGCAAAGCGACGACGGCCAAAATGACGGCACTCGAGTACCCAGCCAATTCGCCGAGTTTGCCGGTCCCGAAAGCGAAGCGTTCGTCTGTCGCGTGACGGCGCGCGTAAAGATAGGCGAGCGCGGCAATCGTCAGCGCACCCGCATGAGTCGCCATATGAAACCCGTCCGCCAGCAGCGCCATAGAACCGAACGCAAACCCCGCCGCAATCTCGCCGATCATCATCGCGGCGGTCAGACCTATGACGATCCAAGTGCGCCGCTCGTTGCGGGCGTGGTCGGCGCCGAGAAAAACATGCGTATGCCGCCAGCTGTCGATCGAATGGGAATGCATGTCGCACCTCTGTTGGGCGAGTTGAAAATTAGATGCCCTCGACTTCTTTCTCGCGGTGAAACAGCCTGTAAATGGCTGGCAAAACGAGCAAAGTCAGGATTGTGGACGAGATGATCCCACCAATGACGACTGTAGCCAACGGACGTTGCACTTCGCTGCCCGCACCGACATTGAGCGCCATCGGCACGAAGCCAAGGCTCGCCACCAACGCCGTCATCAGAACCGGCCGCAGACGCGTGAGCGCGCCTTCGCGAATCGCTTCGTCGAGGGGCGCACCTTGTTCGCGCAGCGCGCGAATGAAGGAAACCATGACCACGCCGTTCAAGACCGCAACCCCCGACAAAGCGATGAAACCGACGCCGGCCGAGATCGACAGCGGCAAGTCTCTCAGCAGCAGCGCCGCAACGCCGCCGGTCAGCGCCAAAGGAACGCCGGTGAAGATAATCGCCGCGTCCTTCGCCGAGCCATAAAGCGAAAACAGCAGACCAAAGATCAGAAGCAGCGCGACCGGCACAACGATCGACAACCGCTGCGACGCGGAGATCAATTGCTCGAACGTACCGCCATACGCAACCCAATAGCCCGCGGGCACATCGACATTCTCAGTCACGGCAGCGCGTGCGTCGGCGACGAACGAGCCGAGATCGCGCTCGCGCACGTTGGCCGTTACCACGACGCGGCGTTTGCCGTTTTCGCGGCTGATCTGATTTGGCCCCGTCGCCAGCTCAAGCTGCGCTATCTCCGACAGCGGCACGAAAGCGGGATCGGTGCCGTTGCGCTCGTGACCCGGCAATGGGATGGGCAATCGGCTGACCGCCTCCAAACTGTTGCGCACGTTTTCCGGCATGCGTACGACGACATCGAACCTTTGGTCGCCCTCGAAGATTTGCCCAGCCGGACGCCCGCCCAATGCCGTCGCGGCCACATCTTGAACGTCGGCGATGGTCAAGCCATGCCGCGCCAACGCCTGGCGGTCGGGGATGATGGACAGCAGCGGAAGGCCCGTCACTTGCTCGACCTTTACGTCGCGTGCGCCGGGAATGGCCTTCAACACGCCCTCAATCGCCTCGCCCGTCGCCAGCAACTGATCGAGATCGTCGCCGAACACCTTGACCGCGACGTCCGAGCGAACACCGGCGATCAATTCGTTGAAGCGCATCTGAATAGGTTGCGTGAACTCATAGTTGTTGCCGGGAACGCCGGCTGCGATGCGCTCCAATTCTTCAATGAACTGGCTGCGCGGTTTGTAGGGGTCGGGCCAGAGGCTGCGGTCTTTGACGATGATGAAGGTGTCGGCAACACTGGGCGGCATCGGATCTGTCGCGACATCGGCAGTGCCTAGTTTTGCGAATGTCAGCTCAATTTCAGGCGCCTCACGCAAACGCTTCTCCAATGCCGATTGCATGCCGACGGCCTGGGTCAGACTAGTGCCTGGAATGCGCAGAGCATGCAGCGCGATGTCGCCTTCGTCGAGATTGGGGATGAACTCCGATCCCATGCGCGAGGCACCGAAAGCGCTGACGGCGACGAGCACCACCGACGCACCGGCCATGAGAATTCTATTGGCGACCGCAAAGTCCAACAGCGGCGCGTAGAAGGTGCGCGCACCGCGCATGAATACGTTCTCGCGCTCATCGACCTTGCCGGTAACGAACAGGGCGATGGCGGCAGGCACGAACGTGATCGACAGCAACAACGCAGCGACAAGAGCCGTCACCACGGTGAACGCCATCGGGTGGAACATCTTCCCCTCGATGCCGGTCAAAGCGAAAATCGGAACGTAAACGACGGTGATGATCAGCACGCCGAAGATGCTGGGGCGGATAACCTCGCTGGTCGCCGATGCGGTGAGCGCGAAGCGCTCGTCGCGCGACAAAAGGCGGCCGAGACGATGCTGCTCCATACCGAACCGGCGGAGGCAGTTTTCGACGATGATCACGGCGCCATCGACGATCAGGCCGAAATCGAGAGCGCCCAGGCTCATCAAATTGCCCGAGACTTTGTTCTGCACCATGCCGGTAATGGCAAGCAGCATCGACAGCGGAATCATCGCCGCCGTGATCAACGCGGCCCGCAGATTGCCGAGCAGAACAAACAGGACCGCAACAACCAGAAGCGCGCCTTCCAACAAATTCGTCTCAACCGTCGCAATCGTGCGATCGACCAGCGTCGTGCGGTCGTAGGCCGCGCGCGCCACGACGCCTTCGGGCAGACTTTTGTTGATCTCCTCAAGCTTTGCCGCGACGGCGTGCGAGACGGTCCGGCTGTTCTCGCCCACCAGCATGAACACGGTGCCGAGCACGACTTCGTCGCCGTTGACGGTTGCCGCCCCAGTACGCAGTTCCGTTCCCAAACGGACGTCGGCCACCTGCTCAATGCGAACGGGGACATCGCTGCGCCGGACGATCACCAGCTTCGCCAGATCGTCCGCGCTGGCAGCCCGGCCCGGCACGCGGATCAACACCTGCTGACCGTTACGCTCGATGTAACCCGCGCCCGCGTTTGCGTTGTTGCGTTCCAACGTCGTGATGACGTCGGCGATCGTCAGTTCGAACGCTGCCAAGCGTTCCGGATGCGGCGTGACGTGATATTCCTTGCGGTAGCCGCCGACGGCGTTGACCTCGGTGACGCCGCGCACGGTTCTAAGCTGAGGCTTGATGACCCAGTCCTGGATGGTTCGAAGGTCGGTCGGCGTCCAAGCGGTGCCGTCGACCTTCTTGGCACCGGGTTTCGGCTCGACGAGGTACATGAAAATTTCGCCGAGGCCGGTCGCGATTGGTCCCATTTCGGGCTCGACACCGGGTGGCAGTTGGCCACGCGCCGCTTGCAACCGCTCGCCGACCAACTGGCGCGCGAAGTAGATATCGGTGCCGTCCTCGAACACCACCGTGACTTGGCTGAGCCCATAGCGGGAAATCGATCGTGTGTAGTCCAAACGGGGAAGTCCCGAGATCGCGGATTCGATCGGAAAGGTGATCCGCTGTTCCGCCTCGAGTGGAGAAAAGCCAGGGGCCTCGGTGTTGATCTGCACCTGCACATTCGTGATGTCGGGCACGGCATCGATTGGCAGGCGTTGGAAATTCCAAACACCCAAAGCCGCAAGCCCAAACGCGACGGCTAGAACCATCCAGCGTTGCCGGATCGAAAAAAGGATGATGCGCTCGAACGCAGACGACGGTTCAGTGGTCATGCGAAGCGCCCGACTTTTCGATGTCGGCTTTGATTAGAAAGCTATTGGCGACGACATAGTCCGCGCCCGGCTCGATACCGCCCAGAACCTCGGTCCACTCCGCTGTGCGCCGCCCGATCTCCAGCATGCGCACTTCGTAAGTTTCGCCAACCTTGGCGAACACGACTTCGAAGTCTCGGAATTGTTGAATCGCCGCCGTCTTGACGGCCAGCGGCACCTGAGCTTCCTCAACAACGACATGGCCGTTGACGGTCATTCCCGGCCGGAAGGCACCGCCCGCGTTGTCGAACAACGCACGGGCAACGATGGACTGAGACCCCGCATCCTTCAAAGGCGAGAGCAGCGCTATTTGCGCCTCCGCGGTAATGCCGCCATCGAGCGAGGCGATCCGCACCGCTTGTCCGGCGCGTATGCGCGCCGCGTCGCGATCGAAGACATGGAAGTCGGCGATGAGCTTTCGCGGATTTCCAACCATGAACAGTATCGCATCGGTCGCGATATCGCCCTCGTTCGCATTGCGCTCCAGAACGACACCGTCGAACGGGGCGACAAGTGCATAAGTCTGAAGGCTCTCGTTGCTTTCGATGCGGGCGAGGACGTCACCGGAGCGGACGGCATCGCCGATATTTTTCGCAACGCTCAAAACCTTACCCGGAAACCGGGCGCGCAAAGTCGCCTTCGCGCCGGGCGCCAGATCAGCGTGGCCCAAAAGTTCGATCGTCTGTCTGATCGTCGCGGGACCGGTTTTCTCGATCGTCACGCCTGCTTCGACGGCGGCTTTCTCTTTGATGACCGTGCGGCCCTCGTACGAGGCATAGGACCAGCGATGCGTCTTGCCTTCGTGGTTCGCCGCCACGACGACGTCAAACGAGTGCGGCTCAACAACGGTGCCGCTGCCGGCAAGGAAGTCCTTGTCGGGCTTGAAGTTGAAGGTATCGGTCTTGCCGCCGAGCCGCTTCAGCACCACCGTAAGCGCTACCGTTGCGGGTGGCACCGGCTTGCCATCTTTATAGGCGTAGACATGAAACTCGGGCGGAACGCCCGTTTCGAAGATCGTGATCTCAACCGCAAAGTCGCCCGAGCGCAGCATGCGCCCGCGATGCGGCCCGCGCTCGTACTCACCCGAAGCGGCAGCGCCGTGGCCGTCCTCGCTGGTGCCCGTCGGCTGACCGCAGCCTGCAAGGCTTGCCGCGAATGCAGCGATCGCAAAACCCCACGAAGAAATTCTCATTGTTCTTCTCCTTGTACGGACGCCGCAGCACCCGACAGCCGTTCCAGGCTGGCGTACGCCGTGTGCAGCGTGCGGAACGCCGCGACTTCGCGCGCGGAAAGCTCCGCTAGAATGCGTTGCGCTTCGGCAATTTCCTGATAGCTGAAGGCACCGAGGCCATAGCCGCGCCGCGCGGCGGCCAGCACAGATTTCGCGCGCGGCAGCATCTCTTGTCTGAGCGCGTCGAGTTCCGTGCGCGAGCGCACGGCCTCTTCTTCCAACACCACAAGCGCCGTCTCGTAGCGCAGCGTCGCGTCGGCGATATCGAGTTCCGCGGCGCGACGCTCGGCCTTTGCGCGGGCAATAGCGCCTTCGTTGCCGTCGAACACGGCGAGCGGCATCGAAAACGTGAGAACGCCGGCAAGATCGCCGCCATTCTCGAACCGGCGGACGCCAAAGCCCAGCGACACGTCGGAGCGTGAATTCGCCTCTTCCAGTTCGACCTTCGCCGCGGCGCGACGCGCCTCAATTTCCCGCACGGCAATGTCGGGCGAGGCGGCCGCTTTCGGCCCTTTAGGATCGCTTACCGGAAGCTTCAGCGAAGTTGCATCGACTTTGACGTCGCGGTCCTGCTCGCCCCACAGCAGCGTCAGCGTGCGCTTAGCGTTGTGCAGATCGTGCTCGGCTTGCGCGCGAGCCGCCCGCGCTTCGGAGGTTTGGATTTCGGCGCGCAACTTCACAGTGATGGGGTCGCGTGCCGAATTCACGCGCCGGGCCGCCATCGCCTCAACCTCGCGCGCCGCTTTCAACCGCGCATCTGCGTTGGAAAGCGCGGTCTCGGCCGTAACGACGTCGATGAACGCTTTACGCGCATCGAAGACGACGTTGAGGCGCGTACGCTCGCGCTCGTGCGTGGCTGCATCGCGCTCGGCCTCGGCGACCGCAGTCCGCCCTTCGCGCTTGCCCGCACGCTCGATGCGCTGGGTCAAACCCAGCGTCAGCTCGCTTTCGTCGAGGTCGGAGAAACGCCCCGACCCGGCAAAGTTCTCAAGCTGTGCATCGATGGTGGGGTTCGGCCGCACGCCGCTTTGGCGCACCTGCGCCTCGGCCCCTGCGGCGAGTTCGCCGCGCGCCTGCAACGACGGCGAGGCCGCCACGGCGCGCGCCACCGCCTCATCGAGCGTTACCGCACGCGATACTTTGGTCTCGCCCGCAATGGCGATTCCGAGGGCCGCAGCGCACGCTAGCGCCGCGGTTATGTAACGAAACATGTTGAACGACCCGTCCTGAAATCACGACCCAACTTTCGCGACTGGGGCGCAAGCCCCCGGTCAGCAGGAAGGCGGGCGGTCGGGTGGTGAGGACGTAATGCCGTGCGGAAGCGCGACAAGCGCTATGGGAACGGCGTGCGCGCGCACAGCCGGCAGCACAATCTCCGATTCGATCAACCCGGCCGCACTGACGCAGCCGTGAAAAACAAGCTCATGCACAAGGTCGTCGCCCGGCTCATGGGAGTGATCGGTCCGATCATGCTCGTGTTCGTGATGGCTACTGGCGCTCTCCGCAACAGTGCCGTCATGAGTATGCGCGTGCGCAATCTCCAAGGCTGCTCCAACAAGAAGCAACCCAAAGAAGAGAGCAGCAATCGCCACAAAGCGAGACATTGAATCTAGGGACACCAATTCCGGCAGATCAGTCACGAACAAAGCCACGGTGGACGTCAAGAGTTAAAGTCGCGCTAAGGCTTACGCAGGCTGAAAATGCCTCGAAATCAAGCCATCGTGATTTCAGAGCCAAAGCAACACTGCGCGCAACAGTTGCGACAGATCTGCGACAACCACGCTGCGGCGATAACTCGGATTTATTTTTTCGGCGCTTTCGGCTATATTCGGCGTCTTCATCGATAACTTGGAATCATTGCGGCAGGGCGTTCAGCGCGCGCCTGCGGACGCAAGTGGCACAAGCGGCGCATATGTGCCACTGCGCCGCTTGTGCCAAAAAAAGAGCCGCGCCTCTTTCAAAGCGCGGCTCAAACCGACAGGGAAAGCGGATTAAGCGCGTTGCGCTTCCCGCAATTCCACGACCCGGAAATCGGGATAGACTTCTTCTTCGCCGGTCAGCGATTTCACCAATTCCAGCATCCGCTTACGCACACGCGGGTCGGTGATTTTCGTGAACGCGCGTACGAGCTGGAAACCTTCCGCGCTCGACACGAATTCCATCATGTAGGGACCGGCATCCACAGCCGTTGCCGCGGCAGCGCCACCTTCGCGCTTCCGGAATGCAGGATCGGTGCTGGGAAGGTCGTCGAAGAAATACGACACCGGAACGCCGAGGATCGACGAGATGTCGAACAGTCTGCTCGCGCCGATACGATTGGCGCCTTTTTCGTACTTCTGAACTTGTTGGAACGTCAAACCCAGCAATTCGCCGAGCTTTTCCTGACTCATACCGATCAGCATCCGGCGAAGACGGACGCGGCTACCGACATGTGCATCAACTGAAGAGGGTTGCTTCTTGGCCAAGGGGGGAACTCCTATACGACTGACAAGACAGCCTGACCGCAGCACAAGACTGCAACCAAGCCCCACGAAACGTCTTTGTCTGTGGCCAACTTTTTTTGCTGGCCTTGCCCCCCGGGGCAATCACGTAAGCACGGCACTTCTCTTGAGGCCTAGGACGGCAACTTGTGGGGGACTAACGGACGCAGCACGACCCCTCGCGCTTTGCAGATCCGTTACTTAGGCGGCCCCCAGTAGCCAACCTAGACTTCAATGATTCTCACTAAACGCTACACGGTTGTAATGGTCAACTGTCTTTATGGGCTAGCTCTGGAAAAAACGATTCCAACAGCCGTTGCAGCAAGAAGCATGAGCAAAAATATGGAGTCGCCAGCGATGGAATAAAGTGTTGGCGGAAGCGGACTCGGCAATTCCGCGTCCAGGATTCCGCTCCTATCGAGCCCGAGAGAGGTAGTGATTCGCCCATACGGGTCGATGACCGCGGACACTCCCGTATTGGCTGCACGAACCACCGGCAAACCTTCTTCCGTCGCGCGAACTTTCGCGATGCCGAGGTGTTGGTACGGACCTGTCCATGGACCGAACCAAGAATCGTCGGTCATCGTCATCAACCATGCAGGCCGTTGTCCCGGCACCGAAACTTCCCCCGGAAAAATTAGCTCGTAGCAGATCAGCGGACTGAACGGCGGCAGCCCCGGAATGGTTAGCGTGCGGACACCGGAACCCTCCGTGTACCCCTGACCGCTGCCCGTGATCTGCGAAACACCAAGCGGCTCCAACAGCCGATAGAGCGGAAGGTATTCCCCAAACGGCACCAGGTGGGCTTTGTCGTAAGTCGCAAGCACCTCGCCCGTCCCCGACATAGCCGCCATGCTGTTGAAAAACCGGCGCTTCTCGCCCTGCTCGATCCTGATGGTCCCCGTCAGCAGCGTCGTGCTGTCGGGCAGAACCATGGCGACGACCTTGAGCGCATCCGGCTGATCCAACAGCACCAGCGGCGGCGCTGCCTCCGGCCAAATGACGACTGTTCTAGTCTCGATCCCGGGCTTGGCGGTCTGGTCGATCAGCACCCGCCAGTTCCGCTCGAAGAACTCGGGCTTCCATTTCTCCGTCTGCGGGACATTCGGCTGCACGATCCGCAAGGCGACATCGGCGTTCACTGGAGCGGCTTCCGCTGGCATTCGAGCCCAGCCGAAGACAAGCAGCCCTGCCAATATCGCAGGGGCCAACGCCAACACCCAAAGGGCGCTCGATCGGCGCCCACCCGCATCGACGATGGAAGCCGGCGCAAGGAACGCAATCAGCGTCACCAAACTCAAGCCGTAAACGCCGAACAGCGACGCCGCCTGAAACATCGCGTCCGTCCCGGACCAAACGTAGCCCGGCAGATTCCAAGGAAGGCCCGTGAAAATATGCCCACGGAGCCACTCGGCGGAACCAAGCGCTGACGCCAACACAAACACACGCGCCCATCCGGCCCAGCGCAGCCGCGCAACACCAGCAGCGGCCGCGAAAAACAACGCGAGCCCACCTGGAAACAAAACCGCCACAAACGGCAGGAGCCAAGCATGCCTGTCGGAGTCGACGACGAACGCAAACCCGATCCAGTGCAGCCCGACGAGGAAGTACCCAAACCCGAACGCCCAACCGATCAGCGCTGCCGTCAACCACGGCCGCCGCATGTAAGCGGCGCCATCGATCAGCCAAACAAGCGCCGGGAACGTGAGGAGCAACAGCGGCCAAGCATAGAACGGCGCGTAGGCAAGCGCAGAGACCGCACCAAGCCCCGCTGCCACGAACAGCCGGCCACGCCCAACGCAAGAACGAAACCAAGCAGCGGCGCCTTCAAGGCGGCCAACGAGATTCAGATTGGCGATGCGATCAAAGATCGTTTCAGCCATTCACCGCGGCCATCGGCTTTGGCACGGCCTCCGTGGCTTCCGCGGCAGGTTCGGCAGGCGCGTCCACCTTCGGCTTCGTGACGCGCACGCGCAGCCGCTTCAGCCGGCGCGGATCGGCGTCCAGAACTTCGAACTCAACGCCAGCCGGATGCTTCACGATCTCGCCCCGTTGCGGCACACGTCCGACCAGCGAGAACACGAGGCCCGCCAGCGTGTCGATCTCTTCGGCCTCTTCCTCGTCGACTAACGGAAAGCCTACGACCTTTTCGACGTCCTCAAGATCGGCGCGCGCGCTGGCATCGAACTCGCCGGGGCCTCGGGCCAAGATCATCTTCGTCTCATCGTCGTCGTGCTCGTCCTCGATGTCGCCGACGATCTGCTCGACCAAGTCCTCGATCGACACGAGACCGTCTGTCCCGCCGTACTCGTCGATCACAAGCGCCAAATGCATGCGCGTCGACTGCATCTTCACAAGCAAATTTACGACTGGCATCGACGGCGGCACGAAGAGGACGGCGCGCACGATGTCCTGAATCATTTTGGGATGGTGCAGCCCTTCGCCTTCTGGAATGGCAAGCCCGATCAGATCCTTGATGTGGACCATGCCGACCGGATTATCGAGCGTGTCGCGATAGACGGGCAGCCGCGAATGCTGTGCTTCGTGAAATTTCTTCACCAACTCGGCGAGCGGCGTGTCTTCCGCGACCGCGATGATGTCCGCCCGCGGCACCATCACATCGACGACTTTCAGTTCGCCGAAGTTCAAGATGTTCAGCATCATCGAGCGCTCTTCGCGCGCGAGCGGGCGGTTCGCGGCCTCGCTCTCCTCGATGACCTCTTCCAGGCTTTCGCGCAGCTTCGTCGCGTCTTCCCTAACGCCCACAAGCTTGCGCATGGCGCTCACAAACGCCTGCGGCCACGATGACGGCTTTGGTTGTTCGGGGCTGTGCTCGGCCGAAGGCGCGCCCGCGTCAGGGTCAGGCACGCGGGTTCTCGATCAAATAAGGGTTGGGGATGCCCATGCGGGCCAACATGGCGATTTCGAGCCCCTCCATCAAGCGAGCCGCCGAAGGCTTGTCGTGGTCGAACCCGTGAAGGTGCAAGAATCCATGCAAAATCATATGTTTAGCATGATTAACAAACGGTTTGCTTTGGGCCTTGGCCTCGGCCGAAATCGTCTCAAACGAGAGCGCAATCCCGCCCCCCGGTGACCCATCACCGTCGGGAAACGACAACACATTCGTGGGCTTAGCCTTTCCTCGATATTGTGCGTTGAGCGCGCTGAGCTTCTCGTCACCCGCAAGAACCACCGCAACTTCATAAAGTTCGTCATGGCCGGGCTTGCCTGTCCGCCGAAGCTTTAGCGAAGGCGGAACCTGGCCGGCCGCGCCGCGTATGAGCGCTTTCGTCTCCGCAACAACCCGCGGCCAAGCCTTACGCCACGCAGGCGTCTCGATCCGCACTTCGACGATCAAAGCCATCCGCTAAAGCCGCTTCGGGCCGTTCCCCCGCCGCGCATCGAACGCGGCGTAGGCCCGCACGATCCGCTGCACCAGCGGATGGCGCACGACGTCGGCCTCGGTGAACTCCGTCATGGCAACGCCTTCGACGCCGGCGAGCACCGTCTGCGCTTCCGACAGCCCTGACATTTGCCCGGCGGGTAAATCCGTCTGCGTCGGATCGCCGGTCACCGCCATGCGCGCGCCGTCGCCCAACCGCGTCAAAAACATCTTCATCTGCTGCGGCGTACAGTTCTGCGCCTCGTCCAAAATGCAATAGGAATGCGCCAGCGTCCGCCCGCGCATGAACGCAAGCGGTGCCACTTCGATTACACCCTCGGCGATCCGCCGCTCGATCTGCTCGGCCGGCAGCATGTCGTGCAGCGCGTCGTAGAGCGGCCGTAAGTACGGATCGACCTTCTCCTTCATATCGCCCGGCAGAAAGCCCAGCCGCTCACCCGCCTCGACGGCCGGCCGCGACAAGATCAGCCGATCGACCTCACCCCGCGCGAGCATGCTCACTCCAACTGCAACTGCGAGATAAGTCTTGCCGGTACCAGCAGGCCCCAGCCCCACGACAAGATCGTGCTTGAGCAACGCATCGAGATACCTTGTTTGCCCCGGCGTACGCGGCCGTATCACGCGCCTCGGCGTTGAAACGCTCGCGCTGCTGGGCACAACGGACTCGCCTGCGAGCCCCAACCGGATCGCACGATCGACATCCGTCGGCGACAGGTCGTGTCCCTCGTCCGCATGCGCATACAGATCGCGCAACACTTGCGCCGCGTGCGCGCGCGCCGTCGGCGTGCCGTGGATTGTAAAACGGTTGCCGCGATGCGCGATCTCGACGTCAAGCTTTCGCTCGATCTCGGCCATATGCCGGTTGTGCGGACCGACGACACGCGCGAGCGTCGCATTGTCGCGAAACTCAAGCGCCGTGCCTTGTGATTCGTCGCGCGGTTTCTTCGGTTTCGTACTCAAGCGACCGCCTCTGCCGCCTGCGCGACTTCTGAAACGAGTTCCCCGCTCAAGCTATGCGGCATCGTCTGAACAATACGAACGCGAGCGATATCGCCGATTTTGCGCCCACGTGCCGCAACATGCACAGACTGCAGATACGGGCTACGCCCGATCAGTTGTCCGTCATAGCGTCCCGGCTTCTCGAACAGCACGTCGAGCTCTCGACCCAAACAGTGTCGCAAAAAAACTTGCTCCTGCTCGTTCAAAAGCGCCTGCAAACGCTCAAGCCGGGCCGACTTCACATCGTCTTGAACTTGGCTACGCGCAGCAGCCGCGGGCGTCCCCGGCCGCGCCGAATACTTGAACGAAAACGACTGCGCAAATCCGATCTCGCGCACGAGGTCCATCGTCGCCTCGAAATCCGCGTCGCTCTCGCCCGGAAACCCGACGATGAAATCCGACGACAATGCAATGTCGGGCCGCGCAACACGAATGCGTTTAACGAGTGCGCGATAGTCGCCCGCTGTATGCCCGCGATTCATCGCCTCAAGCACCGCGTCCGATCCCGACTGCACCGGCAGATGCAGATAAGGCATCAGCTTCGGCTCTTGCCGGTGCGCCGCGATCAGTTCGTCGTTCATATCGCGCGGATGGCTCGTCATGTAGCGCAGCCGCGCCAGACCATCGATCCGCGCCAAGCGGCGAACGAGGCGGCCCAAACCCCACACCTCGCCATCGTCGCCAAGCCCATGGAACGCATTGACGTTTTGACCGAGCAGCGTGATCTCGCGTACGCCAAGATCGACCAGCCGCCGCGCCTCCGCCTCGATTTGCGCAACTGAACGCGAATACTCCGCGCCGCGCGTGTAGGGAACGACACAGAAAGTGCAGAACTTGTCGCAGCCCTCCTGCACCGTCAGAAGCGCCGCCGGCCCATCGACGGACTTTGCAAATGGCAACGCATCGAACTTGTCGATTGCGGGAAACTCCGTATCGAACGCCTTCGCCTGCCGCGAAAGCTTCGCCACCATTTCCGGCAGGCGATGATAGACTTGAGGCCCCACGACGATGTCGACGGCGTCCGAACGGCGGATCAGTTCCTCGCCTTCGGCCTGCGCGACGCAACCGGCAACGGCAACGATCATTCGCCCGCCCCGGCCCGCACGCTCGCGCTTCAACTCACGCAAACGTCCAAGCTCCGAGTAGACTTTCTCCGCCGCCTTCTCGCGGATATGACACGTGTTGAGCACGACCATATCGGCGCTTTCCGGGGTGTCGGTGAGCGCATAGCCGTGCGGCGCCATCACGTCCGCCATGCGGGCGGAATCGTAGGCGTTCATCTGACAGCCGTAGGTCTTGATGAAAAGCTTGCGGGTCACGTCGGCCAGTCTAGCGCGAAAATTCGGGCCGGTCTTATGGGCGACCCCTGAGGCGAACTCAAGCCACAACCTCAGGCCGGAAACCGTCTTGCGGCGGCGGCAACTCGATCGGCTCGTCCTCGTAAGCCGGGCCAAAAGCCCCCGGCCGCCCCGCCAGCGCGTGGGAAACCCCCTCTCGGACCAGCCGCTCGCACTCGGCCGAAAGCTCCTTGCGCGACTTGAATTGATCGACCGTCATCGGCGGGTGGTAGTGCACGACGACATCGACCGGTCCGAGGCAAAACAGCTCCCACAGATGCGGCGCCAAATCCATATCGCCGTACCAGGCGACGAACGGCCGGAACTCGCGGCCCATCGGAATGCCGTGCAGCCGCGTGTAGGCAAGCGACACCGGCTGCACCAACACGCGCCGGTTCTTACCGTCGCTGCCAAGCAGCATGGCATCGGCCGACCCGAGCAGCGAACTCTTGAACGAAAGCACGCGGTTGCCGTCGCTCGACGTGCCCTCCGGAAACAGCACGACTGTGCCGCCCTCCTCAAGCCGCTCGCGGATCGCATCGCGCTGCTTGCCCGCACGGCTGCGCTTCTCGCGCTCGACGAAGACGGTGCGCACCAGCTTCGACATCATGCCGAAGAACGGCCACTTCCCGACCTCGGCCTTCGCGACGAACGACACCGGAATGACGCCAGCGAGAACCGGCATATCGAGGTAGGACATGTGATTGACAGCGAGCAGCACGCCGGGCTCCCGGCACGGCCGCCCGAACGTCTCGACCCGGATACCCATCACCGCGCACAGCCAACGCGCATATTGCGCTGGGAACCGGTCGCGCAAAGGCCAGTCGAACCGCACGGCAAGCCACTGCACCGGCAGGAAGACAGCCGTCACGCTCAAGAAGGCGATGGCGACGCCAACGCCGCGGAGCGTTCCGATGATCTTGTTCACTTCTTAGCCTTGGCCTTCACGGGCACCTCAATCGGCACGGCATAGAGCTCAAGCCGGTGATCGACAAGCTTGTAACCGAGCTTCTCGGCGACCTGCCGCTGCAGCTCTTCGATCTGATCGTTCTGGAACTCGATCACCCGCCCCGACTGCACGTCGATCAGATGGTCGTGATGCGTCTCAGTCATCTCTTCGTAACGCGAGCGCCCGTCGCGAAAATCATGGCGCTCCAGAATGCCGGATTCCTCCAGCAACCGCACTGTCCGGTAGACCGTCGCAATGGAAATATGCGGGTCGATCGCGACTGCCCGCCGGTGCAACTCTTCCGCATCGGGGTGGTCGTGCGATTCCGAAAGCACGCGCGCGATCACGCGCCGCTGCCCGGTCATCCGCAACCCCTTCTCGATACAAAGTTTTTCAATCCGATCCATCAACCACCTCTGAGGGTCTTTTAGTCCATTCCCTGCGCCACCGGAAGCGGGCCCTCACGGCGCATCCTGGTTAAGAATACGTCGCATCACGAGAGCATCCGACGCATCGGGCCCATGGTGATAGTAAGCGGCGCGCCGCCCCACCTCTACAAAACCGGAACGGCGGTAGAGACCAAGCGCCGCCGCGTTGTCCGCTCCCACCTCAAGGAACACATGCGCCGCACCACGCTCGCGTGCAGCAAGACAAGCGGTTTCAAGCAGCGTGCGCCCAAGCCCACGGCCGCGTACACCCTCCGCAACGCAGAACGTCAAAACCTCCGCTTCATCGGCAGCGTTCCGCACCAGGATGAAGCCTTGAGCGGCCTCGCCGCCAAACGCACCAATCAAAACCGAAATCTCTGCCTGCCCCAACAGCGAAGCAAATGCGGGCTCGGGCCAAGCATCGGCGAATGCGGGCGCATGCAGCAATGCCAGCATCGCCGCGTCATCCACGCCGCCGTGCCAAATGCGGAACGGCGTACTCACGCCGGCAACCGTGCATCGGGCGCTCGCAAGTATGCAGGCACAGCTTGATAACGCTTAGGGTCCGCAAGCGCAGCACGCCGCGCGAGTAATTCCGTGTCGATCCGGTTGAATGGCACAATCTCAACATCGCCAAATCCATCGAGCAATTGAGCACCCGATCCGATGAGCAGCGTCCGAGGCTTCAGCGTCCGCCGCAGCAACGCCGACGCCTCCGCAATCGGCGCAACGGCGGCCTCGCTCAACGGCTCAGAAAGATGCGAAAACGCCTGCACGTAAACCTCGCCACGCTTGGCATCGATAACGGCACCAGCACTCGCGCAAGCCGTGTGCGCCGCAGCCTGCGCAGCAAGGCAATCGAGCGTCGAAAAACCCAGAACCTCGGCACCCGTCGCAAGCCTTAACCCCTTCGCGAACGCCAATCCCACACGCACGCCAGTGAACGCACCTGGCCCAACGGTGACGGCGACCCGCGTCAACTGCTTGAAATCGTGCCCCTCAAACAGTTTCGCGACGATCGGCGGAAGCGTCTCAGCCTGCGTGCCCGCCAGATTGTCGGCCTCAATCCGGCCGACGATGCGCAAATCCATCGTCGCAAGCGTCGCGCTGACCGGGCCGAACGACGTGTCGATCGCCAGGATCAACGGCGCGCTCATACGATCTGGCAAGCCTCGTCGAACGGCAGCCGCGGCGAGCGCGCAAACACGCCGGACGGATCGCCATAGCCAAGCCCGCAGATGAAGTTCGACTTCACCGTCGAGTTCGGGAAGAACGCTTCATCGACGCCCGCATTATTGAACCCCGACATCGGCCCGCAATCGAGGCCCAGCGAACGCGCCGCCAGCATCAGATAAGCCCCTTGCAGCGTCCCGTTACGAAACGCAGTCGTTTGGCTGAGCTGTTCGTTGCCCACGAACCAACTCCGCGCGTCCGTATGCGGAAACAACTGCGGCAGCTTTTCATAGAACTTAAAGTCGTGCCCAATGATCACCGTCACCGGCGCCGTCATCACCTTGGAAACGTTAGAGGGCAACAAATGCGGCTTCAGCCGTTCGCGCCCAGCGTCCGTCGTCACGAACACAAAGCGCGCCGGCGAACAATTCGCACTCGTCGGACCCATCCGCAAGAGATCGTAAAGCGCATGCAACAGCGTCGGCGACACCGGCTTCGCCTGCCACTTGTTCTGCGAACGGGCGGAACGAAACAGCTGGTCCAGCGCTTCGTCGGAAATAGCGTGATGCAAGGAAGCCCCCTTCTTAAGCCGAAACCGCTTCGACCGCGTTCACTTCGGGAATGTAATGGCGCAGCATGTTTTCGATACCGTTCTTAAGTGTCGCCGTCGACGAAGGGCACCCCGCACACGCGCCACGCAGATTCAAAAACACAGTGCCGGACTTACCCTCAAACCCGCGAAAGACGATGTCGCCGCCATCCTGCGCAACCGCCGGCCGCACGCGCGTCTCCAGCAACTCCTTGATCTGCACGACGATCTCTTCGTCAGCCGGATCGTACTCTTCGCGCTCAGCCGCGGGCGCCGCCTCGCCGTCGATAACCGGAAGCCCCTGCGTGAAGTGCTCCATGATCGCCCCCAAGATCATGGGCTTAAGCTGCGGCCAATCTGCAGTCGTCTTCGTCACGGTAATGAAATCGGCGCCGAACATCACGCCGCCCACCCCGTCGATCTCGAACAGGCGCTGCGCCAATGGCGACTTCTGCGCCGACTCGCGCGTCGGAAAATCCGCCGCCCCTTCGCCGAGCACGCTGCGTCCCGGCAGAAATTTCAACGTCGCCGGATTTGGCGTCGATTCCGTTTGAATGAACATGTGAACCTCGTAAGTACCAAGAATCTCGGGCGTAGCCGCCCCAAGTCAAGCCAACGCGTCGATCGCTTCGTCGCTCAAGCCCCCGGGCACGATGGTAACCGGGATCGGATAGGCGAGCTGCGCCTGCTGTGCAACCAGCGAAACCAACGGGCCCGGGCCCTCGCGTCCGGTCGAGGCCGCAAGGACCAGGATCGAAATCTCGTTGTCGTCCTTAAGCAGGGTCATCAGCACATCGTGCGGCTTGCCCTCGCAAACAATCACTTCGGGGATCAAGCCCGTCAGCTGATTCACCTCACCCGCCGCCTCGTGCAGCATGCGCTCGGCGTCTTCCATCGCCTCCTCGCGCATCGCGTCTTCGACCGAACGCCAATGCTGGAAGTCGCCGGGAATCACGACCGTCATCAGCGAGACGATCCCGCCCGTATGTTGCGCGCGCCGCGCGGCGTAGCGCAGCGCCTTTTTGTGCTCTGGCGAGTTATCGACGAAGACGAGGAATTTCCGCCGCTTCAAGCAACCCACCCCACCACGCGCCTGACCTCCGACATGATCGGTGCCGCAATCGCCCGCGCCTGGTCCGCTCCTTTAAGCATCAACCGGTCGAGCTCCGCCGGATCGGCGAGCAAGCGCCGCATCTCCGCCGCGATCGGCGAGAGCTTCGCGACCACGAGTTCCGCGAGCGCACCCTTAAACGCTGAGAATTGCCCGCCCTTGAACTCGTCGAGTACCGCCTGCTTCGACTTGTCGGCAAACGCCGCATAAATGGACACAAGGTTGGCGGCTTCGGGCCGCCCCTCAAAGTCCTTCTCCGTCTCTGGTAGCGGCAGAGGATCGGTCTTCGCCTTCTTGAACTTCGTCGCGATCGTGTCCGCATCGTCGGTCAGATTGATGCGCGAATACTCCGACGGATCGGACTTCGACATCTTCGCGGTACCGTCGCGCAGGCTCATGATCCGCGTCGCCGGTCCCTGAACGATAGGCTCAGGGATTGGAAAGAAATCAGCGATGCCGAAATCGTTGTTGAACTTCTGCGCAATGTCGCGCGCCAGTTCCACGTGCTGCTTCTGATCCTCGCCGACCGGCACATGCGTCGCCCGATAGAGCAAAATGTCGGCCGCCATCAGCACCGGATAGGTGTAGAGCCCGACGCTCATCTTCTCGGCGTTCTTGCCCGCCTTGTCTTTGAACTGCGTCATCCGGTTCAGCCAGCCGATCCGCGCCACGCAGTTCAAAATCCACGCGAGCTCCGCGTGTTCCTTGACTTGGCTCTGCGCGAACACGATCGAGCGTTTCGGATCGACGCCGCTGGCCAGGTAAGCAGCCATCACCTCGCGCGTCGCTTGTGCCAACTGCTTCGGATCGTAATCGACCGTGATCGCATGCATATCGACCATGCAGTAAAGACAACGATGCTGCTCCTGAAGCTTGAGCCAGTTCCGGATCGCGCCCAAATAGTTGCCGAGATGCAAATTGCCCGTGGGCTGCATCCCGGAAAACACAAGGGGTTCGCGTCCGCTCATCGTCATCAATTCCAAGGTACCATCAAAGCGACCGGGGTTATGCCCAGAAGCGCATGAGGCCTGCAAGTGCCCGGAATCCTTAACCTTTGACGGGCAATCGCACGCGTCTCTGCGCCCGGACACCGCCGTCGCCGAGCGCTTCAAGCAACGCGGCTTTGACCGCATCGATGCGCGCCGGATGCGTGACTTTGCGCCCGTAGCCGTCCTTCACATAAAAGACGTCGATCGCGCGCTCGCCGTAGGTCGCAATCTGCGCCGAGTGGATCGACAATCCCGCCACGTGCAAACCGCGCGTCAGATCGTGCAGAAGCCCCGGCCGGTCGCGCCCGTTGATCTCGATCACCGTATGAGAGTCCGACGCGCTGTTATCGGCAAGCACGCGCGGCTCAACCCGGAACGCCTCCTCGCGGCGCTTCACCTGCTTGGCATCGATCACCGAGCGCGGCACCACTTCGCCACCAAGAACGCGCATCGCCGTATCGCGCAACCGGTCGATCCGCCGCTCGTCGCTAAGCGGCCGGCTTTCCGCATCCTGGATCGAGAACAAGTCGATCGCCATACCGTCGGTCGTCGTGAAAATCTTCGCATCCACGATGTTCGCCCCGCACATCGCAAACGCACCCGCCAGCTGAGAGAATAGGCCCGGGTGATCGCCCGTGAAGATCGAAACCTCGGTCACGGACCGGAACTCGTCCGTCTTCGCCGCCAAGGAAAACGTCTTGTCACCCAAGCCCGCCTCATCGGCCGCCCGCATCTGCCGCGCCTGAGCCTCGTGCGTGTTCGCATCGAGGGCCAGCCAATAAGGATCGTAATGCCGCGATAGCGCCCGCTCGCGCAGCACCTCCGGCCAGTCGGCCAAGCGGTTCGCAAGCTCGCCTTTCGCCTGCGCCACCATCTGCGGGCGCGCTGTCGCGCTGAACCCTCCCAACATCTGCGCCTCGGCCTCCCAATAGAGTTGCCTAAGCAATTGTCCCTTCCAACCGTTCCAAACCCCGGGGCCAACCGCGCGGATGTCGGCGACCGTCAAACACAACAGCAACCGCAACCGTTCTGGCGACTGCACGACAGCCACGAAGTCAGCAATGGTCTTAGGGTCCGAGAGATCGCGCTTCTGGGCGACATCGCTCATCACCAAGTGGTTGAGCACCAACCACGCGACCGTCTCGGTCTCGTCCGCGCTCATGCCAAGCCGCGGACAAAGCGCCATCGCCACGTCCTCGCCGACCTCCGAGTGATCCCCCTCGCGCCCCTTCGCAATGTCGTGCAGCAGCATCGCGACGTAAAGCACCTCGCGCGACAGAACCTGATGAATGATCTCGTTCGCGACCGGGTGCTCGTCTTTGTATTCGCCGCGCTCGATCTTGGCGAGATGACCGATCGCGCGGATCAAATGCTCGTCCACCGTATAGTGGTGATACATGTTGAACTGCATCTTCGCGACGATCCGCCCGAAGTCCGGCACGAACGCGCCGAACACCCCGGCCTCGTTCATCATGCGCAGAGTCCGCTCGGGATCGCGTCGCGACGCAAGTATCTCCAGGAACATCCTATTCGCATCAGCGTCGGCGCGCAGTCTGTCGTCGATAAGCCCGATGTTGCGCGTCACATGCTTTAGCGCGTCCGGATGAACGTCCGCACCCTTCTCGTCGGCAATCCGGAAAAGCCGCAAGAAGTTGGCCGGATCGTTCCGCAAGACTTCCGGTCCATCGATACCGACCCGTCCCTGCTCGACGTAGAACCCATCCGCCTCGACCCGCCGCCGCCCGACACCCGTGATGATCCGCCCGAACACCGGCCACGACTTCTGGTTCTGCGCCTCCAGCGCCGCGCAGAAGATGCGCGTCAGATCGCCGACGGTCTTCGCTGTCAGGAAGTAGCGTTGCATGAACCGCTCGACGCCGCGCTCGCCGCCCTGATCCTGGAAACCCAGCCGCCGCGCGACATCGATCTGCATGTCGAACGCCAGCCGCTCCTCCGCCCGCCCTGCCGAGAAATGCATGTGGCAACGGACAAGCCAGAGAAACTCCTCTGCGTCCGCGAACGCCTTGAACTCGTCCGGCATGAAGAGTCCGGCCTTCACCAACTCAGACGCGTCTTCGACCCGGTAAAGATACTTCGCGATCCAGAACAGCGTGTGCAGATCGCGTAACCCACCCTTGCCGTCCTTGACGTTCGGCTCAACCAAGTAGCGGCTCTCACCGTGACCCTTGTGACGCCGCGCGCGTTCGTCGAGTTTGGCATCGACGAACGCACGACCCGACGCCGCCGTGGTTTCTTTGGCGAACTTGGCTTTCAGCCCGTCAAACAAGCTCGCCTGGCCGCACAAAAACCGCGTCTCCAGCATCGCCGTACGGATCGTATGATCGCCGCGCGCCAAACGTACACACTCGTCGGTCGTCCGCGTCGCGTACCCGACCTTCAGCCCCAAGTCCCAAAGCAGGTGCAGAACAAACTCGACGACGCACTCGCCCCACGCCGTCTGTTTGAACGGGAGCAGGAACAACAAATCGACATCGGATCCGGGTGCTAAAGTCCCGCGCCCGTACCCGCCGACCGCGACAAGCGCGATGTGCTCAGAATCCGTTGGGTTCTGGGCCGTGAACACGTGATCGACAGTGAATGTGTAGAGCGCGGTGACCAGCCGGTCGACAGCAGCCGCGAGCATCTGCGCAGTGCCAAGCCCCGTCCCGCCGCCTTCGAGATAACGCTGCGCCTCGTCGCGCGCATCGGCCAACGTCTGCTTGAGCAGAGGCAACGCCGCCGCCTTCAGCTTGACGGAGTCCGTGCCGTGGCTGTCGATAAGCGCGGCGAGCATCGCAGCCAATTCGTTACGCGTAGCGGTCATAGCCGCACTATGGCATCAGGCCGGATGCCCGTCACCCGGCCATCAGAGCAGCCCGCCGCTTCAAACTATCGGCCGGCCAGAGCTTTTCGCGCACATAGTAACCTTTCATGACGGGCGCCCTGTCCGATAGCTCGACCCATTTCTGCTTCGTCGAGGTAAAGATATGAACGTCGGGCGGGCAGAGGTTCGGGTCATCGAGCGTACCTACGCGCACGAAGGCGGCCTTCAAGCCTGCACCCGCGTAGTGGCTCCAAAGCGCGATCCGGCAGGTAGGGCAGCGAACAGTCTTCTGCCCTTTCCCGCTGTTCGAAGGCGTCGTCACCACCTCCGGCGTTCCCTTCAGAATCTTGACCCGATCGGTTTCGATCATCGCATTGATGACGAACGCCGAGCCGGTTTCGCGCTGACACCACGTGCAGTGACAGCAATGAACGAACAGCGGTTTCGTCAATATGCGATACCGCACCGCCCGGCATGTACATCCGCCTTCAGCCGGAAACTTCGCCATCGCTCAAAACTTCTTGAAACGGTCCATCACCCAAGCCCGACGTCGCGGATCGACCGAATGTTGAATCTCGGAAACGAAATGCCGCCGAGCTTCGCGTATGTAGTTCATGTGCTCCTCTTGCGCGTTGGGCATCGCAATGACGGCGTCATAAACCGCCACGATGTGATCGAGCACGGCCTGACGCGCCCCCCGATACGCGCCCGGCTTTTCTGGATCGGAGCTCTTACTTCCGATGTTCGGGAAGAACCACCGTCCCTCATCGATCAAAGCCGAAAGGTTCGTCGCCAGCGCATGCAAGTCTGTTTTCGGACTGATGTGATAGGCCTCGGACATCGCAGCAACAACGCGGTTAGCCCAATTCATCAACTGCGTGTCATTGTTGAACTTGAAGTTCTCGACGCTGACCCGCGTCTGCCGCGACGTGATGACGATGTTCAACACCAACGCCAGAACCGAAACTGCCGCCGACGCGACCGCAACCCAATCGGACATCTGAAACCCGTCCATACACCTACTCCTTGGCAAGGCTCTTGAGGTCGTAAAGCACTTGAAGCGCGTCACGCGGACTAAGCTCATCCACGTTCAGCGCTTTAAGCCGCGCCTCAACCTCCGATTCGTGTTTGACAGGTTGCGACGGCGCAGCGGCTGCAAACAACGGCAATTCGTCCACCATCGTCTTCGCGCGGCGTCCACTGTCGCCCCGCTCCAGCGCATGCAGCACGTCTTGCGCGCGCTTCAACACGTCGGACGGCAAACCGGCGAGCTTCGCAACCTGGATGCCGTATGAGCGGTCCGCTGCCCCCGGAGCGAGCTCGTGCAGAAATACGATCCCGCCCTGCCACTCCTTCACGCGAACGGTGACGTTCGCAACGCCGTCGAGCCGCTGCGCCAACCCCGTCAACTCGTGATAGTGCGTCGCGAACAACGTGCGCGAACGATTGACCCCGTTCAGCCGCTCGACCGTCGCCCACGCGATAGACAACCCGTCGAACGTCGCCGTCCCACGCCCGATCTCATCGAGAATGACAAGCGACCGCTCCGTCGCTTGGTTCAAAATCGCCGCTGTCTCAACCATCTCGACCATGAACGTTGAGCGCCCCCGTGCGAGATCGTCCGCCGCGCCGACGCGGCTGAATAGGCGATCAACCACCCCGATCTCCGCACTCGCCGCCGGCACGAACGACCCGGCCTGTGCCAAAATCGCGATCAGTGCGTTCTGACGAAGAAACGTCGACTTGCCCGCCATATTAGGCCCCGTGACAAGCCAAAGCCGCCCGGCCCCGCTCCCCGACAAATCGCAATCGTTCGCGACAAACCCCTGCGCGTCGCGCTTGAGCGCCGCTTCGACGACGGGATGCCGCCCGCGCGAAATCTTGAACGCTAACCCCGGCGCGATCGACGGCCGCAAGAAGTCTGCCTCGACCGCGAGCTCGCCAAGCCCCGCAAGCACATCTAAGCGCGCAACGACACCAGCAATCTCGCTGAGCGCCCCGCTCGCCGCCTTCACATCTTCAACCAACTGGTCGAACAACTGCAGCTCGATCGCAATCGCCTCACCCGCCGCATCGGCGATCTTAGACGCAAGCTCAGACAACTCAGCGTTCGTGTGCCGCTGCGCCTGCGCCGTTGTTTGCCGGTGAATGAACGCGCGGCCCGCGTCCGTCGTCTTCAATTTCTCTGCATTCGCAGCCGTAACTTCGATGTGATAGCCAAGCACGCCGTTGTGCCGCACTTTCAGCGACGCAATCCCCGTCTCGTCCTTCAGGCGGCCCTCGAGTTCGACGATCACGCGCCGCGCGTCATCACGCAGAGTTCGCGCCAGATCGAGCCTCTCATGCGCCCCCGGCGCGACGAACCCGCCATCCCGCGCAAGCATCGGCAGATCAGGCCCCAGCACGCGGTCAAGCT
>JBJXEH010000243.1:0-10349 GCA_046153995.1 Micropepsaceae bacterium
TGTGGCAGGTCGAACTCCACGATACGGGTCGATGGATTCGTTAAGAAGCGCGCGCAGATCTCGCGGCGTAACCCCGCCAAGTCCGACTTCTGCGGGCCTTTGAGCGGAATCAGTAACAGATCGGCCGCATTGAGCGCGCGAATGGCCGCGAGCGTGATTTGCTCGGGGTTGCCGTTGCCTATGCCGATTAAGGAGAGCGAAATCATCGGGACTCGGGAGTGAACAGCGATCTTTGCCTCAAGCAAGGATCGCCGTCCAAACTCTGCTTTACGCAGCGTGGTAGAGGCGCGGCGTCACGAAGCCGGTGCCAGCAAGCGCATGAAGCGCTTTGGCACCGGCCAGAACGGCGAGATCGACGACCGGCTCAACCGCAATCACCAGCATGTACGCGGCCCCAAACGTCGCAATCGACGCAACATTACTGGCGCCAAGTCCACCACCATAGATGGCCCAGAACGCCACCCAAGAGACGGTACCCGCCTGAAAGACGGTCGAAAGCGCAAGCGTCTGCTTGTACGTCAGATCGACGTAAGCAGTGTCCTTGGGGATGATGCGCTCAGCCAGGGCCGCGATGGTGAACAGCGGAATGAGCAGCGTCGTCACATTCATCGCATACTGCGGAAGATCATGAGGTGCGAACGTCAGGCCCTGCAAGAGCAGCCCGCCAGCCAGTCCGAAAGCAGCCGGTGCGGCACCGAAAATCAGAAACAGTGTCGTCCCAAGAATAAAGTGAACCTCCGACACGCCCACCGGGTAGTGGGGTAGGACCTCAAAAAAAGCAAACACCAGCGCTGCTGTCGCGAGCGAACGCGCAGCAAGTGACACAACGCCCTTTTCACGAACGGCGTCTGCGGCAAGCTTGACTGAATAAAGGCCGGCGGCGGAGGCCGTGGCGTAGCTGAGAACGATTTTTGTCGCGTCGACGAGACCGGGTTCGATATGCATCAGATTATCCTCGTTACCGTCTCACCCGACGGCGTGTTGGTGGCCAGTCTGCACGGCCGGTCTCCTGGCTCGCGGGTCGATGCGAAACTTCGGCCTTCCCAGGCAGTTTCGCCCAGTGACTCGAGTGAAGCTACGCTTACCGCTTACAGTCGCGGGGGCGGCTGAGGCTTCGGGCGCCGCGATTTGGTCCGCCCTTCCCCATTCCCAATCATGTTCCAGCGCTCAGCGCCGATACGAACACCATGCACCTCCTTTGTGAACGAGAC
Source organism: Micropepsaceae bacterium (assembly GCA_046153995.1). GTDB lineage: Bacteria > Pseudomonadota > Alphaproteobacteria > Micropepsales > Micropepsaceae > SZUA-430. Next base: position 1,212 of record JBJXEH010000243.1, read on the forward strand.
CACAAGGGGGGTCAAGGCCAGTTCCCTGTCAAACTCAATCCTCGGCCAAAGGTCCATAGAGAATAACAGCTGTCCCCGCACCGGGATTGGCCCGGAGAACGTCGGCAAGTTCCGATACGGTCGTTCGCACGAGCCGCTGCGTCGAATGCCCAACCGATTCGGCCAACAGTGCCGGAGTGGTCGGCGGCAGGCCGCGCGCCATGATCCCGAGTGCAAGCTCGGGAAAGTTACGCTTGCCCATATAGACGGCGGTTGTGGCCTGAGCGTCGGCGAGAGCACTCCAGTTCAAATCGTGAGGAAGCCCCCCGGTGACGTCGGCCCCTGTCACGAACTGCACCCGCCGTGCCGTATGCCGCCGCGTCAGCGGAATCGCAGCTGCAGCGGCTGCAGCGCTCGCCGACGACACCCCCGGTATGATCTCAAATCCAATCCCAGCCGCACGCAGTGCGCTGATTTCTTCTTCGAGTCTGCCAAAGACGCCCGAGTCTCCCGACTTGAGCCGGACAACGCGAACGCCGGTCTTTGCGTGCTCGACAAGCAGGTGATTGACATAATCCTGTTTGGCCGAAGGGCGGCCCGCGCGTTTGCCCACGCTGACGAGTTCGGCCGTCTTGCAGGCCATATCCAGCACCGCACCCGAAGCAAGATCATCGTAAAGCACCACGTCAGCATCGCGAAGCCGCGCCGCACCCTTGAGCGTGATAAGTTCTGGATCACCGGGTCCGGCCGAAACGAAGGAGACGAATCCGCTCATATATCCTCAGCGATCACGTGAAAAAACGATCCAGTGGCATGCCCGCGCCGGGACCCGGTTTCAGAAACCATGGTGCCGTTCGCATCCGACACGGCCGCAAGCGGCTGATCAGGCTGCGCCAAAATGCTAGCATAGTGGAATTCGTGACCTCTGAGGCGCATGCCCTTCTGGTATCCTGGAATGGGTGCGGTCAAGTGTGCGCGCCGGTAGCCCAAGTGCATCTTGCGCGTGGCAAAGCTTGTTTCCAGACCGAGCAACCCGGTCATTTCATGCCGCAGTCCTTGGGCATCGACGAGCCCGCAGCCCATGACCATATACCCCCCGCACTCGCCATGGACCGGTCGCGTCGCCGCATATGACGCCAACCCGTTGCGAAACCGGTTCGCCCCGGCAAGACGGCCCGCATGCAGTTCAGGATATCCGCCCGGCAACCAACAGGCGTCCGCCGCGACGTCCGGCGCCTCGTCGGCCAGGGGCGAAAACGGCACAATTTCAGCTCCTGCCTTGCGCCACCCTTCGAGTAGGTGGGGATAAAGAAACGAGAACGCGGCGTCGTTGGCGAGCGCAATGCGCTGCCCCGGTGGATGCAGCAGCCCTAACGTTGCGGTTTGCGCTGGAAGCATGGTCAGACCGGCAACCTGCAGCACCGCATCGAGATCGACACACATAGCCACCTGCTGGGCGACAGCATCGATCAGGCCCGACAGGTGCGATAATTCCTGCGCTTGAACCAGTCCCAGGTGCCGCTCAGGCAGCGTGATCTGGCTTTGCCGCTGCAAGACACCAAGGACCGGTATGCCAATCCCCTCCATTCCCGCACGCACCAGGGCCTCGTGCCTTGGACTTGCGACCCGGTTCAAGATCACTCCGGCAATCCGCACTCCGGGGCGGAATAGGCTCAGCCCTTTCGCGACGGCCGCCGCAGTCTGGGCCTGACCGGCGGGGTCGATCACCAGCACTACCGGCCAGCCCATCAGTTCCGCGATATCGGCACTTGCCCCGATGCCGCATGCCCCTTTGCGAGCGACACCGTCGAACAGCCCCATGGACCCTTCGGCAATGACGAGATCGCAATCGTTGCCATGGGCTGCCAAATCCTCGATCATCTCGCGGCTCATGGCCCAACTGTCGAGATTGAACGAGGTCCGGCCCGATGCTGCTGCGTGGAACGCGGGATCGATGTAGTCGGGTCCGCACTTGAAGCACTGCACGCGCAGACCCTTCTGCGCAAAGGCCCGCGCAAGCCCCAGCGTCACCGTCGTCTTGCCGGTTCCGGATGCGGGGGCGGAGACTACGATTCCTGGCGCCATCAACTGGTCTCCGGAAAGCGCGGCGAAGTTCCCACGGGACGATAGCGGCGATCGTAATCGCCGGCATAAAGGCGGCTTTCGTCGAAGTGCGTTGCATCGAGCGTCTTGCCGACCACGATGAGCGCCGTCCGCTCCAGTTCAGGACCAAGCGATCCGCCGATCGTGGCCAGCGTCGCCCGCACGATCCGTTGCTCTGGCCAACTCGCGCGCCAGACGACAGCGACCGGGCAATCCGCGCCGTAATACGGCGTCAGATCGGCCACGACCTTGTCCAGCACATGGACCGAGAGGTGAATCGCGAGTACGGCACCGGTCGCGGCGAAGGCGGCCAGTGCTTCCGTTTCCGGCATGGCGCTGGCGCGTCCCGAAGTACGTGTGAGGATGACCGATTGTGCTACGCCCGGCAGTGTCAATTCGCACTCGAGTGCGGCTGCCGCCGCCGAGAAGGCCGGCACCCCCGGCGTCACACTGAACGGTATGCCGAGCGTTCGAAGCCGCCGCAACTGCTCGCCCATCGCCGACCAGATCGAGAGATCGCCGGAATGCAATCGCGCCACGTCTTGCCCCGCTTTTTGGGCCAACTCGAACTCGGCAACGATTTCGTCGAGCGACAGCGACGCCGTATTCACGATCCGCGCGCCCTGCGGACAGTGTGCAAGCAGCGCCTCCGGGATGAGCGATCCCGCGTAGAGGCACACCGGAGACGACGCGATAAGGTCGCGCCCGCGCAGCGTGATAAGGTCGGCGGCCCCGGGTCCGGCCCCGATGAAATGCACGGTCATGGCATGCGTCCTTTAAGAAGTGCCGTCACTTGCTTGCGCTCCATTGCATAATCGGGCGCGCCGCCCGCCATGAGCGCATGCGGCCAAGCGGTTGCGCGTGGCTGATGTCAAACTGGTGAAGGTCGCCCGTATAGCGGCCATGCAAGTCCGTCAACAAAGCCTGTGTTTCAAGCGAAACGGCATGAGCGACAAACCGCGTTCCCACGCGCAGTCGCGACCAGATCGCCTCGAAACTGCCAGCCGTCAATCCGCCCCCGATGAATACAGCATCGGGAACGCTGAGAGCTGTGAGCGCCTCGGGTACAATACCCTCGACGATCGTGATCTTGTGCGCCAAGCCGAACGCCTCGGCGTTGGCGCGAATGTTCGCCGCGCGCGCCGCGTGCTGTTCGATCGCCATTGCTGAGCCGCCGGCCAGCGCCCACTCGACCGAAATGGTTCCTGACCCCGCGCCAACATCCCATAAGTGTTCGCCGGGCCGTGGTCCGAGGGCCGACAACGCCAGCGCCCGGACCGGCTGCTTGGTGATCTGGCCATCATGAATAAAAACGCTGTCGGGTAACCCCGATGACCGGGGAAGTCCTAAACGGCCATCCGGCTCAAGCGCGACGATCACGAGAGCTGAACGCAAACCTGGAACACCGCGCGCCGCAAGGGTTCGCTGTACGGCTTCGTCAGGCCCACCCAGCGATTGAAGCGCAGTGACTGCCGTATCACCCCAGCCCTGCCGCACGAGCCAGTCGCACAAGGCCGCAACGACCTCGCCATCCCGGACGAGACAGATAATTTTTGCGCCTCGTTGCAAAACCGGCACGAGGCGTTCGAAAGGCGCAGCGTGCAGGCCCAGACAAACCGTCTCTTCAAGCCTCCATCCCAGCTGCGCTGCAGCCAGCGAAAACGCCGATGGGGCTGGATAGGCGGTCCACTCACCCGCAGCCAGATGCGCCACGATGCTGCCGCCCGCGCCAAACCAGAACGGATCGCCGGACGCCAGGATTGCAACCCTCCGACCGCGCTCCGCCAGGACGGGGTTCACGTCGAACGGCACCGGCCAGGGCCGCCCGCGCCCGCCCACATCGGCGAGTGCCAAATGGCGCGGTCCCCCAAACACGATTTCGGCCGCATTCAGCGCCTTGCGGCTTGCCAACGAAAGTCCAGCAAGGCCATCTTCGCCGATGCCGATGATCGATAGCCAGCACGGACCGGGGGACCTATTCATGACGCGCCTGCTCATCTTGGGCGGAACGAGCGACGCCAACGCACTCGCTGCCGCCGTGGCGCGCGCCGACATCGTCGCCACGTACTCTTACGCGGGCCGTACCCAGGTCCCCGTCAATCAGCCATTGCCGGTTCGAATTGGAGGTTTCGGCGGTCCCGATGGACTGGCCGGCTACATTCGCGACGAAGCGATCACCCATGTCATCGATGCAACGCATCCGTTCGCCGGTACCATGAGCTGCAACGCCGTGGAGGCCTGCGCCGCAACCGGCACGCCGCTGATCGCCCTCGTTCGCCCGTCTTGGAGGCAAAGCAGCGGCGACCGCTGGATCGCGGCTGCTGATTTGGCCCACGCCGTGGATTGTCTGCCGGTCGCACCCGCGTGCGTTTTCCTCGCCATCGGGCGGCAACATCTGGAACCCTTCGCGGCCAAACCCCAGCACCACTATCTCTTGCGCTTCGTCGATGCGCCGGACGGCTCGTTGCCGTTGCCCTCTACGACGGTCATCGTCGCGCGTGGCCCCTTCACCCAAGAAGGTGACCTCGAAGCCATGCGCGCCAACGGTGTGTCGTGGCTGGTGACGCGCAACTCCGGTGGCAACGGCGCCCGCGCCAAGATCGATGCCGCTCGCGAGCTCGGCCTCCCTGTTATCATGATCGAGCGGCCCCCGATGCCCGAGCGCCTGACCTCCGGTACAATAGACGCTGTGATGACGTGGCTTGGTCATGAGACGCGCCTTGGTGCATAGATCCAGCGCCCTGCCCGGCGGGTCGCCGCGTTGCAGACGATGACCAGTGTGCGCATGTCCACCCGTTCCGCCGGAGCATCGCTGACCCGGTAGACCTCAATCCGCTCCTGTGGCGATGTGACGGCGCGAGCGAAAACAATCAACCTGCCGCCGGCGCCCGCATGCGTGAGGACGTCGAGCGCACGCGCAAAGCCCTCCGGGCGGCTTGCCGAGCGCGGGTTATATAGGGCAATGGCGAAATCAGCTTCGGCGGCAAGTTTCAGCCGTTTCTCGATAAGCGCCCAGGGCTTCAGATTGTCCGACAGATTGATGGCGCAGAAATCGTGTCCCAGCGGCGCTCCGATCCGGGCCGCTGCCGCAAGCATCGCCGTGATCCCGGGAAGCACCCGGATGTCGAGATCATGCCACTGCGGCTCGCCTTCGACGGCCTCGAATACGGCAGCCGCCATGGCAAACACGCCCGGATCGCCCGACGACACGATGACTGCTCGCCCGCCGCGCGCAGCGACCTCTAACGCGGCTTTCGCCCGCGCAAGTTCTTCGCGATTGTCCGAGGCATGCAGTGTGAGGCCCGCACGGAGTGCGACTCGCGCGATATAGGGCGTGTAACCGAATATGTCGGTCGCCTCGTCGAGCGCCTCTGAAACCTGCGGCGTGACGAGGGCCTCGTCACCCGGCCCCAATCCCACGATACGAAGCGACCCTGTCATTCGCCCATCCCCGGCCGACGGCCGTGACCATGAACCAGCACGATTGCGAAATATGGGCTGACCGCGTCGGCCACTTCGGCGAGCCGGGCCACCCGTTGATCCGGCATGGTCCCGCGTTCGACAAGCCAAGCCTGATCGAGCCGGCCAGCGCTGGCAAGCGCGCGACGGATCTTTGCAAGATTGCGTCCCGTCTTCATGATGACCAGCGCGTCCGATGTGCTCATGTGCCGGGCGAGATCGTCTTCGCCCAGCGTCCCCATCAGCACCGTCATGACGTCGTCGCCCCACGTCATCGGTACGCCGGTCGCGTTCCAGCAGCCCGACATGCCGGTGATTCCGGGTATCACGTCCATGTCCGCCCGGCCCTGGAGCCGTACAAAAAGATGCATGAACGAGCCGTAGAAGAACGGATCGCCTTCGCACAGCACGACGATGTCTTGTGTCTGGACGGCCTCGGTCAGCCGCGCCGCCCAATCGTCGTAAAACGCCGCCAGCAGCTCATTGTATTCGGGACTGTTGAAGGGCAGCTCCGTCGTGACCGGATATTCCATGGCATACTCACGTACGCCCGGCGCGAGCATGCCTTCGACGATCCGTCGCGCTTGACCGGGCCGGCCCTTCTTGCGGAAATAGGCGATGCGACTGGCACCCCGGATCAGCCGGTCGGCGCGTACGCTCATCAATTCGGGATCGCCAGGTCCCAGACCGCAGCAAATGATACGGCCCATGATTATTCGCTCCGGCTTGCCAAGGCATTGATCGCCGCAACGGTGATGGCCGACCCGCCGAGCCGGCCCATTAAGGCAAGCGCTGGCACCGGGGGAGCTTCCATCAAAGCCGCCTTGGATTCGGCTGCTCCAACGAATCCGACTGGACAGCCGATGATGGCCGCAGGCCGCGGGCAGGCCGGATCCTCCAGCATGTTCAGCAGATGAAACAAGGCGGTCGGGGCGTTCCCGATCGCAACGAGGGCACCGCCCAGATGCGGCCGCCACAGCTCTAGAGCGGCAGCCGAACGCGTGTTGCCCATCGTCGCGGCCAGTCCCGGCACAGTTGAATCATTAAGCGTGCAGATGACCGCATTGTTGGCTGGAAGCCGGTGTCGGGTAATGCCCTCGGAGACCATGCGCGCATCGCACAGGACCGGCGCACCTGCCTCCAGAGCCGCGCGGGCGGCAACCGTCATCCCGGGCGTAAACCGGATATGGGCTTCAAGCCCTACCATCCCCGCCGCATGGATCATGCGGACAGCGACCGGTTCCTCGTCCACCGCGAAGCGCGCAAGATCGGCTTCCGCCCGGATCGTGGCGAACGATTGCCGGTAGATCGCGGCACCGTCGGTTTCATACGTATGAGCCATCACAGCCCTCCCAAATAGCGTGCTGGCTGTGATAGGATTTCATCGGCGCTCAAGGCATGAACGACAGGCGTGGCAGAAGCCGTGCCATTGCAAACGAGATCATAACCCTGGCTCGTTGCGACCAGCGTCAGCGCCACGGGACGCGCGCATGCGCAGCCCTTGGCGCAGCCCGAGACGTGCAGAGTCTTGCCAAGCGGAACGTGAGACGCAAGTTCGCGCGCAAGCAGGCGCGTTTCAGCCCGCGCCTGCGGGCACCACGGCGCGCCAGGGCAAGATTCGACGCGCAATAGTGGATCGTTAGCTTGTGAAATGATGCCCAGCCCGGTGGGCATCAGGTCAGAACCGGGTAAGAAAACCATCCGCCACGGTGTAACCCGCAATTCCGCCGCCGCGCTCGCCAGCTTCTCCAACGAATCTGCAGTCATCGAACCGAATGCCATGGCCACCAGCGCACCGCCCGCCACAAGCCCCGGTGTGGCGGGCGCGGCTTGCGCCGCAGGCAACTCCGTCCCGGCCAAATGAGCAGGGAGCACAGCTCCCTTGCGGATGTGAGCCGCCATGCGGCCGCGTCCCTCGCTGATGCCGCCCGACGCGATAAACCACCGCGCCAATGCCAGCGCTACAACGGCAGCCTGCTCAAACGCAATGGGGAATCCAAATTGCGCCCCGTCCGCCCTGACGATCAGCTTTCCGCGGTCGCTGCGTTCGATGCGGATATCCGCTGGCGTTGCGTTCAACACACGCCTCGGCCCGCAGTCGACGGCAAATCCGAATTTCCCCGGCAGCGCAAGATCGCTCGCAGCAAGACCGGCTTCGAGCGCCGGCGCCAGAGCGGGTTCAACGCCGGATTTGCTCCAGAACGGCGTGACCACGATATTGCGCCGCGCTTCGGTCGCGGGGTCGTCATCCAACAGGCCGAGGGCATCTAAGGCCTTCAAAAGTGCCCCGTGGGTCTCGGCGCGGACGCCGCGCAGCTGCAGGTTAGCCCGCGATGACAGGTCGATAACCCCGTTACCGTACTCTCGCGCTGCTTGCGCAATGCCGTGCGCCTGGGCCGCCGTGACCTGTCCGGCGCGCGGGCGAATGCGCACAACCAGTCCGTCGCCCGACATCATGGGAGCGAGCGCGCCCGGGCACCGGCCCTTGACTTCGAAATTCCGTATCAAGCGTCCCCCAGTGATGCGGCGATGGAATTGCTCCGCGTCTTCCACAGCGCCGAAGCGTTCAGCCGTTCAAAACACGACTGCATGGCGGCGAGCGCGGCGGGATTTTCCCGTTGCAGGAACGCGCAAACGTCGTCGCAGGCCAGCGTAGCGTCATAGTACAGATCGAACAGGTGCGCGGGTACGGACTTCGAGAGCAGCGCGAACGCCGCCATGTGCTCGAGCGTAGCGGCAATCTCGGCCCCACCGCGAAACCCATGTTCCATCATACCGGCGATCCACTTGGGATTTGCCGCCCGGGCGCGGACGACGCGCGCGATCTCTTCAGGCAACGTCCGCGCTTGCGGCGATCCGGGCCGCGTTGCGTCGAGGTGATAAAGCGCGGGAGGTGCTGCTCCGGTCAGGACAGACGCGGCGGCAAACCCGCCCTCGTGTACGGCATAGTCTGCGGCCAGCAGAAGATCGGTTTCGGGTAAGTCCTGCATGTGAACGAAGGCGTCGGCGCTTCTCACCCGCTGCTCGATGGCCGAGCGGTCGAGGCAGCTAGCCCCATCGGCCCCGATCGCCCAAGACGACGTTGAAAGCCATGCCTCGCCCGCCGCCGCCACGGCCTCCGGCGTGAACACATTGAGCAACCCTGTCATCCCCGCCCCGTACTGCCCTGGACGTGGCCCAAATACGCGAGCGATCCGTTGCCGGTAAGGATTATCCGCTCCTTCCAGGTGCCGCTTGGCAAGCAGCGACGCCCCGGCCTCAAACAGCTGCGCCAGGCTTGGAAACACGTCGCGAAACAGCCCCGAAACGCGCAGCGTCAGGTCAATGCGCGGCCGTTGCAGCAAGTCGAGCGGCACGACCTCGACGCCGGTGACACGCTCGCTCCCTTCATCCCACTGCGGCGCGAGCCCCGCCAAATGCAGCGCCATGGCGAAATCCTCGCCCCCGGTGCGCATACTTGCCGATCCCCACAGATCGACAACCAGCCCCTTGGGCCAGTCGCCATGATCTTGCAGGTGCCGCCGCAACAGCTCTTCGGCCAGTTTGATACCCTGCGCATGCGCCGCGCGCGATGGGACCGCGCGCGGATCGACGGCA
>JBJXEH010000244.1:0-13322 GCA_046153995.1 Micropepsaceae bacterium
GTGCGCTATCACGGCAAGCTGTCCCCGTCCGAGCGTGCGACGGCGCAGCGGCGCTTCATGGAGCCGAAGGGGCGCATGCTGATGGTCGCGACGAGCGCGTTCGGGATGGGGATCGACAAGCCGAACATCCGCTCGATCGTGCACTATCAGGCGCCTGGATCGCTCGAGAGTTATGTGCAGGAAGCGGGGCGTGCGGGGCGTGACGGCCAGCCCGCCGATTGTGTGCTGCTGTTCGATCCGGCGGATCTCGAGATTCAGGAACATCTTCAGGGGTTGAGCCGGCCGAGTGTGCGGCACCTGATGAATCTCGAGAGCGCGCTCGCGGCGTGGGCTGGAGAGAAGCGCAGACCTTCGGCTGCGACGCTCGCCGTTTCGGCTGGTGTGCCGCAGCGGATTGCGGAGGCGTTGCTTGTCGATCTTGCCGACGCGGGGCTCGTTGTTGAGGGGAAAGACGGCGCGATCAAACTTGCCGTGCCGGTTGCGGCTTTTCGTGCGGGCGCGCGCGAGATGATCGCGAAGGTGAAGACGTTTGCGTTCGAGGGTGAGCGCAAGCTGAAGACCGTTGCCGCTTATGCGGCGAGCGAGGAATGCCGCAGCGCTTTCATCCGGCGCTACTTCGGCGAGGACCTGCCGCCGCGGTGTGGGACGTGCGACCGCTGCCGCGGGAGTGGGGCGGTGATGGTGCGTGATGTCACGGTGAAGAAGCCATCGCGTAGGCGACGCCGGCGGTCGAGGCCGCCGCGTCCGGCGGGGAGGCTCTAACCCTGGGAGCGCCGGCATCCCTGCCGGCTCTCTGTTTTTCAAAAGTTTGAGTACGCGCAACCGCCGTAAAGTGCCGGCAAGGATGCCGGCGCTCCCAGGGTTAGAGCCTCATTTCGTAAACTGTGGTCTTCGTCATCTTTCGTTGAGCAGAGCTTTGAACTTTGCGTCCGTGCGGAATTTGTCGAAGTCGGGGTCCAATTTCAGGAGAGTGGGGGTGAGTGGCATCGGCGCTGGGATTTTCATCAGCGCTTCGATGGCGGGGATCGCGTTGCGGTCGCCGAGGCGGGCCAATACGCGCGCCTGGACGTCGAGGTAGTAGGCGCCGCTCAGTGCGTCCTTTGCGAGGGGCACGGCTTTGACGGCGAGGGCTGCATACTTTGTTGCGTTCGTGCGATCGCCGAGGCCGCAATAGGCCAGCGCCATGTAGGAGTGGATGTCGGCTTTGTCCTGTTGCTTTGCGAGTTCGACTTTCAGGTCGTCGAGCGCTTCTTGGTCGTTGAGCTTGGCGCCTTTTGTGTCGCCGCCAAGACGGCGGAGTTGGCCGAGATAAAGGTTCAGGTCGATCGAGGCACGGCCGGGTGAGCCTTCGGCTTCGTCGCGTTGCAGCAGCGTTTCGAGTAGGCGGATTGCCGCTTGCGGTTGACGGCGGAGCATCGCTTGGACGACGAGCGGCTCGACCAGTTCGCCGTCGGGTTCGGGGGTCAGGCCTTCAAGCAGCTTGCCGGCTTCGTCCAACCGACCTTGCACTTGGCTGACCAACGCTTTCTTTGCAATGAACGGGACGCTGCCGGGTGCGTTCGGCCAAAACTTCAGCGCGGCGTCGAGTTGGCGGAGCGCACCGGCGAAGTCGCGGGTTGCGAAGTAGAGTTCGGCGGCTTTCAAGCGGCGGCCCGCCGGCAGCGGATCGATCGCCACCGCGCGCTCGAAGTAGGTCTTGCTGTCGTCCCAGCGTCCCTGGCGGCGGGTGATACTGGCGAGCGCGGTCAACACGTCCGCGTTGCTCGGCCACTTTGCGCTCAGTTTCTCGAACCGTTGGCGCGCGCCTTCGTAGTCGCGCTTAACCCAGTATTCGAAGTAGGCGTCGGCGAGCATGACTTCGGCGAGATCGGGCTTGAGGCGCAGCGCTTGTGCGAGCGCTTGTTCGGCGGCGGCGCGGCGGCCTTCGGTGGCGTCGGTGCGGTTGAAATAGAGGAACGAGTGCACGCGCGCGAGCAAGGCCCAGGCGGCCGCGAAGTTCGCGTCGAGTTCGACCGCTTTGTTCAGCAGCTGTTGGGCTTGGCGGACGTTTGCCTCTGCGGACGTGCGGTAGAGTTTTAGCGCGTCGCGATAGGCTTCGTAGGCTTCCGGCTTTGTCGTGGGGGTCAGCGCTTCGCGCTCCCCTTGCGCGATCGTCACCTTGAGCGCACCGGCGATGCCGGAGGCGACTTTGGCTGCGACTTCGCTTTGTACGGCGAGCGCGTTGTCGTTCTTGCGTTCGTAGACGTCCGACCAAAGTTGGGTATCGGTTGCTGCGTTGATCAGCTGCGCGTTGATGACGATGTCGTCGCCTTCGCTGCGCACGCGACCTCTGACGACCAGCGCGACGCCCAGTTGCTCGGCGATATCGGGCAGGCGGACATCTTTGCCTTTGAAGACGGAGGCCGAGGTTTGCGAGGTAACTTTCAACTCGCTCGCTTTGCCCAGGAGACTGCTAATCAGTTCGGACAGCCAGTCGCCATAGTCGGAATCGGCTTGGCTTTGCGAGTTGCTTTGGAACGGCAGGATGGCGATCGATCTGTCGCTGGGCGGCGTCGTGGTTGTGCGCGAGGCGAGCGTTACGAGTGCTGCGATCGCGATGACGGCCGCTATACCGAGCGCGATCAGCGTCTGATTCTGCGCGAACTTCGGCAACGCGATCCGCCGCGGGACGGCCGGGCCATGGGCGGTGCCCGTGCCGATCGCGAACGCCTCAATGGTTTCGGCCATCTTGTCGAGATGGATGTGGCCGCGCGAGGTCAGGCTGTCGGCGATCGGTCCGCGGATCGACTGCCGCACGGCCCCCGATACCAGCGCGCCGCCGGGATCGCTTTTGGCCATCAGGCGGGCGGCGACGTTGACGCCGTGGCCGAGAAGATCGCCGTTCGGCTGCACGACGACGTCGCCCAAGTGCACGCCGACGCGCACTTTCGGTTCGCAGGTTCCGGCAAGTTCGAGGGCGGCTTCGACGGCGGCGAGACTGGAGGCAAACTCCAGCATGAAACCATCGCCCGCGGTGTTGAACACGCGCCCGCCGTGGCGCGCGGCTATGGCTTCGATCACGGTGCGGAGGGCCGCCACTTCGGCGGTCGTCTTCGTTTCGTCGGCCTCGGTGCGCGCGGAATAGCCGGCGACGTCGAGCGCAACGATCGTGGCGAGTTTGCGGGGTTGCGCGGTGCCGGTCATTTTTGTTGTTGCGGTTCCCTCAAAGACATACGGCCGGCGTTTGGGGCCGGCCGCATGAATTTTTCGGTCGAAGCGACGACTATTGTTGCGTCGGATCGCTCGGCGGCGGCGGCGGCACTACCGGCGCGTCGGGCGCCGGTGGCACGGTGCCGTCAGCCGGCGCTGCCGCCGGGTCTGCAGGCGCTGCGGCCGGATCGACTGCAGCCGGATCGACCGCTGCGGCCGGATCAGCCGGCGCGGCGGCGGGATCGGTTGGCATCGCTGCCGGATCCGTTAGCGCGGGCGCATCAACCGGCGCTGCAGCGTTTCGCGTCGTGTAATAGTAGTAGCCGCCCGCTGCTGCAGCGAGCACGATCAGCAGCATCACAACTCTATTCATTCAGTCCCTCCAGTGTGTTCCCCTCTGGCCGCGCGAGGTTCGCACGGCCTAAGCCAGACTAGCGGCTTCGCGGTTTGGCAACAAGGCGAGGGACATGTTGCACCTGCGTCAGGTCAGCCCAGCACAAATCCTTCATACCCGTTCGCGACGACTTCGGCGCATTTCTGGCGGTAGGCGGGGACGCCGCCGACATAGGGCAGGAAGGTCCGCGGTTTGCCCGGGATGTTGGCGCCCATGTACCAGGAGTTGGCTTTGGCCATCAGCGTCATGGCGCCAAGTTCGTTGATGTGGGCGACCCAGGCTTCTTCAGCGGCCTCGGTTGCTTCGAGCGTTTGCTTTTTACGCGCGTCGAGGTCGGACAGCGCGCGGGCGATCCAATCGACGTGGTGTTCGATCGAGGGCGGCATGTTGGTCAGCACGCTGGGGCTTTGCGGGCCAGTGATCGTGAAGAGGTTCGGAAAGCCCGCGATGGAAAGGCCCAGATAGGTTTTGGGACCGTGGGCCCATTTGTCTTTTATCTTCAGACCGTTTTTGCCCACGAGGTCGATCTTCGTGAGTGCACCCGTCATGGCGTCGAAGCCGATGGCGTAGACGATCGTGTCGAAGGCGTGCTCGCCGCTCGCGGTGCGGATGCCCGTCTTGGTGATGCGTTCGATCGGCGCTTTCGAGACGTCGATCAGCGTCACGTTCGCCCTGTTGTAGGTTTCCCAATAGCCGATGTCGACGCAGAGGCGCTTCGTGCCGACAGGATAGGTTTTCGGCGTGAGCATGTCGGCGACTTTCGGGTCTTTGACGATGCTCCTTATCTTCTTGGCGAAGAATTCGTGGGCGGCTTTGTTCGAGTTCTCGTCGATGCCGGTGTCGGCGAAGCCACCGAGTACTGCGAAGCCGCCGCGCTTGGACCAACGCTCTTCGAAGATGGCTTCGACTTCGGCCGGCGGCGTTGCCGAGAGCAGGCGTTCTTGCGGATCGATTTGGCGAACGCCGGAGTTGTTGGCCAGCGCTTGGCTGCGGAAGCGCGGGCGGTTCAGTTTCCACAACTCCTCGATCGCGGGGTCGGCTTTGTGGTTGTGGGCCGGGACCGTGTAGTTCGGCGTACGCTGGAAGACGGTCAGGTGCTTTGCCTGTTTCGCGATCACGGGGATCGACTGCACGGCGGAGGAGCCTGTGCCGATGACAGCGACGTTTTGGCCCGTGAAGTCGACCTGTTCGTGCGGCCAGCGGCTGGTGAAATAGGACTTGCCCTGGAAGTCGCCGACGCCGGGGAAGTCCGGGTCCTTTGGGATCGAGAGGCAGCCCGTCGCCATGATCAGCGCGCGGGCGGCGAAGTTGTCGCCCTTGTCGGTGACCACGTGCCAGCGTTTTGCTTGTTCGTTCCAGTGGGCTGCGGTGACGCGGGTGTTGAAGCGGATGTCGCGCTTCAGGTCGAACTTTTTGGCGACGTGTTCGAGGTACGCCAAGATCTCCGATTGCGGCGCGTAGCGTTCGCTCCAGCGCCATTCTTCGTCGAGTGCGCTTGAGAACGAGTAGCCGTATTCCTGGCTCTCGATGTCCACGCGCGCGCCAGGGTAGCGGTTCCAGTACCACGTGCCGCCGATGCCGCCGCCCGCCTCAAGCACCACCGCGCCGGTGTTCTGATTGCGCAGGCGGTGGAGCATATAGAGGCCGGCAAAGCCTGCGCCGACGATAACGGTGTCGATGGTGGTGGGTGCGGTCATGGGGGCAAGCTCCGTGCGATGTCGTTCGCCGGAGCCTAGCCCATTGTTGCGAGAGGGCAAGCGAGACTAAGCGATCGCATGGCCCTTCGCTTTGCGGTAGTGCTGGACGATCTCGAGCGCGCTGCGTGTTTGCGGCGGGAGCTCGGCGTCGGACTTTCCGAGCGGGGTCGAGCGGTTGCCCCATTTGACGAGGTGGGCGCAGAAGGTTAGGCCGCCGCCGAAGGCTGGCATCAGGAGCAGGTTTCCGGGATTGACGCGGCCGTCTTCGATCGCTTCGCAGAGCGCGACGGGAACCGTTGCGGCCGACATGTTGCCGTAGCGCTCTACGCTGACGTAAACGCGGTCCATTGGGACGCCCGCTTTCTTTGCCACCGCTTCGATGATGCGCAGGTTCGCCTGATGCGGCACGCAGATGTCTACGTCGGCGGCGGTCTTGCCGGCGCGGCGGAGAACGTCTTCGCTCGCCATGCTCATGCCGCCGACGGCCTTCTTGAAGATTTCCTGGCCTTCGAATTGCCACTCGGTGACGCCGATCAGGCGGCCGGCGTGAACGTAGTTGCCGCCCATGCCGTGGATCTGCAGGATCGCGCGCGACTCGCCGTAGCAGCCGAGGCGCTCCATCTGGAGGCCTTCGTCTTTGTCTGTCGCCTGCAGCACCACGGCGGCGCAGCCGTCGCCGAACAGGACGGCGACGTTGCGGTCGTCCCAGTTCATGAACGGGGAGATGAGTTCGCCGCCGATGACGAGCGCGTTCTTGATGGCGCCGGTTTTGATCATCGCGGCGGCGGTCGAGAGGCCATAGAGGAAGCTGGTGCAGGCCGTGTTCACGTCCATCGCGCCGCAGCCTTCGGCGCCCGGGATGCGGCGTTGGATGCCTGAGGATTGGTTCGGGCACTGCTCATCGTGCGTCGTCGTGCCCATCACGATGAGGTCGAGGTCCTTGCCCTCAATCCCCGCGCAGGCGAGCGCGCGCTTGCCCGCGACCTCGGCCATGTCGGTCAAGGAGCAGTGCGCGATGCGGCGTTCCTTGATGCCGGTGCGCGAGGTGATCCAATCGTCGGAGGTGTCGATAAAGGTCGCGATGTCGTTGTTCGACAGGATGGCGGGTGGGAGGCACTTTCCCCAGCCTGTGATGCCGGCGTTCGGCATGTGGTTCACCTTGAGGCGCGTGATTTGCGTTGGGGCCACCTTACAACGCCTCTCGCCTTACGGGAGAGATTCATTTGTCTTCACGCGTAAAAAAGATCGCCGAAAGGCTGACGCTGGCGTCAAGGGATTCGCCCGGGAGGCGAATGGGGTTCTCCCGAAAATGTGTGGTTCGCAGGGCCACCCGGCTTGTATGGTCTCGGCCGATTCAAAGACGGTTGGGAGACCCCATGCTTAAACCTGTTGTTGTTGTTTCGTTGGCGTTGCTGCTTGCCGCGCCGGTTGTGGCTGTTGCCGCGCCTGCGCCCGCTTCGGAACTTGCGAAGCGGATCGACATTCCGCACGAGAAGTTCACGCTGGCGAACGGCTTGCGCGTGATCGTGCATACGGATCGCAAGGCGCCGGTCGTTGCCGTGTCGATTTGGTACGGCGTCGGCTCGAAGCACGAGCCGAAGGGCAAGACGGGGTTTGCCCACCTGTTCGAACACCTAATGTTCAACGGGTCTGAGAACGCGCCGGGCGATTACTTCGAGCCGCTGCAGCAGGTGGGCGCGACGGACTTCAACGGGACGACGTGGCTCGACCGGACGAACTATTTCCAAACCGTGCCGACCGGTGCGCTGGAACGTGCGCTGTTCCTCGAGAGCGACCGCATGGGGCATCTGCTCGGCGCGGTGACGAAGGAGAAGCTCGATAACCAGCGCGGTGTCGTGCAGAACGAAAAGCGCCAGGGCGACAATCAGCCTTATGGTTTGGTCGAATATCTGCAGTTCGAGAATCTGTTCCCGCAAGGGCACCCGTATCACCACTCGACGATCGGCTCGATGGCGGACCTCGATGCGGCGAGCCTCGACGACGTGAAGCAGTGGTTTGTCGACAACTACGGTCCGAACAACGCGGTCCTGGTGTTGGCCGGTGATGTCGATACGGCGACGGCGAAGGCGCTGGTCGAGAAGTATTTTGGCGACATCAAGCGCGGGTCTGCGACGCGGACGGTGAACGCACCGGTGACGACGCTCAAAGCCGCGAAGTCCGACACGATGACGGACCGGGTCGCGAACACGCGCATCATCCGCAGTTGGGTCGTGCCGGGGTTGAACGATAAGGATGCGCCAGCGCTTGACGTTGCGGCGACGGTGCTGGGCGGGCTCGCGAGTTCGCGGCTCGACAATGCGCTGGTGCGCAAAGAGAAGATCGCGGTCGCGGTCACCGCTTCGCTGCAAGAGTTTCAGCACGCGAGCGTGTTCGAGATGACGGCGGACGTGAAGCCCGGCGTTGATACCGCGGCGGTCGCAAAGCGGTTGGACGAGGTGTTGGCAGAGTTCTTGGCGCAAGGCCCGACGGCGGACGAAGTGAGCCGGTCGGTGGTTTCGAAGCTCAGCGGTTACATCCGCGGGATCGAAGCCGTCGGCGGCTTCGTCGGCAAGGCCGGTGTGTTGGCGCAGGGCGAGCTCTACTCGAACAATACGAATTACTACAAGAGCCGGCTCGCGGCGCTTGGTGCTGTGACGCCTGCTGCCGTGCAGAAGGCTTCGAAGAAGTGGCTCACGCGGCCGGTCTATTCGCTGACCGTGACGCCGGGCGAGCGGACGCTGGACGGCGGCAAGCTTGGCGGTTGGGTTGACGCGAAAGCGCCTACGCATTCGCCGGCGCACTATGTCGATCCGAACGCCGAGCAGATGCCGATGGGCATGACCTCAGCGGTTGACCGGTCGAAGCTGCCGGATGTGGGCTCGTTGGCACCGCTCGATTTCCCGGCTCTGGAACGCGCGAAGCTTTCGAACGGGATCGACGTCGTCTTTGCGAAGAAGGCTGCGGTACCGGCGGTTACGGTGTCCGTCAGCTTCGATGCCGGTTATGCGGCCGATCCGAAGGCCGCGCTCGGCACGCAATCGCTGATGTTGAACCTGATGCCGGAAGGCACGACCAGCCGCAGCAGCGTGCAGATTGCGGAAGAGAACGAGCGCTTGGGCTCCGGCCTTCAGACGGCGGCGTCGCTCGACCGGACGGCGGTGACGATGTTTGCGCTGTCGGCCAATCTGGGGCTCTCGATTGATCTGCTGGCGGACGTGGTTCGCAATCCGGCATTCGAAGCGTCGGAGGTCGAGCGCCTACGTTCGCAGCAACTGTCGCGGATTTCGGCCGAGTTCAACAACCCGAATGCGATCGGTTCGCGCACGTTGTTGCCCGCGCTTTACGGTGCGGCGCACCCCTACGGCGTGCCGCCGAGCGGGCTTGGCGATCCGGCGGTCGTGGCGAAGGTTTCGCGCGACGATCTGAAGGCGTTCCATTCGGCGTGGTTGCGTCCGGAGAAAGCGCGGATCGTTGTGGTCGGCGACACGACGCTGGCCGAGGTAACCGCGCTGCTTGAAAAGGCGTTCGGCAATTGGACTGTTCCGTCGTCTCCCGCGGGTGTGAAATCGTTCAATGCGGCGGTGCCGAAGGCGAAGAAGCGCATCATCCTGGTCGATCGGCCGAAGTCGCCGCAGTCGATCATCTTGGGTGGTGAGGTGCTTGACGCGAAAGGTCGCGACGATCTCGTCACGTTGCTCGCGGCGAACGAGGTTTACGGCGGCAACTTCCTGGCGCGGATCAATATGAACCTGCGCGAGACGAAGGGGTGGTCGTACGGCGTGCGCAGCGGCGTCAGCCTGAATGCGGAGAGTGTGCCGTTCATCATCACGGCGCCGGTGCAGAGCGATAAGACGGGCGATTCGATGAAGGAGTTGATCGCGGACCTCACCGCCTATTTGGGCGCGAAGGGGACGACCGAGGAAGAACTCGTTCGCACCGTGAACGGCAACGTACGCCGCTTGCCGGGCAGCTTCGAGACGACGAACGCCGTGTTCGGCGGCGTCACGACGATCCTGAACTTCGGACGTCCGGACGACTACTACGAGCAACTGCCCGCGAAGTACGCGGCGATGAAGGCTGCCGACATGGATGCGGCAGCACGGGCAAAGCTCGATCCCAACAAACTGTTGTGGGTCGTCGTGGGCGATGCGTCCGTCGTAAAGGCGCAGCTTGAGAGCCTCGGCATGCCGGTCGAGGTTGTGCCGGCACCGGCGATGGGGAAGTAACAGCGATCCTGTTGTTGACGGCGGTCACCGTTTTGGTGGCCGCCGCTTTGTTTGCGCCGCCGACTGTCAAGCGCGGCATATGCCGGGCGTGCCGCCTGTGGCAGGCTTTCAGTGTCAACACTTGGAGCGTGCCGAATGCGTATCGCCGGATTTTGTCTTGTCTTGCTGATGTTGAGCGTGGCCGTGCCGGCGAAAGTGATCTGGCCGCAGGGCTGGGCCGTCCAAAGCGCCAGCAGCGCGACCGTTGCGAAGTCGCCGGTGGGCGCGGACGGCGTCATCGTTTTTCTGGTGATGCCGGGGCTTGAGGCGAGCAATGCGGCGATGAGCAAGTGGCTCGACGCGAAGGTGCGAGCGGCGGTGGCCGGGGGCACGGTTTTGCGGCGGCAAGGTGCCGGGACCGAGGACGGCTCGCCTTTTGGTGCGCCAACGCTCTACACCGACGGGCTCGAACTCAAGCAGGCGCCCGGACAACCGAACGCACGGATCTTCTTCTTCGCATATCAGCTTTCGCGCGGGCGTCAGCTCGCCCTTGTCATTTCGCCGATGTCGATCGACAAGAATGATCCGCGGATACTGACGGCGATGGACACGATTGCGGACGGCTGGAAAGGAAATCTTCCTCTGTCGGGCGGGGCAACCGCCACGTCGGCGCCCAATCCGGCCACCACACCCCGCGCTCCCGCTTCGCAGCCGGGGTCGAAACCGTCCGGCGCTGCTTCTTCAGGATGCCGGACGCAACTCGTCATGATCACGACGTGGTCGATGCGGCAGGTCTGCTCGGCTGGGTCGTTTGGCGGCATGCAATCGTGCCACCTCGAATCCGTCCCAATTCAGCAGCCGGTCGAGCAGGAGGTTTGCGGCTAACCTGCTCCGAACCGATCCCGCCGTGCGCACGCTCCGACAAGGGCAGTTTGGTTTACCGCAGGTGCAGCAGCGGTGCTGATCCTATGGACCACAGCGTCTTTGGTTCGTTAAGCGCTTTTCCTCTTGCGCTCATCCGCGATTGGTAGTGACGATAGAGGCGGCCCGGTGAAGCGTTGGGCGTGCCTTTCCGTTGGTTGCGCCCCCGGGCTTTAAGGGAGCAACTCATGGCAGACAGACAAGGTAAGGGAGGACACGGGCCGCGTTGCGTGGCCCTGGTCGGACCTCAGGGCGGCGGCAAAACCACGCTGCTCGAAAGCATGTTGTGGATCACAGGAGCGATCACCCGCAAAGGAAGCCAAGCCCAGAAGAACACCGTCGGCGACGCCTCGCCCGAAGCGCGCGACCGGCTGATGAGCGTCGAGGTTACGCCTGCGACGGCGACGTATTTGGGCGACCATTTCACGTTTCTCGATTGCCCCGGTTCTATTGAGTTTCAGCAGGAGGCATTGAACGCGCTTGCCGGTGTCGACGCGGCCATTGTGGTGGCCGAACCCGATCCTGCCAAAGCCGCCCTGCTACAGCCGCTCTTGAAGCGGCTTTCTGATCTTCAGATCCCGCATTATCTGTTCGTGAACAAGATCGACAAGGCGCAAGGCCAGGTGCGCGATCTTCTGACTGCGTTGCAGCCTGCCTCAGCGCGCCCGCTGGTGCTGCGGCAGGTGCCGATTTGGAAGGACGGGATCGTCACCGGGTTCGTCGATTTGGCGCTGGAGCGCGCGTTCGTCTATCGCGAGCATGCGGCGTCGGAAGTCGTCGCCATGCCGTCCGACATGAAGGATCGCGAGCATGAAGCGCGCTATCAGATGCTGGAGAAGCTCGCCGACTATGACGACCATCTGATGGAAGAATTGCTCTCCGACGTCGAGCCGCCGCGGGATGAGGTGTTTGCCGATCTCTCGCGCGAGTTGGCAGATGGTTTGATCGTGCCGGTGCTGTTGGGTTCGGCCGAGCGTGACAACGGTGTCAGGCGGTTGCTGAAGGCGCTGAGGCATGAGGTGCCGGGTGTCGGCGTCGCGGCGAAGCGGCAAGGGCTTGAGGGCAACGGTGGCGACGACCCGGTCGTGCAGATTGTGAAAACGTATCACGGCGCGGGCGGCAAGCTTTCGCTGGCGCGGGTGTTCAAGGGCGTGCTGAAGGACGGTGCCACCCTTACCAATAGCGGTGGTAGCGAGGAGCGCGCGTCCGGACTGTTCTCGATGCAGGGCGATAAGCAGGCGAAGGTGCCTGCGGCCGGCGCCGGCGATCTCGTAGCGATCGGGCGGCTTGAGAAGGCGCAGACGGGCGACACGCTTTCGGCGCCGAAGGCTGTGAAGGCGCTGAAACGGGCGGAGGTTCTGCCGCTCGTCTACAAGTTCGCGATCAAGGCTGCGAACCGCAACGACGACGTGAAGCTTTCCGGTGCGATCGCGAAGCTTCGGGAAGAAGATCCGGGCATCGTGTTCGAGCAGGTGGCGGAGACGCACGAGTCGATCCTGCGCGGTCAGGGCGAAGTGCATTTGCGCACGGCGCTGGCGAAGACGGAACGCAAGTTCGGGCTGAAGCTTGCCTCGCATACGCCGCATGTCGGCTATCGAGAGACGATCCGCAAATCGACCGAACAGCGCGGGCGGCACAAGAAGCAATCGGGCGGGCACGGGCAGTTCGGCGACGTGGTGTTGCAGATCAAGCCGCTGCCGCGCGGCGGCGGGTTCGAGTTCGTGGACGAGGTCACGGGCGGTGTCGTGCCGCGGCAGTTCATTCCTTCGGTCGAGAAGGGCATCCGCGATTTCTTGCACAAGGGGCCGCTTGGCTTTCCGGTCGTCGATGTGTCGGTGTCGTTGACGGACGGCAGCTATCACAGCGTCGATTCCAGTGACGCCGCGTTTCAGATGGCGGCGAAGGCCGGCATGTCGGAGGGCATGACGGCTTGTTCGCCGGTGCTGCTTGAACCCATTATGGCGGTCGAAGCGCATACGCCGGCCGAGCATACGTCGCGCATCAACCAGATCATCACGGGCAAGCGCGGACAGCTGCTTGGCTATGACGGTCGGACGGGTTGGCCCGGGTGGGATTCGGTGCAGGCGCACATCCCCGAGTCGGAGTTGCAGACCTTCATCATTGAACTCCGGTCTGCGACCCAGGGGGCGGCAACGTTTACCTACAAGTTCGACCACTTGTCGGAACTGACCGGCAAACTGGCGGAACAGGCCATCGCCACGCGGGCGCAGCCCGAAGCAGCTTAATGCACCGAACTGTGCGGGGGAGCACATCACTGCTCCCTCGCGCCGCCGTGATTGGTCCGTTGGAGCCTTTGTACGTATCTCCCTCCGAACACAAAGAGGAATTCCATGGTCAATCGCCGGACGCTTTTGGGTAGTGCCACGCTTGGTGGGGCGGTTGCCGCCGCCGCCGTAGCGTTTGGCGGACGGGGGTTGCAGGCAGCTACCGGGGCCAAGTTCGAGGTTACGAAAACCGAGGCGGAGTGGCGGCGGCAGTTGACGCCCGCACAGTACTATGTGCTGCGCGACCACGGGACGGAGCGGGCGGGGACGAGTCCGCTTGATGGCGAGAAGCGCATAGGCGCGTTCCACTGCGCGGGTTGCGATTTGCCCGTCTATTCGTCTGAGACGAAGTACGACAGTGGCACGGGGTGGCCAAGTTTTTGGAAGCCGTTGCCGAACGCGATCGGCACGTCGGTGGACAATACGTTCTTCTCAACGCGGACGGAAGTCCATTGCCGGCGCTGCGGCGGGCATTTGGGCCACGTGTTCGATGACGGTCCGGCACCCACGGGCAAACGCTATTGCATGAACGGTGTGGCGATGACGTTTAAAGCGGCGGTGGCTTGATGCGTACGTTTGGATTTGCGCGTGTGTTCGTGCTGGCTGCCGTCGCGGGCTTGGCCGTGTTCGG
>JBJXEH010000245.1:0-6689 GCA_046153995.1 Micropepsaceae bacterium
TGTCAGTCGTCGTCGTTTGTGGTCATGGAGCGGGTGAAGGGAATCGAACCCTCGTCGTAAGCTTGGAAGGCTTCTGCTCTACCATTGAGCTACACCCGCAACTTTCGGCGTGAGCCGCTATGAATTCTCCTTCGCCCTATCGGGCCGTTCTTCGCTCTTCGTCCACTCGGTTGGCTTGCCGAGCCATAGCTCGCGTCAAGCCCGCCTTCGCCCGAAGTGGGCTTCGGCGTGGCAGCCTTCGCACGCTTCGCGAGCGAAGGCTGGTGGGGGAGGTAGGACTCGAACCTACGAAGGCGTCAGCCAGCGGATTTACAGTCCGCCCCCTTTGCCACTCGGGACACTCCCCCAAAATGGACATGCGTCGGCTTGCGCCGAGTGCGTGTTTGCTCCAGCCGGTTATGAATTTCGTCCTATCGTTTGGGATGGCGCCCGCACGCGCCCACAACCGTCTGGGCACGGGAGCGCGGCTTATCCCGAATTTCGGCCTGATTTGTCAACCGGTTAATGGCTTTCTTCCCCCTTCCCGCGTAGCGGCACAATGACCAGGCGCAACAGAGGCCGTGGGCCGGAACCGCGCAAGGAGAGTGGCGGAATTTGGCTCTGGGGCACTCATGCGGTCCGCGCGGCGCTTGCCAACCCCGCACGAAAGAGCCGGAAACTGCTAGTTTCGGGCTCGCTCGAGGCAGAATTTAGGGCGATCGCGGCGAAATCCAAGGTGCCAGTCGAGACGGCCGACCATAGCGCCATCGACCGTGCGTTACCGCGGGAGGCCGTCCACCAGGGTGTCGCACTGCTCACGAACGCCCTCGGGGAAGCGGATATCCATGACGCCATTGAGGGAGTTCCGGCGCCCCGGCGGCTGGTTTTGCTCGACCAGGTGACGGATCCGCACAATTTGGGGGCGATTCTCCGATCAGCCGCCGCTTTCAGCGTTTGCGGGGTCGTTGTGCAGGACAGGAACTCACCGCCAGAAGGCGGGGTATTGGCGAAAGCAGCGAGCGGCGCACTTGAGCTTGTGCCGGTTGTTCGCGTGGTCAACATCGCGCGGACACTCGACGAGTTGGGTGAGCTTGGGTTTTTGCGCGTCGCGCTCGCGGATGAAGCGGCGGAGCCGATTGAGCAGGCCGATCTCGGCGGCGATGTGGTGCTCGCGCTCGGCGCAGAGGGCGAAGGTCTACGCCGCCTTACCCGCGAGAAATGCGACATCGCAGTGCGGCTTCCGACGCAAGGCCAAATGCCAAGCCTGAACGTGTCGAACGCGGCCGCCGTCGCGCTCTATGCCTGCGCGACAGCGAAGCGTGGATGATACTCAGTAGATCGCCGCAACCGTGTCGACTTGGGTGCCGCCGAAGTCTTCGATGAACACCAGCACTTTGTAGCCGCTGCGCATGACGACGCGGCCCTTCTCGTCGCGCATGAATTTGCCCTTCGTGCTCATCGTTCCCGTCGTCTGATCGATCGCGAAAACCGGCACGCGGCCTTTGTAATTGGCTTGAATCAGCTCAAACAGCGTTCGCGCGTTGGCGGCGGACAAACGGATACAGCCGTGCGAGGCGCGATTGCCGAGGTCCTTCGCACCGTTCTCGTCGCTGCCGTGGATGGCGAGGCCTGAGATGCGGCCTTCGATGCGCCAATCGAAGAACATCGCGTTCGGCATCGGCGACTTCCATTGCCGCGATGTGTAGTCCTCGTAGAAGCGGCCACGGTCGAGCTTAAACATGCCGTCCGGCGTATGCGTCCCGAGCGTCTTGCCGGAGGGCGACACCATTTGCTCTTCCTTGCCCGTCGAGACCAGCCAGGTGTGCAGCAGACTAAACGTTTGGTTCGGCTGCTTGGCCATGACGAACATGCGTTGCGCCCATGGGCCTTTATCGGGCGTCGATTTGCTGACGTAGAGGTAGAGATCGAAATACGGGAGCACTTCTGCGGACACTTTGGAGCGCAAGCGCGCTTCGACAGGTTCAAGGTCGACGGCCAAGCCACTTTGCGCTTCGGCAAGCCGCAGTTCCGCTGACGATTCTTGCGGTGCCGCTTGGACCGGAAGTTTCGGCACGCCGACGATCGGCGCTGCGAAGTCGCGCGGTTCCATCACGATCGCGGGCAGGCTGGCTTCCGCCACAACCGGGCTTTGCACGGGCTTCTGGTTGCTGACAGTTGCACGCCAAGTCGCCTGGGCTTGCGCCACCAAGCGATCGACGTCAGGCCGGTACTTCCCAGCCGCACTCGGGTTCTGGATGACGACATACGCGCCAGTGACCGTACCGGCCACGACGAACGCCGCGCTCAGCCTTGCAAGCCAAGATGCCATTCACCTTCCCCATTCCCAGGCGGGCAGAATAAATGGTCCACCCGGATCCACTCAATGCAGGTTGCAGAAAAGTGCTTCAACTCTCTGTAGTTGCTGCCTTTCTGCAACGGTAACCATACGCCGAGTCGTCTAGTTGGTGTAAGCGACCACCGGTCCCACAACCTCGTCGCGACCGTCATAGTTTTCCACAAGCAGGACCGCTCGGTAGCCGTCCTGGAGCATAAGGGTACCGTCGGCGGTCTTTTCGACCTTGCCCCAACGGTCCGTCGAGCCGCTTTCGTTCACAGCAAACGACGGCACGCGGCCCTTCGTCGTATTTTTGATCTTGAAGAACAGCTCCTTCGCGTTCGCGGGCGACAGGCGTACGCAGCCAGCCGAGTCGCGCTTGCCGAGGCGGCGAATCTTGTTCTTTCCCATTGCGGCGTGGATCGCGAGCCCGGACGCGTTCCCGTTGTTCTTCAGGTCATAGAACATCGCGTAGTGCATCGGTGCGTTATCCCATGTGCGCGACCAGTAGCGCTCATGGAAGCGGCCGGGGTTGAGCATGAAGATGCCTTCCGGCGTCGTCGTGCGAATGCGCTTTTCGTGATGGATTTCCAATTTCTCGCGGCCGGTCGACACACGCCATTCCGCGTAGGGCAATACTTTACCGTCGGCATCGCGTTGGAAAATGAACATGCGCTGAGCCAGAGGGCCGCGGCTCGACTTGCTCACATACATGAAGAGATCGAAGTAGCCTTCGATCTCTTCAGGCACGGTCGCGAAGAGACGACGCTCGGCCGCGCTGATGAGCGGCGCATCCTCCGCCGCGGTGATTTCTAGTGTTGGGGCGGCAGGCGTCACTACCGCTGCGAGATGCACGTTTGGCGCGCTTTCGATCGCGGCGACGGGCTCTTCGGGTTGCACAACTGGTGGCTCAGGTTCGACCGGCGCCGGCGCAACCACAGCAGAGTCGCTGCCAGGTACGATCGGCTTCGGTGCGTGAGCCTCGAGGGGCTCGGATACCTGATAAGAGTTGTAGGAACTGCCCTCTTCCGGGGCCGAAATCGGCAGCGCCGACTCCGCGGATTCCGCATCGGAACGGGCACGGTACGGGTCTTGGCTACCCACACTCCCGGCGGAGATCAGAACGGCGATAATAGCCAGCGCGGACAGCGCTTTAATACGCGGCATGAAGCCCCCAACTCGACCTCCCCGCGCCAGCTTCTGATCCCCACCAGAGCCGACCCCTTCCGTGTTTCAACAATGAAACAAATGCGGAGTGGTTGCAATAACCCCAAGGGGTAAGGCGCGCGGGTCTCGCGCGATCATCAACAACTCAACGTAGAAGTACGTGGCCGCACGTTCGAGTTGTCCACACCCGAGAATCTGAGGAATCGCACAACCGTCAACGGTCACGGTGCGTGTGGATTGGAAGTTGAAGTTGCAGTTTGTACAGCGCCCTGCCCCATCGCAGATTGCAGGCGTAGCGCCATGACTCCGCAGTGGCGAACGCAGCCGCCGCTACTTTCGTTAAAATATTTTTCCGGGGACACAACCCTTACGCGCCGGAGGCGCCGAAGCGCGCCTCCCAGGCGGCAATTTGTTCAGGCAGCAGCTTGGCGAAAAGCACATCGCCAGTCGCCGGTGGTAAGAAGCCGTGCCCGGGCTTCAGCGCATCAAGCTCCTGCGCGATCGCTCCCGGCCACTTCAGTGCTTCCGGAGCGAGCTTCAACGCTTGCGCCATTTTCTCCGCTGAGAACGGAATAATCGGCGCCGCGAGAACCGCAAACACCCGTATCAAGTTGATCGCCGTGCGCACGCATTGGGCGGCTGCGTTCTTGTTCGTCTTTATCGATGTCCATGGCGCAGCTTCGGCCAAGTACTCGTTGCCCAAGACCCAGGTCGCCCGCAGCTCCGCCGCGGCCTTCCGGAACTGCATGTCTTCCAGGTGCTGCGTGTACGCGGCGATCCGCTGCTCCAACTGTTCGACTAGCCGCGCTTCCAACGCGCCGGGTTCACCGCCGGCCGGGATGGCCGGACCGAACTGCTTTTCGGTGAACTTCAGCGTGCGGTTCATGAAGTTACCGAGAACGTCAGCGAGGTCCTTGTTCACGGTGTCGGCGAAGTGCTGCCAGGTGAACGAAGCATCGGCGCTCTCCGGCGCGTTCGCAACGAGGTACCAACGCCAGTAGTCGGGCGGCAAAATCTCCAACGCCGCGTCCATGAAGATGCCGCGCTTCTGGCTCGTCGAAAACTTACCGCCGTAGTAGTTCAGCCAGTTGAAGCCCTTGATCTGATCGACCAGTTTCCACTTCTCACCAGAGCCCAAGATCGTCACCGGGAAGCCGACCGTGTGGAACGGCACGTTGTCCTTACCCATGAACTGGACGTAGCGGACGTCCTGCTTCGCTGCGTCGCCGAACCACCACGATTTCCAATCGCGCGAGTTCGACTCTGGCGCCTCGTCGGCCCATTCTTTTGTCGCGCCGATGTATTCGATAGGTGCGTCGAACCAGACGTAGAAGACTTTGCCTTTCAGGCCTTCGACGTCGGGGCGCTTACCGGCGGGGTTTGGCCCCCATTCATGTGCGTTGACGGGCACGCCCCAGGCGAGGTCGCGCGTGATGCCGCGATCCTGCAAACCTTCGTCGAGCCATTTGAGCGCGATCGAGGAGACAAGGTTGGGCCATTCTGTGCGCGTGCCGATCCATTTGCGCAGATCGTCCGAGAACGCCGCTTGCTTCAGGAACAGGTGTTTGCTGTCGCGCAGCTCGATTTCCTTCGAGCCCGAGAGCGCGGACCGCGGCTCGATGAGGTCGGCGGGATCAAGGACGCGCGTGCAGTTTTCGCATTGATCGCCGCGAGCCCGGTCATATTTGCAGTGCGGGCATATGCCGATCACGTAGCGGTCCGGCAAGAAGCGGCCGTCCGCCTTGGAATAGACCTGACGAGTCGTGCGCTCCTCGATGTGGCCGCGTTCCCAGAGCACCTTCGCGAAGGCTTGCGTGAGTTCGCGGTTCTGCGGGCTGGATGACCGGCCGAAATAGTCGAACGACAGGCCGAAGCCGTCGCACAGCATCTTCTGGACCGCCCACCACTTCGCGCAATACTCGGCTATCGGCAGGCCTTCCTCCAGCGCTGCGAGCTCAGCCGGCGTGCCGTGCTCGTCGGTCGCGCAAATGAACAGCGTCTCCCGGCCACGCGCCCGGCAGTAACGCGCGTACACGTCGGCGGGCAGCATCGACCCGGTCAAGTTCCCCAAATGCTTGACGCCGTTGATGTAGGGAAGTGCGCTGGTAACGAGTGTTCGTTTCTGGGTCATGGCTCACCGGTAGCGCACCGGATAGATGAATCCGGCGCAAAGGGAGCGCGACCATATAGAAGGGCCAAGTTGCGAGCAAAGCGATGAGCTTGGACTTCCCCTTCTTCATCTGCTTTAACGCCCGCGATTCCGGAGCCCACAATGACCGACCGAAAGAACGGCCTCACCTATGCTCAGGCGGGCGTCGATATCGACGCCGGCGACGCGCTGGTTGAGGCGATCAAGCCGCTCGCGAGATCGACGGCGCGGCCGGGAGCCGATGCGGCGTTGGGTGGCTTCGGTGGGTTGTTCGATTTGAAGGCGGCAGGGTTCAAGGATCCGCTGCTGGTGGCGGGTACCGACGGGGTTGGCACAAAGCTCAAGGTCGCGATCGAATCCGGCATTCACGACACGGTGGGCATCGACCTCGTTGCGATGTCGGTGAACGATATCGTCGTTCAGGGGGCGGAGCCGCTGCTGTTTCTCGACTACTTCGCAACGGGAAAACTCGATGTCGCGGTCGGTACGGCCGTCGTGAAGGGCGTCGCCGAAGGTTGCCGCCAGGCTGGCTGCGCGCTCGTCGGCGGCGAGACGGCGGAGATGCCGGGCATGTACATGCGCGGCGACTACGATCTAGCGGGGTTCGCGATTGGCGCCGTCGAGCGGGATCAAGTGCTGCCGCGGCGGGACATGGCCGCGGGCGACGTGGTGCTGGGCCTGCAGTCATCCGGCGTGCACTCGAACGGGTTTTCGCTGGTGCGCCGGATCGTGGCCGATCAGGGGCTCAAATACGAAGCGCCGGCACCGTTCGCGAAGGGCGAGAGCTTGGGCCGCGCGTTGCTGGCGCCGACGCGCATCTACGTGAAGAGCGCACTCGCGGCTATCCGCAAGAGCGATGTGAAGGGCTTCGCGCACATCACCGGCGGCGGCTTGACCGAGAACGCGCCGCGCGTCGTGCCGGACGATCTCGACATCGAACTCGATTTGGCCAACTGGACGCCGCTACCGGTGTTCCAGTGGCTCGCGCGCAGCGGCGGCGTGGACGAGCGCGAGATGTTGCGCACGTTCAACTGCGGCATTGGGATGATCGTTGTGGTG
>JBJXEH010000246.1:0-8488 GCA_046153995.1 Micropepsaceae bacterium
CGCAAGATCGTGTTCGGCCTGCTCGACCTCGAAAAGCCGGTCATCGCCAAAGTCCGCGGCCCCGCGATCGGCCTGGGTTGCACGATAGCGCTGTTCTGCGACGTGATCTTCGCGTCTGACACCGCGCGCTTCGCCGACCCGCATGTGAAGGTCGGCGTGGTCGCGGGCGACGGCGGCGCCGTGATCTGGCCGCAGCTCGTGGGCTACGCCCGCGCGAAGGAATATCTGATGACCGGCGACCCGCTCTCCGGCACGGAAGCCGAACGCATCGGCCTCATCAATCACGTTGTCCCCGACGCCGAACTCGACGCCCGCGTCGATGCGTTCGCGAAAAAGCTCGCCGCCGGCGCCCCGCAAGCGATCAAGTACACGAAGGTGTCGGTCAACCTGCGCCTGAAAGAGATCGCCCACACGATCCTCGACGCCTCGATGGCTTACGAAATGGTGACGTTCAAAACGAACGACCACAAAGAGGCCGTCGCCTCGTTCCTCGAAAAGCGCAAACCGAATTTCACCGGCACCTGATGCAAACGCTGTTCGCCGAACTTGAGGAGAAATTGCCGGAGGGCGCGAAGCTTTTCCGCAACCGGCTCACGCGCGCCGAGCAGCTCTCGATCTTGGACGAGGTCGCCGCGATTATCGAAGAAGCCCCGCCATTCCGCCCGCAAATGCCGACCGGGCCGTACATGATCAACAGCCTGACGAACTGCGGCCCGCTCGGTTGGATGTCTGACAAACGCGGCTACCGCTACGAACCAACGCATCCCGCGACTGGAAAACCCTGGCCGCCAATTCCGCCAACCGTGCTCGCCGTCGCCAAGCAAACCGCTGCCGACACCGGTTACGCGTTCGAACCCGACGCCTGCCTGGTCAACATCTACGCCGCCGACGGCAGGCTCAGCCTCCACCGCGACTACGACGAGGCCGACTACGCCTGGCCGATCGTATCGCTGTCGTTCGGCAACGACGCCGAATTCCAACTTGCGGGCCTGAAGCGCACAGGCCCCAGCCAAACCTTCACGCTTCACTCGGGCGACGTCTTCGTGCTCGCGGGCGAAAGCCGCCTGCGCTATCACGGCGTCAAACGCATCCGCCCCGGCACCTCGCCGATCCAACACAAGGCACTACCCGAAGGCGGCCGCATCAACCTGACCCTGAGACGCGCAAGATGATCGACAGCCGCGACGACATACGCCTGCTACGGGACAGCGTCCGCCGCTTCGTCGACCAACACATGCCGCGCGAGCTGGCACGCAAGTGGGACAAGGAAAATATCTTCCCCCGCGACGTCCACAACGCGCTTGGAAAAATGGGCGTCATGGGCCTGACCATCCCAACCGAATACGGCGGCCAAGGCATCGACATTCCGGCGACCATGGCGGTGATCGAAGAACTCGCGCGCCGCTCCACCGCGGTCGCCTGCCCCTACATCATGGCCGCCTGCTACGCGGGCATGAACCTCGTCGAATCCGGCTCCGAAAGCCAAAAGCGCGCGCTGCTGCCGAAGGTCGCCAAAGGCGAACTCCTGTTCGCCTACGGCCTCTCGGAGCCCAACGTCGGGGGCGATCTGGCCACGGTCGAAACCAGCGCCCGACGAGAAGGCAACCGCATTCTGCTCTCCGGCACAAAGCGCTGGTGCACCGGCGCCCACATCGCCGACTACGTATTTTGCCTCGCGCGAACAGGACCAAAGGAAGACCGCTACAAGAACCTCACGATCTTCCTCGTGCCGCCGAAGTCGAAAGGCGTGACGATCGTGCCGCTCGATCACCTCGGCATCCGCGGGGTGGAAACGAACGACGCGATCTTCGAAGACGTCGAACTGGGCGAAGACGCGATCCTGGGCGGCCCGGACAAATGGAACCAAGGCTGGAAACAACTCGCCGGCCGCGCCCTCGAAGTCGAAAAACTAGAACTCTCCGCTTGCGCGCTTGGCCTCGCCGAAGCCGCATGCGCCGACGCGTTCGAATACGCCGAAACAAGGGTCCAATTCGGCAAACCGATCGGCGCCCATCAAGCAATCCGCCACGCCATCGCCGACGCGAAAACAAAAACGCTCGCGATGCGCCTGATGCTCTACCACGCGGCGCAACTAGTTCAGGACCGCAAACCCAGCGCTGTCGAATCCTCGATGGCAAAACTCTTCTGCTGCGAAGGCGCGTCCGAAGTCACACTCGCCTGCCAGCGCGTGATGGGCGCCTACGGCCTCTCCAACCTCATGGACATGGAACGCTACGTCCGCGACGCGATCTCGCTCCCCATCGTCGGCGGCTCCTCGAACATGCAAAAAAACAACATCGCCAACCGCCTGAAGCTCGCGGAGTGACCATGACCGACCTCATAGCTACCGCACGCGGTTTCCACGACGAACTCAAGCGCCGCGCACCGGAGATCGAAGCAGCCCGCCGCATGCCGGCCGACATCGCCAACCGCTTCAACGAGGCAGGCTTCTTCCGCCTTCTCGTGCCGAAGGACTACGGCGGCCTCGAATCCGACCCGGTCACGTTCGCGCAAATCGCCGAGACGCTGGCCGAAGCCGACGCCTCCACGGCCTGGGTCACGATGATCTGCGGCTCGACCGGCGTCATCGCAAGCTGGATCACGCCCGAAGGTGCTCGCGAAATCTACACAGCAAACAATGTCGTCTGCGGCGTCTTCGCCCGCCGCGGCAAAGCGCACGATGAGGGCGACCACTACCGCGTCGAAGGCAAGTGGCAATGGGGCTCGGGCAGCGATATCTCCAACTGGATGACCGCGGGCTGCGTACTCTACCGCGACGGCGAACCCGTCATGGAGGGCGAAGTCCCAGCAAACGGCACCGTCTTTGTGCCCACGCGTGAAGTCGAACTACAAGGTAATTGGGACACGTCCGGCCTCTGCGGCACGGGCAGCCAAGACTTCGTCATGCGCGACGTCCGCGTGCCGAAAGCCCGTGCTGAATTCGGTGCGTTCAAAATCCACGTTAACCGCCCGCTCTACCACTTCCCGCCGTTCGGTCTCCTGGCTTGCGGCGTGACCGCAGCGATGATGGGCGCCGCCCGCGCCTCGATCCGCGAGCTCATCGCGCTCGCCAGCGTCAAGATTCCGGAGGCCCACCGCCGCGTCCTCGCGCAGCGAACCCAAACGCAAGAACACGTCGCCGAAGCCGAAGCGACGCTGCGCTCGGCGCGCGCCTTCTACTACGAGATGATGCACAAGACCTGGGACGAAACGAACGCAAAGGGCAGGGCCTCCACCGAAACCCGCCGCGATCTGCGCCTCGCAATCACGCATGCCGCGCGCGCGTCGGTCCGCACCGTGGACCTGATGTACAACCTCGGCGGCGGCACCTCGGTCTATAAGACATCGCCGCTTCAGCGCATCTTCCGCGACGTCCACGTCGCCTCGCAGCACATGCAGGTCGCGACCCCCACGATGGAAACCGTCGGCCGCCACATGCTAGGCATCGACGGCGACTACAGCCAATTGTGAGCACTATGGCCGACATCAAACTCGTCATCGCAGGCGCCGCGGGCCGCATGGGCCACGCCGTGATCCGCGAAGCCGCGAAGACGCAAGGCATCGTACTGCTTGGCGGCCTCGAACCCGCCGACAGCCCCATGCAAGGCAAAGATCTCGGCACGCTTGCCGGAATCGATGCTGTCGGCGCGCTCATCAAAGCCGATCCGCTCACCGTGCTCGCCAAAGCCGATGCACTGATCGACTTCACGCGGCCGCAAGCGAGCCTCGCCCTCGCCGACCTCTCGGCCCAAGCCCGCATCGTCCACGTCATCGGCACGACGGGCTTTGCTGAGGCCGACGACGCGCACATCAAAGCCGCCGCCCGTCACGCCACCATCGTGAAGTCCGGCAACATGAGCCTCGGCGTGAACCTGCTCGCAGGTCTCGTGGAACTCGCCTCGCACGCGCTTGGGCAAAGCTTCGACATCGAAATCCTAGAGATGCACCACCGCAACAAAGCCGACGCGCCTTCCGGCACCGCACTGCTGCTGGGCCAAGCGGCGGCGCACGGCCGTGACAAGAAACTCTCCGAACTCAAGCTGAAACCCCACGACGGCATCACCGGCCCGCGCGCGCCGGGCACGATCGGCTTCGCGAGCCTGCGCGGCGGCTCGGTCGTCGGCGATCACACGGTGGTCTTTGCGGGCGACGGCGAGCGCATCGAACTCACCCACCGCGCCGAAGACCGCGCCATCTTCGCTAAAGGCGCACTCCGCGCCGCGATCTGGGGCCAGGGCAAAGGCCCAGGCCTGTTCGACATGCAAGATGTCTTAGGCCTGCGCCAACGCGGGTGAAACCTTCGTTTGGCTGAGCGCTTTGCGCAAAGCCTCAGCAAAGTCCTTGCGCTCGAACGGCGCGAGAAATGCGCCAACCTCCAACGATCGCCCGTGGCTGCGCAACGTGACGATGGTCTTCACCTCGTCTTCCTCCACCCAAACGCTCACCCAATACGCCGGGAACGTCCATTCCTTGCGCGCACCGTCCTTGTCGACGCGCTCGACGATCAGCGTCTCGCCGTCGACGACGAAACGCTCGAACGCGCGCGCTTGCGCATAACTCAATTGGAAAGCGCCATAGACCGCCAGCACGTCGAGCCCCAGGAACCCAGCGACCGGCCACGCACCTTGCGAAATCATGACGGCGGCGAACAAGCCGTTGATCGCGATCAGAAACCCGATGAACAGCCTGAACCCGCGCGGCCCCAACGACCGGTAAGGATGAATGACGGCATCGAAACTGGCGTGCGGCCTGTCCATGAGCGCGATGCTAAGGGCAATCGCCCGGGCCGTCATCTGAAAGGGGCGCATGGTGGAGCTGAGCGGAATCGAACCGCTGACCTCCTCATTGCGAACGAGGCGCTCTCCCAACTGAGCTACAGCCCCATACGCCCGCTTAAGCGCCCAAATACGGCACTTCCGCGCGAAGGCAGGGGTTGTAGGGTCGCGCTCCGTCCCCTGTCAAGTTAGGGCCGTTTGCCTTGCCGCCCTTGGCCCCCGCGGCTACATGTCCGTGAAGCAACCTCGCGCGATTCCCTCCAAACTTGAGAGCCGGATGTTCCTCTTCCAACTCATCGACACGCTGATCACGGTCTACGTCTGGATCTTGATCGCACGCGTGGTTCTGTCCTGGCTGATCGGCTTCAACGTCATCAATCAGTTCAACCCGGCAGTTCGCGCCGTGGACAATTTCACCCGCGTTTTGACCGAGCCGCTGCTCAAGCCGATCCGCCGCTTCATGCCCGACCTCGGCGGCCTCGACATCTCGCCGATCGTGCTGCTGCTCGGCATCGAGTTCTTGCGCATCCTGGTCTTCCGCTCGCTCACGGGGACGCTGTGACGGCGCAGATTATCGACGGCAAAGCGTTTGCAGCCTCCGTCCGCACGCGCGTGGCGGCCGCAGCCGCAGCGTTCAATCAAAGGCAAGGCGTCCCGGTAGGCCTCACCGTCGTCCTCGTCGGCAACGACCCGGCGAGCGAAATCTACGTCCGCCTAAAGGTCGAAGACGCACACGCAGCCGGCATCGACTCCCGCGACGTCAAGCTGCCCGCCACCGCGACTGAAGCGGAAGTCCTGGACGTCGTCCGCAAGCTCAACGCCGACCGCAATGTCCACGGCGTCTTGGTGCAGTTTCCAACGCCGAAACAAGTGCGCCAGGAAGCGGTGCTCGACACGCTGTCGCCTGACAAGGACTCCGACGGCCTAACCCCGCTCTCAGCCGGGCGCCTGGCCAGCGGCAAGTCGAACGCGCTTGTCTCCTGCACGCCGCAAGGCTGCCTGATGCTGATCAAATCGGTGCAACCGAAGCTCGAAGGCTTGAACGCGCTCGTCATCGGCCGCTCGCAGCTTGTGGGCAAACCGATGGCCCAACTCCTACTGCAGGAAAACTGCACCGTCACGATCGCCCACTCGAAGACGAAGGATCTCGCAGCCATCGCGCGCACCGCCGACGTCCTAGTCGCCGCAGTCGGCCGCGCTGAAATGGTCAAGGGCGACTGGATCAAACCGGGCGCAATTGTGATCGATGTCGGCATGAATCGCATCGATTTGCCAAACGGTAAGTCGAAACTCCTCGGCGATGTCGCCTATGCTGAGGCGAAAGAGCGGGCAGGCGCGATCACGCCGGTGCCCGGCGGCGTCGGCCCGATGACGCGCGCTTGCCTGCTCCGCAACACGGTTTTGGCGGCCTATGCTCAAGCGGGCATCGCGCCGCCGGTGGAGCTTTGACGATGAGCACGCTACCCCCGCTGTGGCTCGACCACATCAACATCCCCTCAAAGGACCCGGAGGTGCTGGCGCAATGGTACGCGCAGCGCATGAACCTCGACCGCCGCGGCGCAACGGTCCACGGCCCCGGCATTTCGATCTTCTTCAAAAAGGGCACGCCGCTGAATGCCGGTGACGCATTCCACTTCGGCTTCCGCGTCGAAACGAAATCAGCCGTCGAAGCCTGGGCCGAAGCCTTAAGCGTCGCCATCGCCTTCGACGAAGACGACTTCTTCGCCGCCCGCATCACCGACCCCGAAGGCAATTTGTTCGAGATCTATTGGGACAAACTTTAGTCTGGGAGCGCGGGCGTCCCGCCCGCTCTTCCTTACTTCTTCGCCGCCAAATTCCGCGCCGCCAGCAACCGCAGGCGCAGCGCGTTCAGCTTGATGAACCCCTCCGCGTCTTTCTGGTTATAGACGCTGTCCTTCTCGAACGTGACGTAGTCCTGCCGGTAGAGCGAATTCTTCGACTCGCGTCCGACGATCGTGGCGTTGCCTTTGTAGAGCTTCATCCGCACGGTGCCGCTGACGAACTCCTGGCTCTTGTCGATCAACGCCTGCAGCATCTCGCGTTCCGGCGTAAACCAGAATCCGTTGTAAACGAGCTCCGCGTATTTCGGCATCAACTCGTCCTTCAAGTGCCCGGCGCCGCGGTCGAGCGTGATGGACTCGATCCCGCGATGCGCCACGTAAAGGATCGTCCCACCCGGCGTTTCGTACACGCCGCGGCTCTTCATGCCGACGAACCGGTTCTCGACGAGGTCGAGCCGCCCGATTCCGTTCGCGCGGCCCAACTCGTTCAAACGCGTCAACAAAGTCGCCGGTGACAACGCCTGACCGTCGATCGAAACCGCATCGCCACGCTCGAACCCGATCTCGACATAGGTTGCTCTATCCGGCGCCTCTTCGGGGCTGATCGTGCGTTGATAGACCATCGAATCCGCTTCGATCGCGGGGTCCTCTAAGACCTTACCCTCGCTCGACGAATGCAGAAGATTCGCGTCGACCGAGAACGGCGCCTCGC
The DNA here is from genome assembly GCA_046153995.1 of Micropepsaceae bacterium. Classification (GTDB taxonomy): domain Bacteria; phylum Pseudomonadota; class Alphaproteobacteria; order Micropepsales; family Micropepsaceae; genus SZUA-430. The sequence continues at coordinate 7,290 of JBJXEH010000246.1, forward strand.
CACGCTTGTCCTTCGCAATCGGAATTTGATGCTTTTCCGCAAACTCGATCAGCGCCGTGCGGCTGCCCAATTCCCACTCACGCCAAGGCGCAATCACGCGAATGTCGGGCTTGAGCGCATAGTACGTGAGCTCGAACCGCACCTGATCGTTGCCCTTACCCGTCGCGCCGTGCGCAACCGCATCGGCGCCCGTCTTCTCCGCAATCTCGATCTGCTTCTTCGCGATCAGCGGCCGCGCGATCGACGTGCCAAGCAAATACTGCCCCTCATAAAGCGCGTTCGCCCGGAACATCGGAAACACATAGTCGCGCACGAACTCCTCGCGCAAATCCTCGATGAAGATGTTCGAAGGCTTGATGCCCAGCATCTCAGCCTTCTTGCGCGCCGGCCCCAACTCCTCGCCTTGGCCCAAGTCCGCCGTGAACGTCACGACCTCGCAGCCGTAAGCCGTCTGCAGCCACTTCAAGATCACCGATGTGTCGAGCCCACCCGAATAGGCAAGCACGACCTTCTTCGCGGGGGCTTTGCTCATGCAAAATTCCTCAATGCGGCATCCGCACAATTTCTTTGGAGCGCAACTCCGCCATCCGCTCGCTCGCGCGCGCCTTCACGCTCTCGCTCTTCAGCTGCCCGCAGGCCGCCATGATATCGCGCCCGCGCGGCGTGCGGATCGGCGAGGCATAGCCCGCGCGATTGACGATCTCACCGAACTCCTCGATCCGCTCCCAGTCGGAGCACTCGTAAGGCGCGCCGGGCCACGCGTTGAACGGGATCAAATTGATCTTCGCAGGAATACCACCGATGACCTTCACAAGCTCCCGCGCATCCGCGTTGGAATCGTTCACGCCCTTCAGCATCACGTACTCGAACGTGATCCGCCGCGCGTTCGAAAGGCCTGGATAGGTTCGACAGGCGGCAAGCAATTCCTTGATCGGATATTTCTTGTTGAGCGGCACGATCACGTCGCGAACATCGTCGCGCGCCGCATGCAGCGAAATCGCAAGCATCGCCCCGATCTCTTCGCCCGCGCGCTCGATCATCGGGGCTACGCCGGCCGTCGACAACGTGATCCGCCGCTTGGACACCGACAACCCTTCGCCGTCCGCGATCACGTTGATCGCATCGCGCACGTTCTCGAAATTGTAGAGCGGCTCGCCCATGCCCATCATCACGACGTTCGTGATTTGGCGTTCGTCGGA
>JBJXEH010000247.1:0-13510 GCA_046153995.1 Micropepsaceae bacterium
CCCAAACGGCGTCAGGTCCTTGCCCAAACGGCTCGCGTCGCCCTTCGCCCACGCACCGCCGGTCATTCCAACCGCCAACACACAGGCCGTCATCATCATCAACTGCTTCTTCACTGGTTCCTCCACCCGAATTTTTTCTCTTAAGACGCGCGCGCCCCGGGATTTGGTCCCGGGGCGCGTACTGCCTTTAGCTTAGAACGTGTAGCTCGCGTTCACCGAAGCGAAGTCGCGGTCGCGGTTCTTGTTGTTCACGTGGCCGCTGAAGAAGTTGGAGTAGTTCACGCCAACGCGGAAGTTGTTGTTCAGCGTGCCCGTCACACCGAGGTTCACGGCCTGACGATCTTCCGAGAAGTTGCCGTATGGCGAGGGCGTCGTGCCTTCCATATCCCAGCTGTAGACAAGCGTCGGGGCGACGACGAAGCCCGTGTCCATGAAGTTGTTGTATTCCATGCGGAGCAACATCACGAGACCAGCCGAGAAGTCGTCCGGACGGCACTGAGCGCTCGACTTTTTGTCGAGACCCAGAGCGCCGGCGAGCGGCAGGTCGGTGCCTTGGCAACCCGTGTTCGCGTATTGGGCAATGTTGCCCCTGTCCGCGACCGAGAGGTTGTCGGTCCAAGTGTCTTCAACGCCCGGCACGTAGACCATGCCGACTTCCGTAACCAGCACGCCGAGGTCGGCGCCCAGAGCATCCACGAACCAGTCGGAGCCCGTGAACGTCGCGGTGGTGCCGACTTGCGCTGTGTACATCTCGTTGCGCCTGACGCCGTTCTGGAAGCGATCGTTCGCGCCGCAGACCGGTTTCACGCCGTCGCCGTCGCGCTGTGCGCTTGCAGCAAGCGCACCGCCGGCGGCGCCGTAGAGTTGATGGAACGTACAGCCGGCGACCAAGGCGTTGATCGTCAACGCGTCAGTGTCGATCTGGAACGGTGCATCCGGACGGTAGCTGACTTCGCCTTGGACGCCCCAGCCAGCGATCGTCGTGTTGAACGACGCACCGAAGACTTCGATGTTTTCGGGGTAGCTGACCACGAGTTCACCGTCGCCGCCGGCGAGGAGGAACTCAGCGCCGTCAAACGACTGCACCGTCGGGTCCACTGTGCCCGGCGGAACAACCAAGCCTGACTGGAAGTAGGTCAACACGCAGTTCAACTGCGCGATCGCGAGCTGGTTCTTGAAGCCGTTGGTCGGATTCAACGCCACGACACCGCCTGTCAACGCCGTCACCGCAGCCGCGGCCGTCGGCAACACGTTGCCCGGATCAAGGACAGGCGTGTTCGCCATCTGATTGGCGGCTGTACCGGCCGTCAGCGGATTGCCAAGACCGCCGCCAATCACCGCGTTGATCGTGGCCGCCGCGGCGCCACCATTGATCGTTCCAATTAAGCCCGGGGCAGTGAGCCCGCAGCCGGAGTTGTTGAGCTGGCGACCTTGGATGCTGCCGGCCAGGTCCGTCGGAACGATATTCGAAACGAAGCTGTTCACGAAGAAGCCGAGGTCGGCGGCCGTGTCGGTCGGGTCAGCGCCGATGTTCACGAACGGAAGACGGCTGTGGTAGTTTTGGTAGTAGAAGCCGAATTCGGTGCCGCCAAGATCTTCGGCGAACGCCGTGAGCTTGAAGCCGTATTGGCCGCCGTCGCCGGCATAAATGTCGTTGCCGCGCTCAAGCACGCCCGTCGAGGATCTCGTGAAGCCATCGCCCGAGAGGTTCGGCATCCCGCCGCTGCCATCGATGAAGCCGAGACGAAAGCGCTCGTGTTGGCCAATCGGAAACGGTGTCGTGTGGCTGATGAAGTTGCCAACCGCGACGCTGTCATTACACTCGACCAAGCCGTTTCCGTCCGGCCCGGCCGCGCTCAGCAGCGGGTTGTTGACCAAGCCGTTGAGCTGCACGAATTGCGTTCCGGAGCCGGCTGCCGCGGTACAGTTGCGGCGGAGGCCCGAGAACGGGCTCGACGTCAGGAAGCTGACCAGTTCGCCTTGCGAGAAGTTACCGCCGACACCCGTGCCGGATGCGATAACGTCTGCGCCCGAGAACGTGGTGCCCGACGGATCGATTTCGAACGATTCCCAGTCAAGCGCGTAGTAGGCGGCCAACGAGATGTCGGCCGGCAGCGAAACCGAGCCGTACACCGCATTCACCGGAACCAGGGCTTCTTTGATTTCCGAACCAGGGCGGCGGAACGCACCGACGTCGATCGGGTTGAAGACGTTCAGGCCGTTGAGGATGAACGTGCTTTCGCCCCAGTTGATCACTTGCTTACCGGCGCGGAGGTTCACCGGAATGTCGCCGAGCGTATAGTCGGCCGAGATGAACAGGTCGAGCAGTTCATAGTTGCGACCGACGTCGCCGAGCGCCTGGTCCGTCAGCTGCGAGCGGGCGCCGACGTCTTTATCGTTCATGACGACGTCGTAGAAGCCGACGGCGCGTGCGAAGATTTTATAGTTCTGCCACGTGACGATGAGGTCGTGGTTCGCCTTGACGTTGGCGCCGATCAGATCTCCCCGATCGAAGTTGAGGCGACCGTCGTCCGTTTGCATCGAACCGTCGTTATTGGCCGCCCGGTTGCCGGAGTATTGGTTGACGCCACCGAACGCGCCGCTGAAGGGCGCGACAAGGATACCATTGGGGAGCACGACGCCGCCGAGCGCCGCGTTGTTACGCGGGTCGATCGGGCCGCCGTTCGCTTCCGGCAGGAACTGCGTGTTCCGGTCTTGCGTCAGCATCGACGCGCCCATCGACACAGTCGTGTCGAAGGTGATTTGGACATCGCCGAACTCGGCTTCGACCGCGTTTGCGGCTCCAACTAGTGCGAAAGCCGCCGCAGATCCCAATAGCCCGGTGCGAACGACATTGAACTTCGTCATGACGGTATTTCCCCCTACCTACAACTTTAAATTCACAGCCACGGGTGAAGGAAAAGCAGGCAATTTCATGCCTTTGCCCCCCACCATTGGCTCCCCGCCTTAAGACCACACGCTGGGGGTGCACGAGTCAACGAGGGAATGACCAACCAGCCACAGGTTGTGCACACGGTGCGGCAAATTCAACACGGTCCGTGGCGGAAAAGTTGCCACATTTGTCGGCGGCCCGTCTCGCATTGCCCTGTTTCGCGCCGCACTGGTGCCACTTTCTTGGTCAGGATGGCGGCCATGGAAACCATGGTCGCGCTTGCCCGGATGACGGGTATTTTGGCCTGTTTCGCCGTGCTTGGTGCGTGCGATACGGCCCCGCAAATCCCTCAATCGGTGAAGTCGGCCGCGGACGCCGTCTTGGGGCCGGCCGACGACCCCAAGGTCAACAAGGATTGGGGAAACCCGGCTTTGGGCTATGGGCTGCGCCTGTCGGCTGCGGCCGAAGAGCGGGCGACGCACACGGTGGTCTACGATGCTGCGTATCAGCAACTTAGCTATCCAAACGGGGACGTGGCGCCGGACCGCGGCGTGTGCGCAGACGAGGTTGTTCGCGCCTACCGGTTGTTGGGTGTCGATCTACAGCGCTTGGTGCACGAAGACATGCGCCGCGCATTCGGCGTCTATCCGAAGCGGTGGGGTTTGAAGGGGCCGGACAAGAACATCGATCACCGGCGGGTGCCGAACCTTGCGACGTTTTTCGCGCGGCACGATGCGTCGCTGCCGGTGAGCGACAGTGGCGACGACTACAAGCCGGGCGACGTCGTTGCTTGGGCCTTAGCCGACGGGCGGCCGCATATCGGCATGGTGACGGAGCGGCGGTCGAGCGACGGGAAGCGGCCGCTTGTGATGCACAATATCGGCTTCGGACCGCAGATTGAAGACATGCTGTTCGGGCTCAAGGTCACCGGCCACTACCGCTATCATCAAGCGGGTTCGGCGCGCCGTTCTTGATCCGCTTCGCATGTGCGAAAGGCTCGCGCAAGTGACGCCGTAAAGGAGCGGACTTCACCGCCGATTTGTGGCTATATCCGCGCCGCTTGCTCACCCGGCCGCCCGATGCCTTGCGCGGCCCTTCTCAATGGCTCGACATGACCGCTGCGCTGGAAGCCGACCTGCAAGGGTTCTCTCAGTTCGAACAACACTTCTTTGCAGGTGCCGCACCGGAAGACTTGGCTCCGTTTTCGAAGGACGTACAGGCGGGGATCGCGCGGCTGTTTTGGCGCGCGGCGGCCGAGCGCAAGCCCGGCACCACGTTTCTCAGAGTCTTTTCGCCCGATACGCAGCGCGACGGATTCACGGCGCCGGTAACGCTGGTCGTTACGATCAACGACGACAAGCCGTTCCTGGTGGACTCGACGCTCAGCGAACTCGGCGAACGCGGCGTGAAGATCAAGGCGGTGTTTCATCCGATCTTCAAAGTGAAGCGCGATGCCGGCGGTTCGTTCCGCGGCTTCGTGTTCGACGGTAGCGACGCACCGGCCGAGAGCATGATTTGCGTTGCGATCTCGCGGATCGGGACGGCGGAGCAGATCGCCTCCATTCACGCCGGTATCGCGCAAGTGTTACGCGACGTGACAGCCGCGGTTTCGGATTGGAAGGCGACGATAGCGCAGGTCGACGAGGCGATCGTAGATCTGACAAAGAACCCGCCGCCGGCGCCGCGGGAGGAGATCGAGGAGACGGTCGCGTTTCTAAACTGGTTGAAGCAGAACCATTTTACGTTCTTGGGCGTGCGCGACTATGCGTTCGATCCGAAGGGCGACGGGCAGTTGAGACCCTTGCCGGAGACAGGGCTCGGGCTTCTACGCGATCCGGAGCGGCGGGTAATCCGGCGGGGCCAAGATCGCGCGACGATGACGCCGGAAGTGCGCGCATTCATGATGCAGCCGTCGCCGCTGATCGTGACAAAGTCGCTCGAGAAGTCGCCCGTGCACCGGCGCGTGCAAGAAGACTATATCGGCGTTAAGCGGTTCAAGGACGGGAAGCTTGCCGGCGAGCGGCGCTTCATCGGGCTCTTTACATCGGCTGCTTATCACGACAATCCGCGCGACATCCCGTTCCTTCGTCGCAAGGTTACGAACGTGATGGCGCAGTCGGGGTTTCCGAAAGGGAGCCACAATGCGAAGGCGCTCGCCGTCGTGCTGCACAATCTGCCGCGGGACGAACTCTTCCAGGTGTCCGAAGCCGATCTTCTGCGCATGGGGCCTGTGCTTGCGCATCTCGGCGACCGGCCCGATACGAACCTCTTCATCCGTTTCGATACGTTCGAGCGGTTCGCGTCCGCTCATGTTTATTTCCCGGCCGACAAGTTTCGCGGCGGGTTGATCCGTTCGTTGGGCGGCATTCTAACCGAAGCGCTGGGCGGACAAATCGCGAGTGCCTATCCGCACACCGAAGAAGGGCAGATGGCGCGCATCCACTTCACAGTGATGTTCCCGGACGGGCGGCCGAAGACTTACGACAATGTCGCGTTGAAGGCGCGGCTCGCCCAAGCCGTGCGGCTTTGGAGCGACGATTTTTCGGACGCGCTGTCGCGGTCGATGGCGCCGGAACAAGCGGATGCGATGTTCGCGCGTTATTCGGGCGCGTTCTCGGAGGCCTATCGCGAGGCGTTTGGACCTGCCGAAGCTATCCTCGATATCGGCAAAGCCGAGGAGGTCGTGCAGGCTGGGACCGGTGCTCTCGCTTTGCGTTCGTCGGGCGGGACCGATCCGACCGACGGCGTCATTCATTTCAAGATTTATCAAGCCGGCGGCGTGATCGAGCTTTCCGATCTGTTGCCGGTGCTTGAGGATTTCGGTCTGCGCGCGATCGAGGAGGTGAACTATCCGGTCAAGCGCGCGGATGCCTTGGTTACGATCCACGATCTGAAATTGCGCGGGCAGTTGACGCCCGAGCGCGAAGCGGCGATGCGGCTTTTCGAAGACGCGTTCATGACGGTGTGGCGCGGCGGGGCGGAGAGCGACCGCTTCAACCGGCTGACGCTTAGTGCAGAGATCGCCTGGCGCGATGTCGCGATGCTGCGCGCGGTTGCGAAGTATCTGCGGCAGGCGACGTTCGGGGCGAGCCAGGCGTTGATGGAAGAGGCGCTGGGGCGGAACCCGCGCATTGCCGCCGCGCTGGTGCGGTTGTTCAAGGCGCGGTTCGAACTCGCGGTGACGGATCGCGGCGCGTTGGAAGCGAAGATCAACGGCGAGATCGACGAGGCGCTGGCCAAGGTGCCGAGCCTCGACGACGACCGCATTATCCGGCGCTTCCGGAACGTCATTCAGTCGGCGCTGCGTACAAATTTCTTCCAGAAGGACAAGCCGTCGATCGCGTTCAAGATCGACTCGGCGAAGATCGAAGACCTGCCGCTGCCGCGGCCGATGTTCGAGATCTTTGTCTATTCGCCCGAGGTCGAGGGCGTGCATTTGCGGTTCGGCAAGGTTGCGCGCGGCGGCTTGCGCTGGTCGGACCGGCGCGAAGACTTCCGCACGGAGGTGCTTGGCCTCGTGAAGGCGCAGCAGGTTAAGAACGCGGTGATCGTACCGGTCGGTTCGAAGGGCGGGTTCTATCCGAAGAAGTTGCCGCCTGCGTCGAACCGCGAGGCTTGGCTTGCCGGCGGGATTGCCGCCTACAAGACCTTCATCGCCTCGCTCCTCGACATGACGGACAATATCGCGAGCGACGGCAAGATCGTGCCGCCGAAGGATGTCGTTCGTCACGATGCGGACGATCCTTATCTCGTCGTCGCGGCGGACAAGGGCACTTCCACGTTCTCCGACATCGCGAATGGGATTTCGAAGGACTACGGTTTCTGGCTGGCCGATGCGTTCGCGAGCGGCGGCTCGGTCGGCTACGACCACAAGAAGATGGGCATCACGGCCAAGGGTGCGTGGGAGGCCGTGAAGCGTCACTTCCGCGAGATCGGGACCGACATTCAGACGATACCGTTCACGGTGGTCGGCGTGGGCGACATGTCGGGCGACGTGTTCGGCAACGGGATGTTGCTGTCGAAGGCGACGAAGTTGGTTGCTGCGTTCGACCACCGCGACATCTTCCTGGATCCGAACCCGGACGTGGCGGCGAGCTTTGCGGAGCGGCAGCGCATCTTCAGTTTGGCGCGCTCGTCGTGGGCGGACTACGACCAAGCGAAAATCTCCAAGGGCGGCGGTGTTTATTCTCGTGCGATGAAGAAGATTCCGCTGTCGCCGGAGGTGAAGGCACTCACCGGTTTGACCGCCGATCAAGCGGAGCCTTCCGAGTTGATGCGGGCGTTGTTGAAATCGCCGGTGGACCTGTTGTGGTTCGGCGGCATCGGCACGTTCGTCAAATCGTCGGCCGAGAGCAACGCAGACGCGGGCGACAAGGCAAACGATGCGCTGCGCATCGATGGGCGGGACATCAAGGCGAAGGTGATCGGCGAAGGTGCGAACCTTGGCTGCACGCAAGCCGGGCGCATCGAGTACGCGAAGGCGGGCGGTCGCTTGAACACGGACGCGATCGACAATTCGGCGGGTGTCGATACGTCGGACCATGAGGTGAATCTGAAGATCTTGCTGAACGCCTCAATCGGCGCGGGCGAGTTGAAGGCGGCGGAGCGCGATCCGCTGCTTGCCAAGATGACGGACGAGGTTGCGCATCTAGTGCTTGCCGACAACTATAATCAATCACTTGCGCTTAGTGTGGCGCAGGCGGGCGGAGCCTGGGAATCAGACGGGTACGGCCGCTTCATGCGGGCGCTGGAGCGCGACGGGCGACTGAACCGTGCGGTTGAGGGTTTGCCGTCGACCGAGAATTTGCGCGAGCGAGCGAACCGCAACGAGGGCGTGACGCGGCCAGAGCTAGCCGTGCTGCTCGCCTATGCGAAGCTGCAGTTGTTCGACGAGATCAACAGTTCGGCGCTGCCGGACGATCCGTTTTATGGCGAGACGCTGAAGCACTATTTTCCGAGCGACGTACGCGCGCGGCTGCCGAAGGGCATGGCGGCGCACCGCCTGCGGCGGGAGATCGTGGCGACGGTGCTGACGAACGACATCGTCAATCGTGGCGGGCCGCTGTTTATGCACCGGCTGAAGGAGGCGAGCGCGAGCGAGGCGCCGGCCCTTGCGCGCGCGTATACGATCGCGCTCCACGCGTTCGGGATCGACCGGATCGCCGATGGGATCAACGCGCTGGACAACAAGGTTGCTGCCGCCGTCCAGGTGCGCATGCACGGCAAGCTGGCGCTGCATCTTTTGCGGCAGACACTATGGTTTTACCGGCATGTGCCGGCGACCACGCCGATTGCGGATGCGATTGCGCCGTACGCGCAAGGTGTCGCCAATTTGCGCGGCACGTTTTCGACGCTGGTGTCGGAGGCCGAGGGCAAGGCGATCATCGAGGCGATCAGCGAACTGCGCGCGGCTGGCGTGCCGGACGATTTGGCCGACGATATCGGCGCGTTGTCGGCGATCGGGGCGACGCCCGACATCGCGCGGCTTTCGGCGGAGACGAAGAAGCCGCTCGACATGGTGGCGGGTGCCTACTTTGCGGCGTCGCGAACGATCGGCGTCGACCGGTTGCGGCTGGCGGCGGAGCGGATGAACTTGCCGGAGCATTGGGACAGGCTCGCCGTGCGCCGCTTGATCGACGACCTCTTCGTGCATCAGCGGGCGCTGGCTTCGCGCGCACTTGCGAACGGGACGACCGGCGACAACCGCGCGGCCGGCAGCACCGCTGTCGAAGCGTGGGCTCTGGTGCATCACGAGCAAGTGGAGCGGGTGGCGACGCTCGTGACCGACCTTGAGCGGTCGGGCACGGTCACCGTCGCACGGCTCACGCTGGCGGCGGGGCAGATACGGGATTTGCTGGCTTAGTGTTGTTGCCGTGGCAAGGCAGTTTCACCACCAAGACACCAAGCGCACCAAGTTTCACCAAGAAGTAAGGAACGAATGCCTCACACAATGGGACAATGGCAGCAATGAAGAGTGTCTCGTCACGCGCGATAGCGCGCGTTTGAACGTTCGGACTGGCGCTTCGCGCCAAGCGGATAAACCCATTGTTTCATTGTCCCATTGTGTGAGGCATTTCCTTCTTGGTGAAACTTGGTGCGCTTGGTGTCTTGGTGGTGAAAGCTGACTTGCCACGGCTAAGCGACTTTCAGGACGACCGCGCCGATGGCTACGATCGCTGCGCCGATGAGGCGGCGGGGGTCGGCTTTTTCGCCGAAGAAGAGGATGCCGATGAGGGCGGCGAAGACGACCGAGGTTTCCCGGAAGGCGCTGACGCCGGCGATGGGGGCGAACGTCATCGCCCAGAGGACTAAGCCGTAGGCGACGAATGAGAGTGCACCTCCGATTACTGCGCGCGGCCAATGTTTGCGTGCGTAGCCGGCGATGTTGGAACCGCGGAGCGTGAGCGCCATTGCGGCGGTCGTGAGGCCGACCGCGAAGAAGACCCAGCCGTTGTAGGCGAGCGCGCTGCCCGAGGCGCGCACGCCGATGCCGTCGGAGATGCTGTAGAGCGCGATCGTAATTGCTACGGCGCCTGCGAGAAGCGTGCCTTGGCGGTGCGCGCCGGGGCTCATGCCGACCGTCAATATGCCGATGCTGATGAGCGCGATGCCTGCGGCTGCCGCGGGCGTGGGGATTTCGCCGACGGCGAAGATTGCCAGCACTGTGATCAGTAACGGCGGGAGCCCTCGCGCGATCGTGTAGACGTGGCTGAGCTCGCCGAGTTCGTACGCGCGGGCTAGGAAGTAGGTGTAGGGCAGATGCAGCGCGGCGGTGACGCCGATCCAAAGCCATGCTTCGGGATTCATTGGCGGTGCGAAGAGCGTGACGGTGAGGCCGATCACGCCCGCAACGGCGAACAACAACGCCGCGTCGAGCAAGCGGTCGTTGCCGGCCTTTAACCCGGCATTCCAGATCGCGTGCAACACGGCCGCCGCCAGTGCGGCGGCGGCTGCTTCCCAAGGCAGGGTCATTTGAACGAAGCGGGGTGACGCACGAGGCGACTGGAGCTTGTGCGCTGCAACGGCGTCAAGCCCCTCGCTTGTCACGCCGGTTCATGCGTAAGGTTGGACAACGGCTATTTGGATTTTTCATGAGCGATACAGTTCCCGCCAAGCCGACTTTGCGCGCGCGTTGGACTGCCGTGCCCGAAGAACGTTCGGCGAGCGGTGGCGTCAGCGCCTCGCCACTTGGGCAATGGGCTTGGGCGTGGTTCGAAGGTGCGCGCAATCCGCATGTGTTGCTGATTACGATCTATATCTTCGCGCCCTATTTCTACATGCAGCTTGTCGGCGATCCGGTGAAGGGGCAGGCGCTGTGGGGCGATTTGAACTCGCTCGCGGGTTTCATTATCGCGCTTGTTGCGCCGATGCTCGGTGCCGTTGCGGATGCCGGCGGGCGGCGCAAGCCGTGGCTTGCCGCATTCTCCATCTCGCTTGCGGTGACGGCGGGTCTTCTCTGGTACGCGATGCCGGATGAGGCGGGGCTTTCGCTTGCCGTGACGTGCGTGCTGCTGGTGGCGACGATCGTGTCGTTCGACTTCACGGCCGTGTTTCATAACGCCATGCTGCCCACGATCGTGCCCGACAATCGCGTGGGGCGGCTTTCGGGGTTGGCACTCGCGCTCGGCAATTTGTCCGGCGTCATCTTGTTCGTGTTCATGCTCGTTTGCTTCGTTTGGCCGGGGCAGGAGAGCACGCAATCCTGGCCTTTTGTGCCGGCGGAGCCTTGGTTCGGGATCGACAAAGCCGCCTTTGAGCCGGAGCGGATGGTCGGTCCGTTGTTCGTGATTTGGTTCGTCCTGTTCGGTTCGTGGCTCTTCGTCTTCACGCCCGACCAGCCGAAAGTGGCGCTGGGTCCGGCGGCGGCCGTGCGCAGTGGGTTGAGTTCGCTAGTGCGCACGATCAAGAGCCTGCGCAACTATCGCAACGTCGCGTGGTTCCTGCTTTGGCGGATGATCTACAACGACGGTTGCAACGCCGTGCTGATCTTTGGCGGAGGGTATGCCGCCGTGACGTTCAGCTGGACGACGCAAGACTTGCTCGTCTACGGCGTCATCCTCTCTGTCTTTGCGACGTATGGCGGGTTGTTCGGCGGGTGGATCGACCACAAGTTCGGGTCGCGCAACGGGCTTTTGATTGCGGTCGGCGGCACGATGGTGGGGCTCGTGCTTTCGCTGTCGATGCGGCCGGACACGATCTTGTTCTTTATTCCGTACGACCCGAAGGCGCCGCCGGTGCACGGCTTGCCGTTCTTCGAATCGTGGCCTGAACTTATCTACGTCGCCATCGTGATCATCATCGCGATCTTCATCACGGCCGCCTATGCGAACAGCCGCACGATGATGGCACGCATCGCGCCGCCGTCGAAGATGGGGGAGTTTTTTGGGCTCTACGCATTGTCCGGCACGGCGACGGCGTTTCTTGCGCCGTTCGTGGTGGCGCGGGCGACCGAGTGGACGCAGAACAACGCTCTCGGTCTTGCTTCGATACTGATCCTGCTTGGGATCGGGTGGATCGGGATGCTGTTCGTGAAGACGGAACGTGCGGTCGCGGTGGATTGAGTTCAGTGCCGGAAGTGGCGCATGCCCGTTAGGACCATCGCTAGGCTGCGTTCGTCGGCGGCGGCGATGACGTCGCCGTCGCGCATGGAGCCGCCGGGTTGGATGACGGCGGTGGCGCCGGCGTCGGCTGCGGCGATCAGGCCGTCGGCGAACGGGAAGAATGCGTCCGAGGCGACGGCGGAGCCCTTTGCGAGCGACTCGGTCAGGCCCGCTGCCTTCGCCGCTTCTTGCGCTTTCCAGGCGGCGATGCGGGCCGAGTCGATGCGGCTCATTTGGCCCGCGCCGATGCCGACGGTGGCACCCTCTTTGGCGTAGACGATGGTGTTCGACTTTACGTGCTTGGCCACGCGGAAGGCGAAGATGAGGTCTTTGAGTTCGCGATCTGTTGGCTTGCGCTTCGTGACGACACGCAATTCGTTTTCGGTGACGCGGCCGTTGTCGCGCGATTGCAGGAGGAACCCGCCTGCGACCGTGCGCAGGTTCATGCCGGGCGTTGCGGGATCGGGCAGGCCGTGCGCGAGAAGCAAGCGCAGGTTCTTTTTTGCGCTTAGGATTTTGCGGGCTTCTTCGTCGGCGTCGGGGGCGATGATGACTTCGGTGAAGATTTTCGCGAGTTCCGTTGCCGTCGCGCCGTCGAGCGGCCGGTTGCATGCGACGATGCCGCCGAAGGCCGAGACGGGATCACAGCGGAGCGCGAGTTTGTAGGCTTCGGCGAGCGTTGCCGCCGTCGCGACGCCGCACGGATTTGCGTGCTTGATGATCGCGATCGCCGCCGTCGTCTTCGGGTCGAACTCGGCGACACATTCGTAGGCCGCGTCGGTGTCGTTGATGTTGTTGAAGGAGAGTTCCTTGCCGCCGACTTGGGTCGCTGTCGCCACGCCGAAGCGGTGGTCGCCGGTCGTATAGAACGCCGCACCTTGATGCGGGTTTTCGCCGTAGCGCAAGGTTTGCTTCAGGTGTCCGGCGAGCGCGAAGCGGCGGGGCGGTGTGCGCTCCTCGGGCTTTTGTGTCATCGCGTTTGCTTGACCGAACCAGGTCGAGATTGCGGCGTCGTAGGCTGCCGTGCGGGCGTAGGCGCGGGCGGCCAGTTGTTTGCGCGTGGCGAGCGTCGTCGCGCCCTTGTTGGCTTCGAGTTCGGCGAGGACGGGCGCGTAGTCTTCGACGTCCACGATGACGGCGACGTAGCCGTGGTTCTTCGAGGCGGCGCGGATCATTGCGGGGCCGCCGATGTCGATGTTCTCGATCGTCTCTTCGAAGCTTGCTTTGCGGGCGACGGTTTCTTCGAACGGATAGAGGTTGCAGACGAGCAGATCGATGCCTTCGATGCCGTGTTCCTGCATCGCCTTTGCGTGGCCGGGTTCGTCACGCAGCGCGAGCAGCCCGCCGTGCACGCGCGGGTGCAGCGTCTTCAGGCGGCCGTCCATCATTTCGGGGAAGCCGGTGACGGTGGCGACGTCGGTGACTTTGAGGCCCGCTGCGGTGAGTGCTTTCGCGGTGCCGCCGGTCGAGATCAGTTCGATGCCGAACTTGCTCAAGCTTTGCGCGAAATCGACCAGACCGGTCTTATCCGAAACGGAGATGAGCGCCCGGCGGACCGGACGGAGGTGTTGCGTCGACATCGGGGGCGCCTTTTCGTTTCGCTTTGGCGCGGGCGAAATAGCACGCAAACCGTGCGCTTCCCAAGCGGCTGAACGCCTCAGACGGTAGAGTCCGTCTCGATTCCTGTGGCTTTCTTCAGCGCCCACTTCACGGTTGTGGGCTCGGCGCCGGTGACGCCAGCAATCACGATCTGTTGGGTTTTGCGGATAGCGTCGCCGGAACCCAGATAGACGCCGTCGGCGAGGTCTATCTCGGCGTCGGCGCCGAAGCGCCAGGTGGCGCCGGAGGGAAGCGTGAGCACTACCGATTTGCGGTCTGCGCTTCGTGCGGCTTTCACGGATGGATGTAAGTGGAAGCGGGCGGCGAAGCGGCGCGGCGACGTGGGCCCGCGAGGGACGAGGCGGTCTTCACCGCGGATGTCGTTGCCGTCGTGGGCGACGAAGATGTCGCGATGGTG